>NZ_JABMCX010000191.1 GCF_013179505.1 Paenarthrobacter sp. CM16 | reverse complement strand
AGGTCAAGAACCCGCAGAAGACCCTGCCGCGCGGTATCTTCGGTGGCCTTGCGGTGGTTACGCTGCTGTACATCCTGGTCTCCCTCGCGTTGACGGGCATGGTTTCCTACACGCAGCTGGCCGAGGTTAAGAACCCCACCCTGACCACAGCCTTCGAGGCCGTGGGCAATACGGACGCTGCCAAGATCATCGCGTTCGGTTCCCTGGTGGGCCTGACTACGGTGATCATGGTGCTGCTCATGGGCCTGTCCCGCGTGGTCCTGGCCATGAGCCGCGACGGTCTCCTGCCGCGTTCACTGTCCAAGACCAGCGAAAAGCGCTCGACGCCGGCCCGCTTGCAGATCATCTGTGGTGCAGCCGTAGCCCTCGTGGCAGGGGTCACCAAGGTGGACCTGCTCGAGGAGATGATCAACATCGGAACGCTTTCCGCATTCGTGATGGTCAGCCTGGGCATCCTGGTGCTGCGTAAGAAGCGCCCGGACCTCAAGCCCGCCTTCCGGGTCCCGTTCGGCAAGGTCCTGCCGTGGGTGTCGGCAGTCCTCTGCTTCTACCTCATGACCAACCTGGCCGTGGAAACCTGGATCTTCTTCGCGATCTGGCTGGTCATCGGTATGGCCATCTACTTCGCCTACGGCCAGCGTCACTCGCGGCTCAACGAGAAGTTCGCCGCAGCCAAGGCCTCGGTGGACGGTACTCCTGAAAGCACCCAGCGCAAGGGCGACGAGGACGAGGACAGCTACACCAAGGTCTAGTCCAATCCCCGCAGCTGGTCAGACAGCTGCGGGAAAGGCAGCTGCGGGAAAGGCAGCCCACAGCCGCAGCAAGTTCGTTCATTAACTGCTCCCCGGAAGTCGACCTGAGAAATTCGGGCCTGACTCCCGGGGAGCAGTTTTTGCAACGAAAGGTATCTGGGAATTAAAGACTTCGTGTTGGGGCGAACCACCAAGGTGGCCCCACTGTTGTGCGTGATGCCTCTCCTGAAACTGTTAGCGAGTCGCCATCAATGGTTTCAATGCGGAGGTTTTGGTCAGTGTCAAGCAGCACATTCCTGACGGTGGCGGCGTTCAGTTCCACGGCGGAAATCATCCAGCTGGTCCCGTCGGAGTCCCCAGAATCCGTGGTCTCGTTAATCGTCCATTGAGCATCGATATAGAGGCGGGTTTCCGTCGGAGGTGTTTGTCGGTTATCGCAGAAAACAACGAACGGCCATGACTGGCGCATGCCAACTTCAATGACGAAGCAATCCACTAGATTCATGACGTCCATACCGACAGGCTATTTCATCCACTTCTGTTTGGCCCATTGGCACGTTCCGGGCAGTAGCCGTGCAGTCACGGCGCCGCATGCTCGCTTACCCAATCAACCAGTGGCCTCAGCACTTCCCAGCGGGCAGCGATCTCATCCTTGGCTGCGGGAGTGGCCAACCAGTCAGGTTCGCCCACCTCAACGCCCGCTGACAGGGACTTGTGCTTGAGCAGTTCCCCGCGGGGATGGTCCTTGTCGAAACCCCGCGGAACTGTCTTCAGTTTCTCGCCCTCGATGGCGAAGCCGGCTCCTGCCACCGCATCGATGATCTCCTGCAGCTCCAGTCCGCTGTCAGGAGCGTCCACTGCGGCCCGGAATCGCGCCAGTTGCGCCGGGGTGTGGGAGTGGTAGCCGCCACCGATCAACAGGCCGTCGGCACTGATCTGGAGGTAATAGCCGACGCCTTCCTGGCCTGCAGCGAAGGCCCCTTGGGCAGTCTTGTACGGTGACTTGTCCTGGGAGAACCGGACATCACGGTTGGGGCGAAAAATCTTGGCCGGGCCGAACTGCGGCTCCAACTCCGTAAGGAGGGCGGTCAGCGGCCCTTTCACTTCGGCGTCGTACCTCTGTTTATTCTCCAGCCACCACTCACGGTTGTTGTTCTCTTCAAGCTCGGCGTAAAAGCGGAATGCGGCAGTAGGGATGCCTTCGAATGTGCTCATAGAAGGATCCTAGAGACGCCACTACCGGCCCAGCCATAGTCCAAGGCAGCTATGTGGAAAAACAAAAAGATCACCCCGCTGCGGAGATCCGCAGCGGGGTGATCAGGTAAAGCAGTGGAGCAAAAGACGCTTAGAGCTTGTTGGCTGCTTCGGCGTCGGACTCGGTCTGGCCTGCACCGAGGTTGGCGCGGAGCTTGGCGCCGAGCTCGGAGTCAACGTTGGTCCAGTACTGGATGGCGCGTTCCTTGATGTCGGCGTTCTTCACGCCGCCAACGGCACCGGTGATGGTGTCCAGGAGGCGGGCCTTGGCAGCGTCGTCGTAGACCTCGCGGTACAGGGTACCGGCCTGGCCGAAGTCGTCGTCCTCAGCGTGCAGGGTGTGGGCGGAGAGGGTGAGCTCGCCGTCGTTCTCCCAGCCACCGGCCGGTGAGGTGGGCTCAACAGCAGCCGGGCCACCCACGGAGTTCGGTGCGTACACCGGAGTGGAGGGGGAGTTGAACAGGAAACGTCCCTGGCCATCCTGGCTGTAGTTGTTGACCTGGTTCTTGGGCTGGTTCACCGGGATCTGGGCGTGGTTGGTACCCACGCGGTAGCGGTGTGCGTCAGCGTAGGAGAAGATGCGGGCCTGCAGCATCTTGTCCGGGGAAGCGGCAATGCCCGGTACGAAGTTCGACGGCGCGAAGGTGGCCTGCTCGATCTGCGCGAAGTAGTTCTCCGGGTTCTTGTTCAGCTCCATGGTGCCCACGTGGATCAGCGGGTAGTCAGAGTGCGGCCACACCTTGGTGAGGTCGAACGGGTTGAAGCGGTACGTCTTGGCGTCCTCGTAAGGCATGACCTGGACGTGCAGTTCCCAGGAGGGGAAGTTGCCGTCGGCAATGTTCTCCTGGAGGTCGCGGATGTAGAAGTCAGCGTCCGAGCCGGCAAGCTGCTCAGCCTGGTCACCGGTGATGGTCTTGACGCCCTGGTTGGACTTGAAGTGGTACTTGACCCAGAAACGCTCGCCGGCGGCGTTGATCCACTGGTAAGTGTGCGAGCCGTAGCCCTGCATTTCACGCCAGGAAGCCGGGAGGCCGCGGTCGCCCATGAGCCAGGTGACCTGGTGGGCAGACTCGGGGGAGAGGGTCCAGAAGTCCCACTGCATGTCAGCGTCACGCAGGTGGCTGCCCGGGAGGCGCTTCTGGGAGTGGATGAAGTCCGGGAACTTGATGCCGTCGCGGATGAAGAAGACGGGGGTGTTGTTGCCAACGAGGTCGTAGTTGCCCTCGGAGGTGTAGAACTTCACGGCGAAACCGCGGGGGTCACGCCAGGTGTCGGGAGAACCGTTCTCGCCTGCAACGGAGGAGAAGCGGATCAGCATGTCCGTCTCGACGCCCGGCTGCAGGAAGGCTGCCTTGGTGTAGGCCGAAACGTCCGAGGTGGTCTTGAACGTACCGAATGCGCCGCCGCCCTTGGCGTGCACTACACGCTCCGGGACCCGCTCGCGGTTGAACTGTGCGAGCTTCTCCACCAGGTAGTGATCGGTGAGGATGATGGCACCGTCAGCGCCGACGGACTTCGAGTGCGCGTCGGAGGTTACGGGGGCACCTGACTGGGTTGTTGAAATGGCAGTCATTGTTCTCCTTTTTCTTATTTCTGAGTTACGGAAGTTACGGGAAGCTGTTGTTTGGACTGGCAGTCCTGGCAGATGCCCTGGTACAGGACGTCTGCGATCTGGATGGTCATGGGCTTGGAATTCTCATCCCAGTGCGGGGTGAGGCACGGTGCGTGGCCCACGGCGCAATCGACGTCCTCCACCTTGCCGCAGCTGATGCAGACGGCGTGATGGTGGTTGTCACCCACCCGGGTTTCGTAGAGTGCCGGGGAGTGCGGGGGTTCGAATCGGCGCAGCATCTGAAGGTCCGTGAGGTCGCTGAGCACTACGTAAACGGACTGCGCCGTCAGTTCAGGAAGCTCTTTGCGGGCAGCGGCAAGGATGCCTTCTGCCGGAGAGTGCGGATGGTGCTGGACTGCGGCGAGCACCGCCAGCCGCTGTTTGGTCACACGCCGGCCATGGGCATGCAGGGCTGCTGCCCATTCTGCTTGCTCGGCGGTGTGATCTGTCATGCATTCATTGAAACACTTATTTTGAGGAGTTCACAATAAGGCAAGGCTAACTTCTGGTGAATCCAGGAAGTCTTCCAGTGGATTCACCACTTCGGCGGCAGATCGGCCCAATGCATGGACCCGCAACGGCGCTCCGGGCTCTTGGCCTTCCAAGGCAACACAACTGATTCCACTGAAACCTCCGGGGACGGGAAGAACGGCCAACGCTGCACCGATCGCCAGCAACTCTGCCGGACGCACCTCGCTGATGGCTGCAAGTTTCCTGGCAGGTTCCAGTACGGTGTGGCGTGGTCCTGCGTCCACGGCCCGGACCAGGGGACCGGGAACAGGCTCGACGGCGGCAACGGGCTCGACGGCGGCAGCTGCTTTAGCATCCGGCCCCGCCGCAACCTCCGGCCGGGCAAGCCGCAAAGACTCACGCATAGCAGCGTCGGTGGCCTCCATATCGTGGTCCGCTTCGCCGGTCCGGCGGTGGGCCGGAAGCGACAACTGGTGTCCCGGCGTCGTGGTTTCTCCGTCCCATCGCCCGAACAGGTGGAACGTTGGCGTGGAAGATTCCGCTACGGGCTCCCCGATTGCCGAACCCAGGGGGTGCCATTGGTGGGCGAACATGATGGCGCACCGGGTGGAGCCAAGGACATCTGCCAGGGCGGCGCGGGCCAGTCCGTGGCAGAAAAGCCAGTCGGCGGCTGAAGGGTGGGCGAATTCTGTTGAGGGGTCTGAGAGCCTGATCAGCACATGTCCTGCGGTGAGGGGGTGACGTGGCCTGGCTATCTCCCAAAAAGCCGAACGGTACAGCAATTGCCGCGATGTGCGCATGTCAACTCCTTCCCCGGGGTGAGCCTACCAAGCGGAGCACCACAGGTGGGAAGAAAGCGTTGGACGGTCCTCACATCCCGTCCTTGATTGTCACGACTGGCCAGCGAATAGGGGGGCGTACGTTGCCTACGATGCAAAGCACCCGGTGCCTTAGCCCTGCCTGCGGCGAGCGGCCCGTAGGCTGGGAACGGAACACGATAACCGGTGTCGGCGTTAATCCTTACAGAATCCGTGCCAGAGCCGATGAAAGAGGCAAGAGCAACCGTGCATAAACACAACAATGGACTCAAGACCGCAGCGCTTTTCGGTGTGCTGTGGGCGGTGTTGTTGGGTTTGGGCGCCATCATTGCCGCAGGAACGCGCAGCACCACGCCCATCTGGATCATGGCATTGATCGGTGTGGGCACCACCGCCTACGGATACTGGAACAGCGACAAGATCGCCATCCGCTCCATGGCCGCCTACCCGGTCACTGAAGCCCAGGCTCCGCAGCTGTACCAGATCGTCCGGGAGCTCTCTGTGAGGGCCAACAAGCCGATGCCGCGGATCTACCTCTCGCCCACCATGACCCCCAACGCCTTTGCCACAGGCCGCAATCCCAAAAATGCCGCCGTGTGCTGTACCGAAGGGATCCTGCACCTGCTCGATGCCCGCGAGCTACGCGGTGTGCTGGGCCACGAACTGATGCACGTCTACAACCGTGACATCCTGACGTCGTCGGTGGCGGCCGCAGTGGCCGGCGTCATCACGTCCGTGGGCCAGATGCTGCTCATCTTCGGCAGCGGGGACCGCCGCAACGCCAACCCGCTGGCCACCATCGCCATGGCGCTGCTGGCACCATTTGCCGCATCGCTGATCCAGATGGCCATCTCCCGCACGCGGGAGTACGACGCCGACGAAGACGGGGCCGAGCTCACCGGCGACCCCCTGGCACTCGCCTCAGCCCTGCGCAAGATTGAATCCGGCGTCACCCAGCTGCCGCTCCCGCAGGACCAGAGGCTGGTCAACGCGTCCCACCTGATGATCGCCAACCCCTTCCGTGGCGGCGGTATGCGAAGGATGTTCTCCACCCACCCGCCCATGAAGGAACGCATCAGCCGCTTGGAGCGGATGACCGGGCGCCCACTGTCCTAGGTTCCCGTTGAACGCGGTCAGGCGAAAAGCCCTTCGCCGATGAAGCCGCCCTGCTGCACACCCGGAGGCACCGCAAAGAGCCCGGAGCCGGTGTGCTTCAGATACTCCACGGAGAGGGTGTCGCTCTTGGCCAACGTCAGCTGCATGGGGACATAGTGGGTCCGGGGATCCTTGACGAACGCTATGAAGAATAATCCGGCATCCAAGTGGCCCAGCCCATCCGAGCCATCCGTGAAGTTGTAGCCGCGGCGCAGCATCCTGACGCCGGCATTTTGGTCCGGGTGGGCCAGTCGCACGTGGGCATCGAGGGGAATCAGGGGATCGCCGTTACGGCCGGCCAGGGTGAAATCGGGTGCGGTAACTCGTCTCCGCCGGACAGCGGCGCGCCCGCTCCCTTGGTCCTGCCGATCAGCCCTTCCTGTTCGCGCAAAGAGGTCCGGTCCCAAATTTCGATGTGCATCTGGATCCTGCGGGCCACCAGGTAGCTGCCGCCGGTCATCCATTGCTCGCCCGCGGGGCCGGAGCCCACCCACACGTGCTCATCAAGCAGCGTGTTGTCTTCGACCTTGAGGTTGTTGGTGCCGTCCTTGAAACCGAAGAGATTCCGGGGCGTCACTTGCGCGCGGGACGTCGAAGACGTTCGGCCAAAGCCCAGCTGCGACCACCGGACCCGGACCTTTCCAAAGCCGATCCTGGCGAGGTTGCGGATGGCATGGACGGCTACCTGGGGGTCATCGGCGCACGCTTGGATGACGATGTCGCCCCCGGTTCGCCCCGGTTGAAGATCGTCGCCCGGGAAGTGCGGAAGATCAATCAAAGCTTCAGGACGCCGGCCGTCCAGTCCGAACCGCGGTTTCCCGTCCTTCTCGAACAGTCCGGCGCCAAATCCGAACGTCAGCGTCAGCTTGGCGGCCGCCAGGTCCAAGGCCTCGCCGGTGTCTTCCGGTGGAGCATCATAGGGCCCGTCCACCGCGCCGGTCCTGCCCGTGGGGTTGCCGGTGGTCATGGCTTCAGCCGCGGCCGTCCAGTCTTTGAGGAGCTTGATGAGTTCCTTGCGATCCTCGGTAGTGACATCGAAGGCAGCCATGTGCAACCGGTCCTGCGCCGGGGTGGTGATGCCGGCCTGGTGATCGCCAAAGAACGGCACCACGGACTCCCCGGTGCTGGTGTCAGCGGCTGCCGCGCCCGCGGTCAGGGCGTCATGGGCCAGGAAGCCGGCGGCCAGCCCGGCCACGGCCCCGGCACCCCCGACCCCCGCAAGGGAGAGCAAGCCGCGTCGGGACATGCCTTTGGTGGCGGTTCCAGCGGCGGCGCCAGCACCGCCGTCGGACGCTTCCCGGGAGTTTACGACGGCGGCCGGCTCGCCGGAACGTTCGACGCCGGCGGACTCGCCCCGGCGTTCAGCCTCAGCAGGGTTGCTGCCGGGATCGCCGGTGTGCCCGAAGGGGCAGCCGCTCATAGCACCACGGCTGCGGTGAGCTTGGAGAGGGGCTCACCCAGCGAATCGACCAAGGCCGCAAGCTGCTGGACCTGCTCCTGGCTTAGCTCGTTGTAGTAGACAAAGCCGTCACCCTTGGCGTGCTTCTTGAGCTCGGTTTGCAGGGCCGTGAATTTCTCGTCCAAGGAAGTGGCGAGCTCGGCGTCCTTCTGTTCAAGGGCCGGCCTCAGGTTCTCGAAAGCGATGCGGGCGCCGTCGACGTTGGCCTGGAAGTCCCAGAGATCGGTGTGGGACCAGATCTCCTCTTCACCGGTGACCTTGCCCGTGGCAACTTCATCCAGGAGTTCCTTGGCACCGTTGCCGAGCTTGTCCGGGGTCAGTTCCACCGTGCGGGTGCGGGTGACCAGGTCCTCGGTGTCCGTCACCAGTTGCGTGGAAATGGCAGTGCGCTCAGCCTGAGTCATGGCTGTGTACTCCGCCGGCGGGAAGAGGTCCTTCTCCGCACGGTGCCAGCCGGTCCATTCCTGGCCGGGCTCAAGGTCGGCTTCGCGGGCATCGAGCTTGGGGTCCAGATCGCCGAAGGATTCTGCCACGGGTTCGATCCGCTCCCAGTGCATGCGGGTGGAAGCGTAAAGATCGCGGGCCTTGGCTGCGTCCCCTGCGGCAAAGGCCTCAGCGAAGGCCTTGGTCCCCACGATCAGCTGCTCTGTCTGGTCCTTGACGTAGGCGGCGTACTGCTGGGAACCGTTGTCCAGGAGCTTCTGGAAATCGGCGTCCACGGTGGGCTTGTTGCCCGACTCGGTGACCTCAAAGGAAGCGCGGATGCCTTGTCCTTGCATGCCCGGTTTGCAGGCCGTGTTGTACTTGCCGGCCGGAGCTGTGACCACCAGGTTGCGGGTGATGCCGGGCCCGATGTTCTCCACTTCACCCAGGATCCTCAGTCCGTCCTCAGCCAGCAGGTAGAACTCCGTGACCTCGGTGCCCTCATTCTTCACAGCAAAGGTCAGGTTGCCGCTGGGTGCGGTACCCGTGGAGACCTTGCACTCGTTGGCGGTGCTGCTGACCTGGATGGGACCGTCCGTGGCTCCGGTGGCCTTGGTGTTGTCTGTGCAGCCGGCAAGTACCAAGGGCACGGCCGCGGCTGCGCCGATCACGGCAAGGGTACGGCGGAGGTTGGCTGATCCGAGCATGGGTGGGTTCCTTCTGGTTGGAGGTAGGCGCGGGGCAGGAGTTGCCCGGAAAGACCGGGGGCGTTACCGCTGGGTTGCTACCGCAGGGATTGAAGCGGGGTTTGCGGCCTTGGGCGGCGACGCACGGTTGGCCCGGAGGTAGAGGAACAGTACCGGAACCACATAGAGCACCCACGCTGCCGCTTCCAGCCACGTGGTGGCGGGAGAGAAGTTCAGGGTGCCCTTGAGCAGGGTGCCGTACCAGGACGACGGCGGGATGGCTGCGGAGACGTCAAAGGCCAGGTTATTCAAACCGGGAAGAATGCCCGCTTCCTGGAGATCGTGGATTCCATAGGCCAGGACGCCGCCGGCAATGATGATCAGGCCAACGCCCGTCCACGTGAAGAACCGGCCAAGGTTCACTTTTAGGACACCCCGGTGCAAGAGGTACCCCAGGCCGGCCGCGGTGATCAGGCCCAGCAAAGCGCCCAGGAGGGGCAAGGTGGTTTCACCGGTGGCCTGGGCTGCAGCCCAAATGAACAA
>NZ_JABMCX010000190.1 GCF_013179505.1 Paenarthrobacter sp. CM16 | reverse complement strand
CTGGTGGGTTTACGGATCAGATTTCGGCGTTGGATGCCCAGGGTCGTGTGTTGTCGGATCCGAATGTGTGGGATGGTCCGTTGGCTGCTGAGTTCCGTGGTTCGACGTGGCCGGAGACGAAGGCTGCTTTGGATAAGGCCAGGGAAGAGTTGGAGCAGTTGCGGGGTCAGTTGCAGAAGATTTCGCAGGATATTTTCTCTGCTGGTGGCGGGGCCTGATTTTGTGGTTCGTTGGTGTGAGGGCCGGGTGATCGTGCCGCGTTAGTGCGGTGTGGTTGCCCGGCCGTTGCGCTGTGTGTTTGTAGGGCCGGTGTTCTTGTGGTCCCGGTTTTTGTGGGTTGTTGGTTTTGTTCGCGTTCTTGTTCTGTGGGGGCTGTGGTTGTGACCGAGTTCGTTGAGATGCCGTTGTTGCCGGATTCCGGTGTTGGTCATGGTGGCCGGTTTGTGTATGGGGTTGCTGAGTCGGTGAAGGGTGCTTTTGAGTCCGCAGCGTCGCGGGTCCAGGAGCATTCGGGGTCTCGGACGCCGTTGGTGTCCTCGGCTGGGGAGGATTTCCGGGGGCATTTTTCGGAGGTGTTCGCGGCGAACGCGGTGACGGCGTCGCGGGACGCGGAGTCTTTGGCCGCGGCGTTGCGGACGGTGGCCGGGTATGTGGGCACCATGATCGAGCGTGCGCGGGAAGAGGATGACCGGCGTCGGGAGAACAACGAGTGGGTGCGGCGGCATAACAACCGTAACTGGCTTGAGCAGTTTGGTGACAGCCTCTGGGGTGAGGAGGCGCGTCCGAATATGGAGCCCGGGAGTGGGCCGTCGTTCCCGTCCGAAGCCCCGGTACCGGGGTCGCGGGTGCCCCCTGGCCCGGGTGGCGGGTTTGGGGGCGGGGTGTCCTCGGCGCGTCCGGAGTCGTTGCGGACTTTCGCTGCGGGTTCGCGTGGTCTGGATGACGGTGTTGCGTCGGTGCCGGGGTCCTTGGAGTCGGAGTTGTCTTCGTTCGCGGACCGGTGCGGGTGGGGCCGGATTGACGCTGCGGGTGTGGTGACGGCGTTCCGGCAGTATTTGGCGGCGAATGAGGCGGACGCGGGGTGGGCGTTGGTGGTCGCGGACGCGTTTGCTGCTGCCGGGGGTGAGGGTGCGGTTTCGACCCTGTCGGATGCGGCGGTGAACGAGGCGTTGGCCGCGGCGGGTGTTTCGGGGACCCGGACTGGGTTGGTCATTGACCCGCCGACGGCGGCCGGGGCGATGCCCTCGTCCGGGTATGCCAATGATCCGGTGAACACGGCCACGGGGAATTTCATTGAACCCGAAACGGATCTGGGGTTCGCCGGGGCGGCCGCTGACTTGGCGGTCACTAGGATGTATAACTCTCTCGGTTCGGGCCTGGGCACTGTTGGGGTGTTTGGTCCGGGGTGGGCTTCGGTGCTGGACCAGCACCTGGCCTTCACTGATGAGGGGTGCCGGTGGGTGATGGCCGACGGCCGGGCGGTGGACTTCCCGCGTGAGGGTGCGGGTTGGGCCCGCGCCGTCGGGGAGAACTACTGGCTCACCCAAGAAGATGCCGGCACACCGTGGTTGGCGGAGCTGACCTCGGTCCCCGAAGGTGTTACCGAGGTGCTGGTCGTTACCGACAATCAGGGCGGCTGGTGGGCGTACACCACTGCCGGGGTGTGGCTCGGGACCGGGGCAGGGCCCGGCCGGACCATCTCCGCCCACCGCCAAGAAGGTATCGACGGCGGTGTGCCGGGTGTGGTGTGCCGGTTGGTGCATGTGCGGGGCCGGTTTGTGGAGATTGATTACGTTGATGGTGTGGTCGGGGTGGTTCGTTCATCGGATGGGCGCCGGGTTGAGTACGGGTACGACGCCGAGGGCCGGCTGACCCGTGTGGGCACGGAGACCGGCACCCGTAGGTATGGGTGGAACGAGCAGGGCTTGATCGCCTCGGTGGTTTCTGCTGCGGGTGTGGTGGAGGCCGCGAACAGCTATGACGAGGCCGGCCGGGTCATCATGCAGGTCACTCAGCATGGGCGGCGGACGAGGTTCGCGTATTTACCGGGCCGGGTCACGGTGGTCTCTGATGAGGACGGGTCCCGGTCGAATTCCTGGGTCGCTGATTCGAAGGGCCGCCTGGTGGGGGTGTTGGATGCCGAGGACCGGCGCCAGTCCATGTCTTATGACGGGCACTCGAATCTGGTGTCCTTGACCGAGCGTGACGGTGCGGTCACGGTCCACGGTTACGACACCCGGGGCCGGAAGATCCGGACCGTGACCCCGGAAGGCGCTGACCTGAGCTACGGCTGGGACGAGCAGGACCGTATCACCACCCTGGTGACCGCGTCCGGGTCCGTCGTGGCCTATGAGTACGCTGATGACCTGTCCCGGGACCCTTCCGTGGTTCTGGATCCGTTGGGTGGCCGGACCGAGCTGGTGTGGCGGGACGGGCTCCTGACCCAGGTCACTGACCCGGTGGGGGTCAGGATTGGTTTTGAGTACGACGAGTTCGGGGACGTGACCGGAACGTCCAACGCCGCCGGGGATGTGGCGAGGATTGTGCGGGACCGGGCGGGCCGTCCGGTGACGGCGGTGAGCCCGTCGGGGGCTGAGACCCGGTTCGGTTATGACGAGGCCGGGGTGTTGGTGCGTCGGGTGGACCCGGACGGGGCGGTGTGGGCTTTTGAGCACGACGCCGCGGGCCGGACCACTGCGGTGGTTGCTCCTGATGGGGGTCGGACGGTGTTTGAGTACGCCCCCAACGGGGAGTTGGCCCGCACCACCGACCCGCTCGGACGGGTCGTGGAGCGGGTGGTTGATGAGCTGGGGAACCTCACGGCTGCGGTGTTGCCGGACGGGGCGTCGTGGGGCTTCACCCATGACAACCTCTCCCGGCTCGTCTCGGTGACGGACCCGGCCGGGCATGATTGGGTGAGGGAGTACGACACGGTCGGTGCCCTGACCGCCGTCGTGGATCCGACCGGTGTCCGCACGGGAGCGGTCACCGATCGGGCGGCCGGGACGGCGTCCCTGACGGACGCCTTCGCGTCGTCGATTTTGAGTTTTGATGAGTACGGCCGCCCCACCCGGGCCGAGTTCGCGGACGGGTCCGCGGAACTGGTCAGCTATGACGGTGCGGGGAACCCGGTCGAGTTGGTCGATGGTGAGGGCGGGTTGACGGTCCTGGGCCGTGACGCTGCGGGGAAGATCACCTCGATCACCTCCCCCACGGGGGCGGTGACCCGGTTCGAGTACGACCACTGCGGCCGCCCATGGAAGAGTATTGACCCGGTCGGGGCGGTCACGGAACTGTCCTACGACCCCGACCAGCGCCTCACCGCGAGGAGACTGCCCACCGGGGAAGTCGAAACCTTCGCTTACGATCCCTGTGGGCGGTTGACCGCGAGGCATACGCCGGGGGAGGGGACGGCCCGGTATGGGTACGACAAGGTTGGGCGGCTGACCTTCTCCCAGGATTCCTGGTACGGGACCCGCCGCTTCGAATACAACCTCGCCGGGGAACTGACCGGGACCGTCAACGGGGTGGGTGGCCGGACCCGGTTCGAGTACGACACCCGCGGCCGCCTCACCCGCATCACCGACCCTTTGGGTGGGGTGACCACCCGCACCTATACGGCCACGGACCAGGTCGATAGTGTGACCGACCCGCTCGGGAGGGTCACGACCGCGACGTATGACCCGGCGGGCCGGCAGCTCTCCCAAACGGACCCGGACGGGCACACCACCACCTGGACCTACGACACCGCGGGCCGGGAAGCGTCGACGTCGGTGGACGGTGCACTGATCGCCGCGATCGAACGTGACGTGGCGGGCCGGCGGGTGGTTATCACCGACCATACGGGTGGGGCGGGGTATGCGGTCGAGCACGAACTGTGCTTTGACCGCCGCGGCCTCCTCACCCGCCGCTCCAACGGGACCGGGACCGGGAGTCAGGTGTTGGGGTGGGAGTATGACGGTGACGGGAACCGCACCGCCTTCACCGACCCCACCGGCACCACCACCCGTTACATCCGCGACGCCGCGGGCCGGGTCCTGAAGGTGTCGAACCCGTTGCTCGGGGACGCGGCCTTCACCCACGACCCCTCCGGACGGATCACCACCGCGACCGCCGGGGACCTGGTGCAGGAGTGGGTGTATCGGGGAGGGAACCTCAGCGAGCACACCCGCACCACCGCCGACAACGGCACCAACCCTCCGGGTGCTGCTGATGTGACGTTGATCGGTCGTGAGGACGGCGGCCGGATCACCGGCTTGTCCCGGGGCGGGGTCGTGACCCGGTACGGGTACGACACTGCCGGGCAAATGGTCTCCGCCACCACCACTGTGACTGACTCGGAGGCGTCGGGTTCGGTGGTGGGGTGGGAGTACGACGCCGGTGGGCGGCTGCTCCGCGAAACCACCCCCACCGGGGCCCGCACCTTTGAGTACGACGCCGCGGGGCAACTCCTAACTGTCACGGACCCTGACGGTGCCCGGACTGAGTACGTGTATGACGGGCTGGGTCGGCGGGTGCGGGTGATCGGGGCCGACGGGTCCTGGACCGAATACGCCTGGGGCCCCACCGGCTACCTCACCGGCACCATCGAAAAAGACCCGGACGGGGCCGAACAAAACCGGCACCGGCTCCACGTCGACGCGCTCGGTGAACTCGCCACCGTGGACGGCACACCGTTGTGGTGGGACACCGCCGCGCCCGTCCCGACCCTCGCCGGTGCCAACACAACCCAGGTGTTGTCCCTGCCCGGCGGTGTCACCGGCATCGGGGACGCGTGGACCACACTCGGGTGGCGGGCCGCCCGACCGACTGACCAGCACGACCCCTGGGCCGTCCTCGGCACCCCCACCACCCCCAACCCGGGCAGCCCTGGAGTTGCTCATGCTGGTGGTCTGGGTGGTGGGTTGCCCGCCGGTATCGGCCTGACCGCTGGTGGCGGGATCGACATCGCCGGGCTCGAATGGCTCGGCCAACGCGCGTACGACCCGGCCACCCGGGGATTCCTCTCCACCGACCCCCTCGCCCCCGTCCTGGGAGCGGGCTGGGACGGGAACCCCTACTCCTACGCCGGAAACAACCCCCTCAACACCACCGACCCCACCGGGCTGCGGCCTCTGACCGATGCTGACCTGAAAGCCTACGACGGCTCCTCCCGCGGCGCCATCGCCGCCACCGGAGACTGGCTCGGACACAACTGGGAATATTTGGCTGGTGGCGCGATGGTGGTCGCTGGTGGCGTTTTGATGGCGACCGGTGTTGGTGGACCCGTGGGGATGATGCTCATAGGTGCGGGTGCCGACACCATCATTCAAAAGGCAACTACTGGAGAGGTAGATTGGGGGCAAGTTGCTCTCAGTGGCGCCCTTGGCGGATTCGGGGGTGCCAGCATCGCCGCTCGCGCTGGTTTGAGCGGGATGAAGGCAACCCTAGTGGCCGGGGCTAGTTCGGGCGGCATCAGCGGTGGTATTCAAGGTACGTATGGTTACTACGCCGGCCCTGGCCCGCACACCGTCGCAGGAGCGCTGGGAGCGGCTACCCAAGGGACAGTGTTCGGTGCAGCTACGGGAGGGGTCGGTGGGGCGGCGGGCCAAAAAATCAGCCAAGGCATCATGGGGGCAGTCACAAGAAATCCCAGCGCGGACACGGTAGTTATGGGCCGGATGATGGATCAAAGAGTGCATCCATATGGTGGTAACAACGGTTACGGGACGTACACGGCACTTCCTGAGTCGTTTTACAACTTTACATACCGAAATCTCCCCAACTCGGTACATGACGGTATCCATCTTTGGGCCAACAAGAAGTGGATTAACTATCAGATGATGCAGGGCCACGAGATCGTGGATATTGGAGCACCAAGCCCGGCCCTGAATCCGAGAGGACCGGGTGCCTTGCCCGCCAGCAATTACTATGACATGGAACAGGCAGAGGTGGCTGGATATGCTGGCTACCGACAGGATCCGCAACCTGCGTGGGATTTACGGTAGGGATAGTGGGATGTACATCGAGGGAAACACATATCTGCGCTTGATAGCGGTGCCAGTTCGCAAGGGTCTGCTTATACGGGGACATCACATGTATGAGGTTATGACCAAACCCGGACCGCCAAGCGTTGTTTCAGCAAAGGAATTGGCAGGTGCTGTTGGTGTGGGTCGGAGCGGGCCATGGAATGACTTGCAGGAGTGTCAGCGGACTGCGGACCGACTCTATCGGGAGGGCAGACATGGAGATTGGGTTGAATATCCGACCTCGATAATCGTTCCGGCTGGGTCCCCGTAAACCCGGGCTTCTCCGTACGGCCGTGAGCTACGGGACAGGCGATCCTGTCTCACACGGTGGGTTCTCCCTTCCCGGGCCTCCAATCTGGAGGCTAATCCGGCATCGGAAGAAGTTTGGCAAACGACAATGTCAGTTCCATGTGGGCCAAAACGGCCGTTTCGCTTTATGCATCTTCGGAATAGGCATGATTCTCACCTGCATCATTGTGCGGCTAAACATGGCCCAAGGGATACTCATTGCCGGCGCCTATTTGTCTATGTAGGTCTGGTAACTAAGGACTAGTTGACTACTCGCTTTAGGGCAGGAATTTCCCTTCGACGTTCTTTGAAGGCTTCAGCATAGTTGGTGATGGATGTGTCAACGGCAGTGCAAGGCAAGAAAAATAGTTTATGACCGGCAAGATTGGCGAGTATCAAGTCCAGCGCACCGGCATCTAGGTGAAAAGATACGAGCATTGCATGGCAATTCTGTTCCTGTGGCTGTGTCACATGAGCCGAGTCAGCCGCCTCGGTGCTTTCCCATGGGACGGCGTCTGCCAGTGTTGCTCTGATCCAAACGTCCGGATCTCACCCCCGACCCGATACCAGTTTCCGCGGAAGGGATGCTGGTGCTCGCCAATAAATAGGGCACGTATCTCAAGGAGGAAACATGGGCGCATCAACGGGTCGGGAGGTGTCAGGCCATCTATCCGAGAAGTCGCAGAGGCAACTCCGGAGGGATCGATGGGTTTTTTGGACGATCGTGTCCTCGGCCTTACTGGTGCCTGTCGCTATATTTATTGTGGCAACGGTTTCGGATGCGTATGACGAGACTCATAGAGTGTCCATTGAATGCACGGTTATGGGTGCGGAGGGCGGTCTCGGGTCAGGGGGAGGGACCTGGTCGCGGGTGCAGATAAGCACCTCCGATTGTGGAACCCTGACGTTGACATGGGGTATCACCGAGTCGAACCGGGATGCCGTGGCAAGCGAATTGGCCGGCGGTGGACGCTTCGCCTTCCAGATTGGCGCAACAACACAATCAACGTGGAAGTTGCACGAGATGTTACGCATCACGCCGATGGTCTATTCATTTCAACAAATCGACTGAGCTAGTGGAACAGCCCGGACATGGATGATAATGTGCTGGATTCTTGAAACACCTGGATACGAGGTAGACGACCCTCGTGAAGAGGTGCTTCAGGAGTGCCTCCCGGGCCATTCCTCAGCTGTCGATGACGGAGAAACTGATGTCTTACGAACGGCCATATCGGCAGTGTTGCGGACCATTGATAATGAGGAACTAGTCTCGCGCGTCGACGCTACGGAAACTCAGTTGAGGCAGCTCCTTCACCATATGAAATGAACTGTAGAGTCTCTTCGAGAATTCAGATGTGCTTGACGGCCACTGGGAGGAAAACCATGACGCAGAATCTTGCATTGCCAGTTCTTTATGACCGCATGATCGAGCGAGGCATAGTGGATCTGGAACCTTGGGAACTCCTACGAGGAGCACAGCAGGCGCAGCGAATGAAACACACAGACGAGGTTTTCCCTGGCTGGAACCTGATTCCTTTTGCCTGCAGGTCCGATAACGATGATGTGGCCTGCTGGACCGGTAAGAACGTCGTGGTCGTCGATGACTACGACGTGATGCGGGACGCAACTGGGGCGGCCGTACGCCACCAGGCAGCGGAATACCACTCGATGGATGAGTGGCTGATTGCGGCAGTACGGGATTTCATGGAGTTTGACTAAACCACCGTCGCGACACACCGAGTGCCCCCAGCCTCTGGCCGGAGGCACTCGAGCCGAATCAGCCCAGCAACGCCCGGCGCAGCACGTCCAAACCGACCGAGCCGATGTTGAGCGCCTTGCTGTGGAAGGACTTGAGATCGAAGCCTTCACGGGACTCCAGCTCGGCACGGATCTGCTCCCACAGACGCTGCCCCACCTTGTAGGACGGAGCTTGTCCCGGCCAGCCCAGGTAGCGGGTGAATTCGAACTGAAGCTGGCCTTCGCTGATGTCGAGGTTGGCTTTGAGGAAGTCGAAGCCCTTCTCCGGCGTCCAGGTGCCGGTGCCCCAACGTTCGGGGACGGGCAGTTCCAGGTGGACGCCGATGTCGAACACTACGCGGGCTGCCCGCATCCGTTGGCCATCGAGCATGCCCATGTGGTCACCTGGGTCTTTTAGGTAGCCCAGTTCCAGCATGAGCTGCTCGGCGTAGAGCGCCCAGCCTTCACCGTGGCCTGAGACCCAGCAGACATTGCGGCGCCAGTTGTTCAAGAGTTCCCGGCGGTAGGTTGCCGTGGCGACTTGGAGGTGGTGGCCGGGCACCCCTTCGTGGAAAACGGTGGTGGTTTCGGACCAGGTGGTGAAGGTGTCTTCGCCTGCCGGCACTGACCACCACATACGTCCGGGCCGGGAGAAGTCGTCGGAAGGGCCGGTGTAGTAGATGCCGCCCTCGTCGGTGGGGGCGATCATGCACTCAAGAGTTTTCATAACATCAGGGATGTCGAAGTGGACATCGGCCAGCTCGGAGACAGCGCGGTCGGAGAGTTCCTGCATCCAGGCTTTCAAGGCGTCGGTGCCCTTGATCTGGCGGGCAGGGTCGCTATTGAGGATGGCCTTGGCTTCTTCAATGGAGGCGCCGGGCTTGATCTGCGCCGCGACCTTTTCCTGCTCGCCGATAAGCCTCTCGAGCTCCTGAACGCCCCAAGCGTAGGTCTCTTCCAGATCGACTTCGGCGCCTACGAATGAACGCGAGGCCAGCGCGTAGCGTTCGCGCCCGACTGCATCCTTCTCCGGCGCCAGGGGCAACAGTTCGTCCCGAAGGAATTCACCCAAGGCGCTGTACGCAGAACGTGCGGCCGCAGTTCCGGCGTCGAGCTTTGACTGAACCTCGGCGGGCAGCGGGGAGCCATCA
>NZ_JABMCX010000019.1 GCF_013179505.1 Paenarthrobacter sp. CM16 | reverse complement strand
ACCGGTCCAAGGAAGTTGTACAGCGACGGGTAGTCGCCCTGCCAGCCGGCGCGGGTGAGACCCGGGAGGGACTGCGACTTGCGCAGGTCCAGAACTTCAGCGAACTTGGCGAAAGGCTGGATTTCGGCCTGGATGCCAAGGTTGTTCTTGAAGGCGTTGGCTACGGCGTCGATCCATTCCTTGTTGCCACCGTCAGTGTTGGAGGCAATGAGGAGCGGCTTGGAACCGTCGTACGGCTTGATCTTTTCGGCCTCGGCCCAGAGATCCTTGGCCTTCTGAGCATCGAACTTCAGGACATCGCTGCCCGGGATGGCGTCGTTGTAGCCGTCCAGGACCGGAGCCGTGAACTCAGTTGCCGGGGTACGCGTGCCGTTGAAGATGACCTTGGTGATCTCTTCGCGGTTGATGGCGTGCGACAGGGCCTGGCGGCGCAACAGACCAGCTTCACCCTGGAAGTTCGGGTTGTAGTTCGGGATGTTCAGGGTTGCGTTGTTGGCGTTGGGGCGCGTGGAGTTACGGTCCGGGAAGTCCGTGGTGTAGGTCTTCAGCGCGTTCGAGGGAACAACGTCAGTGATGTCGAGGTTGTCGGCCTGGAGATCCGTGTATGCGGGGCCCGGATCGGTGTAGAACTTGAAGGTCACGCCACCGTTCTTGGCAGCACGCGGACCGGTGTAGTCAGCGTTCTTGACCAGGGAGATGGACTGGTCGTGTACCCAGGCACCTTCCTTCTCGAACTTGTACGGGCCGTTGCCGATCGGGTTTTCGCCGAACTTCTTCGGGTCCTTGAGAGCCTCGGAAGGAAGCGGGTAGAAGGCGGAGTAGCCAAGGCGCAGCGACCAGTCAGCTTCAGGCTGGCCGAGCTTGACCGTGATGGTCTGGTCGTCAGTAGCGGCCAGGCCGGACATGGTCTGGGCCGTAGGAGCCGGCGTGGAGGTCTTCTTGCCATCGGCACCGGTGGTCTCAGTGACGGCGCTGACGTCGGCGTAGCCTTCGATGGACTCGAAGAAGAAGCCGTTGTTCTGGAGGTTGGTGCTCAGCGCAGCGAAGTTCCAGGAGTCAACGAACGTTTTGGCCGTGATGGCCTCGCCGTTGGTGAACTTTGCGCCGGACTTGACCTTGATGGTCCAGTTCTGCGAGTCAGTGGTCTCAATCGACTCCGCGAGAGCGTTGACGGGCTTGCCGTCGGAGTCGTAGGCGCGAAGGCCTTCGAACAGCAGCTCGACGACGCGGCCACCGTACACCTCGTTGGTGTTGGCCGGGAGCAGCGGGTTCTGCGGTTCGTTGCTGTATGCGGAAATGACCTTGTTCGGGTCAACTGCGGCGGAGCTATTGGTGCTGGTGCCGCCACCGCCGCCGCAACCGGTCACTGCGAGGGCGATGATCGCCGCTACGCCTAGAGCTTTGGAAGTGCGCGAGAAACGCATTCCGCCTCCTATGAGTCGTGGAGTTGAGCAGGAGGAATTCGTGATTCCCCCCAGGCACAGGCACAGTTTCCTACTGTGACGTTGCCTACATGTGTGTGTAAGCCTACCCACATTGTGTCCGGATGTTGGGACTTGCTGGCCAAACTGTAACCGTTCCGCAACCTACACATGCCTAAATTGACGGGAATTTCAAGTCAAACCCTACTCGGTGGTAGCATTCGCTGTCTGACAGCAGGACAGGACGGTTTAACCGCAAAAAAGGACCCCGGTTCTGTCGAACCAGGGTCCTTTGAGATACCGCGTGCCTTAGGTTGCGAATGCCGTGTCAGTTGTGCTGTTCCGGCTCCGGTCAGATGAGCCGGTACTCCCGAACCGACTGAACCCCGCTCCTGTAGAACGTGCGGCTATACCAACCGATATCGAAGCCATAGGTCGCGCCAATAGTGAAACTCGACGCCACCTCGTCCCGGTTCTCGAAAGTAACGCCGCGCGATACTCCTAGCGTCCCGCAGTTGGACGTCTTCACCAGAACGGAGGCCGTCGAGGCTCCCCCTCTGGTCCCGCCCGAACTCGTTACCGGCTCTGCGGCCACAACCTCGCACTCCAATGTCTGGACATCCTTCGAGTCCAACCAGGGACCGAGAAGAATGAAGATCAGGAGTGCGGGCATGAGAAGGGCGAGCCCAAGCCCAACCCGGCCCATCCATGACGGCTTCCTGCGCGGCCGAGGCGTCATGGGACCCGGAGGCTGCGCAGGGGCCAACCCGAGTCCGCGGAGACGGGAATTGAGCCTAAGAGCGGCCGCCTCCTGCTTTTGAAGCGAGTACGCGGACCGGCACTCGGTGGTGGTCCAACCCGCTCGCCGGTAAGCAGCCCACTGCCGACGGGCAGGCCTCCCCAAGACAAAGGCAATCAAGGCAACCACAAAGGCAACGATCTGGCTAAGGCATCCGAACATGAGGCCGAACATGCCAATGTTGGCCACCATCTCCGCATCCGTGTGTAGTTTGTAGCCGGTGCTGTCCAGGTACCCGAAGAACATTCCCATGGCACTGCCTGGGATGCATATGCGCAGGGAATACCGCCACAAATATGACCAGAACCACCAATGCGCTGGAGGCAATGTAGTCACCGCTGGCAGGGCAGCGCCTGTTGCGGAGCTCCCACGGAAGGCCCAGCCAGCTACTTCATCGGTGCCCGAAGAGTGCTGGCGGCGGCCACCCGCGGATCGGGGATTCATGTCGCGGCTCATGACCTTAGACGTTGAAGCGGAACTCCACCACGTCGCCGTCGGCCATCACATACTCTTTGCCTTCGATCCGGACCTTGCCGCGGGACTTTGCCTCTGCCATGGAACCGGCGTCGATGAGGTCATCGAAGGAGACAACCTCGGCCTTGATGAAGCCACGCTGGAAATCGGAGTGGATCACGCCGGCGGCCTGCGGCGCGGTGTCGCCCTGGCGGATGGTCCACGCACGGGTTTCCTTGGGGCCGGCCGTCAGGTAGGTCTGCAGCCCAAGGGTGTGGAAGCCGACGCGTGCCAACTGGTCCAGGCCGGATTCGCTCTGGCCGTTCATCTCCAGCATCTCGCGGGCTTCTTCCTCGTCCAGTTCCACGAGGTCGGCTTCGAGCTTGGCATCAAGGAACACAGCATCTGCCGGCGCAACGAGGGCGCGCAGCTCATCCTGCTTCTCCTGGTCGCCCAGGATGCCTTCGTCAGCATTGAAGACGTAGATGAAAGGCTTGGCAGTGAGAAGTCCAAGCTCCTTGAGGTGCCCCATCTCCAGCTTGTCGCTCTTGATCGAGGAGAAGATGGTGTCACCGCGTTCCAGCACTGCCTGGGCAGCCTTGATGGCGGCGAGCTCGGCAGCTTCGCGCTTCTTGATCTTGACTTCTTTTTCGATGCGCGGAATGGCGTTTTCGATGGTTTGAAGGTCGGCCAGGATCAGCTCGGTGTTGATGGTCTCCATGTCGGAGCGCGGGTCCACTTTGCCATCAACGTGGATGACATCGGGGTCATCGAACACGCGGACAACCTGTGCAATGGCTTCGGCCTCGCGGATATTTGCCAGGAACTTATTGCCCAGGCCTTCACCCTCGGAGGCACCCTTGACGATGCCGGCGATGTCCACGAAGGACACCGGAGCGGGCAGCAACTTCTGGGAACCGAAGATCTCAGCCAGCTTCGCCAGGCGGGGATCCGGAAGGTTCACCACTCCGACGTTGGGTTCGATCGTCGCGAACGGATAGTTCGCTGCGAGCACCTGATTGCGGGTCAGTGCGTTGAAAAGAGTTGATTTGCCGACGTTGGGCAGTCCGACGATGCCAATAGTAAGAGCCACGAGCATTGATTCTACCCGTTGAAACCTTATCCTTGCGTGTCGGCGCACGTGGCAGGTGGCCACCCCGGCGGCCTCACTAAAACTGTCGTACCCCTGTGACAGGGTTGCCTCATGGATGGATTTGGATTGGTTTTGGCCCTGCTGATGCTCTTGATCGGCGCCGCCGTAGGCCTGCCAGCGGGCTACGTTGTCTTTCGACGCCGGGGCGCGGGGTTGGAGGAAGACTTCGACGCCGTTTCGGCGCGCCTCTCGGAGGTGACCGCGCAGCTTGCAGCGGCCGACGCCGAGCGGCGGCTTTTGTTTTCACAGAACCGGGAGTTGACGGCGTCCAGGAACTCGGACGGCAGTGTTCTGCGGGCGCTCGCTCCGGTCGCGGAGAAGCTGACGGCCGTTCAGCAACAGGTATCACTGTTGGAACGGGACCGGGTGGAACAATATGGCCAGCTTGCCCAGCAACTGCAGGATGCCCGGCTGTCCGATGAACAACTCCTGCGGTCAACGCATGCTTTGGCTTCGGCCCTTCGCTCCAACAGTGCCCGTGGCCAGTGGGGCGAAGTGCAGCTCCGCAGGGTGGTGGAGGCTTCCGGAATGCTGAGGCACGTGGATTTCCATGAGCAAGTCCATTCGGGCCGGACCGAGAATACGCTGCGCCCCGACCTGGTGGTCCAATTGCCCGGCGGCAAGCAACTGGTGGTGGACGCCAAGGTCCCGCTGGCTTCATACCTCGCTGCGCAGGAACAACTGCACGGAGACGGTTCCTTTGGGGAGTCCGTAGCGCCGGCCAGTAACCATGATTCCAAGACCCTGCTGGCCCAGCACGCCAAAGCTTTAAAATCCCACATTGATGCTTTGGCTGGCAAAAAGTACTGGGACATCCCCGGCAACTCCCCCGAACTGGTGATCTGTTTCCTTCCAGCGGAGTCCATCCTTGCCTCAGCCCTCGAGGCAGACCCTGCCCTGCTGGAATATGCCCTGTCCCGGAACGTGGTGCTGGCGTCGCCGGGCACCCTGCTGGCAGTCCTGAAGTCCGTGGCCTTCACCTGGCGCCAGGATGTCCTCACGGACAGCGCCCACGAACTGTTCGAGCTCGCAAAGCAACTCTATGAACGCATGGGTACGCTGGGCGAAAACGTCAGCAAGCTGGGAAGTTCCCTGAAAACGTCCGTGGACCGCTACAACGCGATGGTGGGAACGCTTGAGGCGCGGGTTCTCCCAACAGCCCGCAAGCTCAACACCATGGACGATGCCGGTCTCGCCGCGCCAATGTCGGTTGAGGCAGTCCCCCGCGCCCTGGCGGCACCGGAGCTTCTGGCCGACGAAGCTGAGGACGCTGAAGAGTCTGCAGCTTAAAAAACCGGCCCGCAGGGTTCGCCTTCCCTAGGGAGGCGAACCCTGCGGGCCGGTTTTTGCAAGTTCTGTTGTTGACAGGAAACGCTAGGACGTGGAGCGGTTTCCGCGCCCGCCGAGCGCACGCGTTACGTCGCCGGCTTTCTTCAGCGTGGCCCGCAGTTCCTTGGGAAGTGAGAACAACAGGTCTTCCTCAGCCGTTACTACTTCTTGGACCTCGCCGTAGCCGTAGTCAGCCAGCAGCCGCAGGACATCCTGAACCAGTACTTCCGGAACGGAGGCACCGGAGGTGACGCCAACTGTGGCGACACCCTCGAACCAGGCTTCGTCTACCTCGTTGGCGAAGTCCACGCGGTAGGAGCTCTTGGCACCGTACTCCAGGGCAACCTCAACCAGCCGCACGGAGTTGGACGAATTGGCTGAACCCACCACGATCACGAGGTCTGCCTGGGGCGCAATCTTCTTGATAGCCACTTGGCGGTTGGTGGTGGCGTAGCAAATATCGTCGCTGGGCGGATCCTGGAGGGTGGGGAACCTGTCCTTCAGGAGTCGGACCGTCTCCATGGTTTCATCCACGCTCAGGGTTGTCTGGGAAAGCCAGATCGTCTTCTCGGGGTCGCGCACGGTGACCTTGTCTACCTCGTGCGGGCCGTTGATGATCTGGATGTGTTCCGGTGCTTCACCGGCAGTTCCTTCGACTTCCTCGTGGCCTTCGTGGCCAATCAGCAGGATGTCGTAGTCGTCCTTGGCGAAGCGCACGGCTTCCTTGTGGACCTTGGTCACCAGCGGGCACGTGGCATCGATGGTGCGAAGGCCACGGTCCTCGGCGGACTGGACCACGGCCGGAGATACGCCGTGGGCGGAGAAAATGACCAAGGCACCTTCCGGGACCTCGTCTGTTTCCTCGACAAAGATGGCTCCCTGTTCTTCGAGGGAACTGACCACGTGGACGTTGTGCACGATCTGTTTGCGGACGTAGACCGGAGGCCCGTAGTGCTCCAAGGCCTTCTCAACAGCAATGACTGCCCTGTCCACGCCGGCACAATACCCTCGCGGGGCGGCCAGCAGAACCTTCTTGGGACCCGTCACGGGCGCCGCTGCCTGTACCTCTTCCGGAGATCGCCGTCTGCGGGGCACCGTGGGCATAGGAATGGAAACTGCTGTGCTGGTCATGCTTCCATGCTACCGGCCCAGCCTTTAGCTTCGGGCCGAACGTGACCCTTGTCGCCCTGAGACCACCGCCGCTATGACGCCCGCCACCAGGACAGCCCCGGACACCACCGCGGCGATCCCTACCCACTGGCCGAAGCCGTCGCGGGCTGTAGTGAGGAACTCATTCTTGAAAAGTTCCGCTACACCGTTGGCGCTGGCAAGGCTTCCGATCATGCCGCCTGCGAGATCTGCCCCAACCGTCCAGAGCGCGGCCAGGGCCAAGCCCCCCAGCCCGAGGAAAACCAAGGCCAAGGAGCGTCGCCGTGCAGCAGCCAGGGCCAGAAGGGCCGAGACCAGCGCGCCTGCAGCAGCCAGCCACCACAGCGGCGCAAATGCTGCCACGCGTTCCACCAGCTGCCTGTGTGACGGCTCCCCCAAGGACACGAGGCTTTCCGCGGGAACATCAAGCCGGATCCGCGTCGCTTCGGCGAAATGGTCTCGAATCAGCCGGACAAGGGGCCCAATGTCCAGGACCAGTGCCGTGGACGCCGCCGATTCATCAGCTGGGGCGGCCGTCCCGAAGTTGAGCCGGTGGCTGTTCCGGACTGTTTCCTCCCAGGCTTGAGGGTAGTCACTCCAGGACTGCATCCCCGTGGCCGCGTTCCGGAGGGCACCGGCTGCCAGGGATTGAAGAGGTCCCGGCAGATCAACCGAAGACTCAAAGGTTCCTACAGCCGCGGCAGCCAAACGGCTTTGGAATTCGGGGTCGCTACCCAACGTTCCGGCGATTGCGACGAAACCCTCTTCCTTAACAATGTTCTGGTCCACCCAGGCCGCGGGGACAGCGACAGCTGTCAGAAGGACGGCGAGGATCACTCCCACTGCTGAAACGAAAGTACGCAAGGTCATCCTCAGGGTCGTCGGCTGTGCCACCATCCTAGGTCTGTCCACATGATAGGAAAAATGTCGGGAGCGGCTGGGAAGCTATGGATAGAGTTGGAACGCGGCCGGCAGCCACGCCGCATCCCGGAGCGAGGACACATCATGCAGCAACAGACACGGAGACCGGAACAGGCACGGACCGCCCATGTCCGCTGAAGCCACGCCTGAATCCACCTTGCCGGGAACGGCCGCTGAAACAAGCCCGGACAATCCGTGGCCTCTGCAACTGCTCTCGCGCAAGCTCAAAGCCCACATAGAGCGGGCACCCGCGGCGTGGATTGAGGGCCAAGTCATTGAACTGAACCGCCGGGGCGGCAACGCCTTTCTGACCCTCCGGGATGTTGACGCCGAAATTTCCCTTCCGGCATCGGTTTGGTCCACAGTGCTGGACCGCCAAAAGATTCCCCTCGAACGCGGTTCCCGCGTGGTTGCTTTGGTCAAAGCGGATTTCTGGGTCAAAACGGGCCGGCTGAACATGTCCGTCAAGGACATCCGTCCGGTGGGCCTGGGCGATTTGCTGGCCAGGATCGAGCGGCTGAGGCAGGCCCTGGCGGCCGAAGGCCTGTTTGCGGACTCCCGGAAACGCAAGCTGCCCCTGCTTCCCCACCGCATCGGGCTCATCACCGGCCGGGACTCGGACGCCAAAAAGGATGTCCAGCGCAATGCTGCGCTGCGTTGGCCGGCTGTTGAGTTCGACGTCCGCGAGGTTGCCGTACAGGGCAACACCGCGGTCTCGCAGATCATCGCAGCATTGAAGAAGCTCGACGCCGATCCCCACGTTGACGTCATTGTCCTGGCACGCGGGGGCGGGGCGTTGGAAGATCTCCTCCCGTTCAGCAACGAGGACCTCATCCGCGCAGTGTCAGCCGCCACCACTCCTGTGGTGAGCGCCATTGGCCACGAAGCAGACCGTCCCATCCTGGACGACGTCGCGGATCTTCGCGCATCAACGCCCACGGACGCGGCAAAGCGCATCGTCCCGGATGTAGCCGAGGAACTGGCCATGGTGAGGCAAGCAAGGGATCACCTGCGCCGGAGCATCGGCAGGATGGTTGACCGCGAGACAGACCGGCTGCATGCTTTGAAGTCACGCCCTGTGTTGGCCTCCCCTACCTCAATGGTGGATGCCCGGGCCGATGACATCCATCGCCTGCAACGGCGTTCCCACGCTGCGGTCAGCTCCGCTGTTGCCCGCGCCCTGGACCAAGTGCATCACCTGCGAGCACAGGTCAGGGCCCTGTCGCCGCAGAAGACACTGGACCGTGGCTACGCCGTAGTCCAGATTGTCGGCGAGGATCAGGCCGGGCACAAAGTAGTGAGCAGCCCGGAGGAAGCCCCGGACGGAACCGCACTTGCCATTCGCGTAGCAGAAGGTCGCTTCAGGGCAGTTTCCACAGGCCAAGGACAGATCGTGGACCGTTGATGAATCGGTCACCATCATCACTAGTGAACTCAAAGGACATCATGACCGAGAACAACACAGCCGTACCTTCAGCGGACTCCCTCGACTCCCTGAGCTACGAGGAAGCCCGTGAGCAACTGATGGGCGTCGTCAGCCGCTTGGAGGCCGGGGGCGCCAGCTTGGAAGAATCCCTGGCACTCTGGGAGCGGGGCGAAGCCCTGGCCAAACGTTGCGAGGACTGGCTGGAAGGCGCCCGCAAACGCCTGGCCACGGCCCGGGACGGAAGCAACGACACCGGTACTGCCGCCCAGTAACGCCCAAGCAGCACCGTACCGAGCAGCCCCCGGAGCGGATTCCTAGGAAGCCACCACAAGGGCCCGTTCGGCAGCGACATCAAAGTCTGCCTTGGGCCAGTCCAGCTGAAGGCGTTCAAGGGAATCCAACAGGAGCTGTTGGACGGCGATGCGTGCGTACCATTTCTTGTTGGCCGGGACCACGTGCCAGGGCGCTATGTCCGTTGACGTCTTCTCGAACGCCACGCTGTAGGCATCCATGTAGTCGTCCCAGAACGCGCGTTCGGCCAAGTCTCCACTGCTGTACTTCCAGTGCTTGCTGGGGTCATCCAAGCGCGCTATCAGCCGCTCTTTTTGCTCGTCCTTGCTGATGTTGAGCATCACCTTGACAACGGTGGTGCCCTGATCTGCAAGCCGGGACTCGAAGTCGTTGATGGCGTTGTAGCGGCGTTCCAACTCCGTCGCGTCCGCCCACCCATGAACACGGTGAATCAGGACGTCCTCGTAGTGCGAGCGGTCAAAGACACCCACCATTCCGGCAGCGGGAGCTTCTTTCTCGATCCGCCAGAGGAAGTCGTGGGATTTTTCCTCATCTGTGGGTGCTTTGAAGGCACGCAGTTGGACACCCTGCGGATCCATGGCACCCACCACGTGGCTGACGATGCCACCCTTGCCTGCGGTATCCATGGCCTGCAGGATCAGCAGCAGCCGTTTGGTGCTGCCGAACCGGCCCTGGGCAAAGAGCTTCTCCTGCAGTTCTGCCAGCCGTGCGTCCTGGGCTCCCAACAGCGCCTTGCCGTCAGCTTTGGCACCTGGGTATCCCGGGGTCGAGTCCGGGTCAACACTGGCAAGCGTGAACCCGGATCCGACCCTCAGGACCTCAGCAGGACTCTTGGCGAATTCAACTGCAACAGCCATGGGGTGTGCCTTTCCGCAGGGCCGCGCCCTCGTGGAACGGCCATGGACCTCAGGCTAGTTGCCCGGGTACCTCGACAGGAAGTCCGCCATGCGACCAATGGCCTCTTCGATGTCCTTGACGTTTGGCAGGGTGACCATGCGGAAGTGGTCCGGGCGCACCCAGTTGAAAGCCCGGCCATGGGAGACCAGGATTTTCTGTTCCTTCAACAGGTCCAGGACAAATTTCTCGTCGTCGCGGATGTGATAGACCTCAGGGTCCAGCTTGGGGAACAGGTATAAGGCTCCCCGCGCCTGCTGGGTGCTGACCCCGGGAATGGCGTTCAGGAGATCGTAGGCCTTATTGCGCTGTTCCAGGAGCCTGCCACCGGGCAGGATGAGATCGTTGATGCTCTGGTACCCGCCCAAAGCTGTCTGGATGGCGTGCTGCGCGGGAACGTTGGCGCACAAGCGCATGTTGGCAAGGAGATTGATTCCTTCAAGGTAGTCCGCAGCGTCCTTCTTTGGCCCCGAGATAGCCATCCATCCGGCCCGGTAACCACAAACCCGGTAGGCCTTGGACAAACCGCTGAATGTCAGGCACAGGACGTCGTCGCCGGTGAGCCCGGCAAGGTTGATGTGGACCGCGTCTTCGTAGAGGATTTTCTCGTAGATTTCATCGGCAAAGAGCACCAGGCCGTGTTTCTCGGCGAGGGCGACGATCTTCTTGAGCGTCTCCTCCGGATACACCGCACCGGTGGGATTGTTGGGGTTGATCACCACAATGCCCTTGGTCCGCGGCGTGATCTTCGCTTCCATGTCTTCAAGGTCAGGCTGCCAGCCGGAGTCCTCATCACAGAGGTAGTGCACGGGGCGGCCGCCGGCCAGGGCAACGGAAGCAGTCCACAACGGATAGTCCGGCGTGGGAATCAGGACCTCGTCGCCGTCCTCCAAAAGGGCCATCAGGGACATGGTGATAAGTTCGCTGACACCGTTGCCGAGATAGATGTCATCAACATGGATGTTCTGGATGCCGCGGGTCTGGTAGTACTGCGAGACGGCGGTCCGGGCCGAGAAGATCCCGCGCGAATCGCTGTAACCCTGGGCGTTGGGCAGATGGCGGATCATGTCCACCAAAATGGCGTCGGGCGCTTCAAAACCGAAAGGAGCCGGGTTTCCGATGTTCAGTTTGAGGATCCTGTGACCCTCCGCCTCCATCTGCTGGGCGGCCTGAAGAATCGGTCCACGGATGTCGTAAAGGACATTATGAAGCTTGGTGGACTGCTTGAATTTCGCCATCCCTCAAATATGCCACAAGGCTGATGGGGTTCAGCTGAGACTTAACTCACATATACGACGACGGCGGTGACGGACCCGCCTGGGTCCGTCACCGCCGTCGTGCGTGCTGTTGATCAGGCGTTACTTGACGATGCCCTTGTCCTTCAGCCACGCGGCGGCTGCGTCCTTGGGCGCCTGCTTCTGGTCGCCGCTGACGGCACGGTTGAGGTTGATCAGGTCATCGGTGGTCAGGATCTTGGAGACGTTGTTGAGCGCTTCCTTGGCCTTGTCCGTCATCTTGGCTTCCTTGACCAACGGCAGGACCTGCTGGGCCTTGAAGTTGTTCTTGGGGTCTTCGAGGACCACGAGGTCGTTGTCAGCGATGGAGGGCGTGGTGGTGTAGATGTCGGCTACCTGGACCTTGTCCTCCAGCAGGGCCTGGAGCGTCAGGTTCCCACCGCCGTCGCTGAACGGCTGGAGTCCTTTGAGCTCGCAGCCGTAGTTGGCCTTAAGGCCCGGGAAGCCATAGGCGCGCGTCTCAAAGGTAGCCGGTGCTGCCATGGTGAAGTCCTTGCAGACCTTGGCCAGGTCCTCGATGGACTTCAGCTGGTACTTCTCTGCGGTAGCTTTGGTCACCACCATGGCGTCCTTGGACTCTGCCTTTGCCGGTTCCAGGACGGCGAGGCCATCCGGAAGTTTGCCCGGGAGGGCCTTGTAGACGTCCTCTGCGGAAACTTCCTTGGCCTCGGTGTCCACATAGGACAAAAGGTTGCCGGAGTAGTCCGGGACGAGGTCGACGGATCCGTCCTGAACTGCCTTGAAGTAGATTTCGCGTGAACCGATGTTCGGCTTGGAGGTGGCCGTCAGACCGGCTGCGTTGAGGGCACCGACATAGATTTCGGCGATGACCTGGCTCTCGGGGAAGTCGGCCGAACCGACTACCAGCGAACCACCGGCCGCGGATCCGCTGGGTGCCGAGGTGGAAGGTGTGGCCAGGGGGCTTCCTCCACACGCGCTCAACGCAAGGGCCACACCCAGTCCGGCTGCGAGGCCGCCGAGACCACGGCGTGTAAGGGTCATGGGGACGGGGTTCTTCATGGTGTACCTCCTTGAACGGCAGCCCCGGCAGGAGCCGCGGCTGTGAGATCGTCGGCTGCCTTCTGGCGGCCGCTTGAGTCGAGGGTCAGGCCGGGCGAGATGACTAGCCTCTGCACTCCGGCCAGGATCAGGTCCACGGCGATGGCGAGCCCTGCGATGAGCAGTGAACCGCCCAGCATCCGGGGGAAGTCCTGCAGGACCAGGCCATCAAACAGGTAGCGTCCCAGCCCGCCGAGTGGCAGGTAGGCCACCACGGAAACAGTGGCAATGACCTGGAGGACCGCAGTACGGATGCCACCAAACATCACCTGCAATCCGTTGGGCACTTCCACTCGGAAGAGGATCTGGAGCTCGGTCATGCCCATGGCCCGGGCGGCGTCCACCACGGTGGAGTCAACGCTGGAGATACCGGCGTACGTACCGGCAAGCAGTGGCGGGACCGTGAGGATGACGAGGGCCCACACCGGTGGCATCAGACCACTGCCGGCAAGCAAAGCGAACAAGACCAGCAGCCCGAGTGTGGGAAGGGCACGCAGCGCACCGGCAACAGCCACCGCAACCACGCGGCCGCGCCCGGTGTGCCCGATGTAAAGACCGATGGGCACAGCGATCGCAGCAGCGATCAGCAGAACCAGCGCACTGTATTGCAGGTGCTCCAGCAGCCGGGTGGGGATGCCACCGGTTCCGGTCCAGTTTTTAGGGCTCGTCAGCCAGGCAATGGTCTCGGCAAAGATATTCATGCGGAGGCCCCCGGATCCGGTCGAAGAGCCGCATGCGGTGCTGCCGGCCCGGACTTGGTTTCGGTAAGAAGCGCAGTACCGTCCTGGCGTGGCGTCTTTCCGCCAGCAGCACGTGTCCAGGGAGTCAGGAGCCGCTCAAGGACCACCAGCACGGCATCCATCAACAGCGCCAAGACCAGAATGGCAATAATGCCCACCACCACTACCGTGATGAACGTACGCTGCAGGCCATCCGTGAACAGGACGCCGAGATTGCCCACGCCGAGGAGCGCTGCGACGCTGACCAACGAAATGTTGCTGACCGACACCACACGCAATCCTGCGAACAGCACCGGCAAGGACAAAGGCAGGTCCACCTGGAAGAACCGTGCCAGCGGTTTGAAGCCCATGGCGACGGCCGCGTTGCGGAGGTCATCGTCCACGGAGTCGAAGGCATCAATGGCTGCACGGACCAGAAGTGCCACCGCATAGATGGTCAAGGCCACCACTACGTTCAACGGGTCCAGGATCCTGGTGCCAAGGATGGTGGGAAGAATGATGAAAAGTGCCAGCGAGGGAATGGTGTACAGCAACGAGGTAGCGGTGGTCACGATCGACCTGAGGGTGCTGTTGCGCCTGGCCAACTGGGCCAGCGGAATGGAAATCAGCAGGCCCAGGATCATGGGGATGACGGCCAGCACCATATGTTGGCCCGCCAATCCGAAAACCAGGTCAGTGTTGTCGAGGAACCACTCCATCAGGTGGCGTCCTCCCGGTGATGGCGGACTTCCTCAATGAGTGCCAGGACCTCCGGCGCCTTCAAAACCCCGGCAACGCGGCCGTCGTCGTCCACTGCTACGCCAAGGCCCGACGGCGAGGACAACGCCGCGTCCAAGGCGCGGCGCAGGGTGTCACCCTTACGGAACAGCGATCCACCCGGGATCAAACCCGCACCATCGCGCGGCGAGGACCATCCCAAGGGGCGGGAATCGGCGTCGACCACCAGTGCCCACTCCCCCGACGCGCGGCCGGCATGATGACCGTCGGAGGGACTGACCATGGTGACCGGGTGCAGGGTCACTGCGTCCGCCGGGTTGAACGCCAGGTGCCTGAAGCCGCGGTCGCGTCCCACGAAGGAGGCAACGAAGTCGTTGGCCGGGGCCCGAAGGATTTCTTCCGGCGCAGCGTACTGGGCCAGCTTCCCTCCAACGGCGAAGACCGCAACCTTGTCACCAAGAACCGTCGCTTCGTCGATGTCGTGTGTCACGAAAACAATGGTCTTGGCCAGTTCCCGCTGCAAGCGCAGAAGTTCCTGCTGCAGTTCGTCACGGACCACAGGGTCCACGGCGCTGAAGGGTTCGTCCATCAGCAGGACCGGAGGATCAGCAGCGAGCGCCCGGGCAACCCCGACGCGCTGCTGCTGACCACCTGAGAGTTGGGACGGGTACCGCTTGCCCAGAACCGAAGCCAGCCCGACGACGTCGAGCAGTTCCTCCGCGCGTTTCCGCGCGTCAGCCTTGGAAACACCGTTGAGCCGCGGAACGGTGGCGATGTTGTCCAGGACGGAGCGGTGCGGCAAGAGCCCGGATGACTGCATGACGTAGCCCATGGAGCGGCGGAGTTCCGGAGCAGGAACCTGCGAAACGTCCTTGCCTGCCACGGTGATGGTCCCGCTGGTGGGCTCCACCATCCGGTTGATCATGCGCAGGGAAGTGGTCTTGCCGCAGCCCGAAGGCCCGACGAACACCGTGATGGAGCCTTTGTCGATGGACATGCTCAGGGCGTCCACCGCCGGCTGCCCGCCCTGGTATTGCTTGGTGACGCTCTGGAACTCAATCATGGCTTCGGCCATACCCGGGCTTACCTATCTGTGGTTGAGAACATCGGTAGAGCCACACGATCATATGCACTCTTATTACTTGGCTGCAAAGCAATCTTCACCCAGCCTAACCAGCACCACGGGCGATGTCAGCGCCGCCACGTTTTCCGTAATGAATCGGCAATGTTCAGCGTTTGCGTCGTTTACCACCTTTTCCGGCACGCTCCTGGGCTTGATCGTGCTTGTAGCGTTCCGCGGCACGCTGGCCCCGCTCCGCGGCCACCACCTTTTGATGCCACTCACGCTGGTAGGCGCGGCGGGCCGCGGCATCGTGTTTCCTGGCCAAGGCAGCCAACTCACGTTGCAGTTTCAGGTAGCTGGCCCACCGCCGGGGATCGAGTGTTTCCTCTGCGAGGGCCTCCTGCACCGCACACCCCGGCTCCGCCTGGTGGGCACAGTCGGCGAAACGGCATTCGGTGAAAAGTTCTTCCAGATCCCCGAACATCTCCTCCATGCCGTCATCTGCATCAAACAGGCCGAACCCCCGGACTCCTGGGGTGTCCATCAGCACGGCACCGCCTGGCAGGGGCACCAGTTCACGTGACGTGGTGGTGTGCTTGCCTTTGCCGTCGCCGGCCCGGACCTCGCCTGTCTGCTGTACCTCACGCCCGGCGAGCGCGTTGATCAGCGTTGATTTGCCGGCGCCGGAAGGACCCAACAGCACCAGGGTTGCACCCGCAGGAATGTGCTGCATGAGTTCGTCGAGGCCGTCCCCCTGCTCTGCCGATGTGGTAACTACGTCCACACCGGCCGCCTGCAGGATGACCTCCCCGACGACGTCGTCGGCCAGATAGGCCAGGTCCGCCTTGGTGATGACCACCAGGGGCGTGGCACCGGAGTCCCACGCGGCAACCAAGGTCCGCTCCAGACGGTTGTGGGTCAGCGGACGGTCCACGGGCACCACCACTGCCACGATATCGATGTTGCTGCCCAAAATTTGCTCCTCGGAGGAGGCCTCAAAGGCGCGTTTGCGGCTGAGCGCCGAACGGCGGGGCAGAACCTCGACGACGGCGGGCTCCCCGGCGCTGTTATGGCCGAGCCATACCCAGTCTCCGGTGGCCGGCACCAGGCCGTGGGCAGGATAGGGCAGATGGAGCAGGCCGTCGGCTGAAGCCACCAGGACACGGTTCCGGTCAAGGCGTACCACCCGGCCCGGGGCGGGATCTTCCTGCCACCGGGATGTGGAGTGTTCACGGAACAGTTGGGCGGTTGCCTCGGTGAAGCCGTATTCAACGGGGCCACGGAGTTGCGCGGTGGAACTGACAGACGCGGTGGAACTGACGGAAGGGTTGCTTGAAGAAGCGAAAGAACTCAATGGAAGCCTCTGATGAGGCCCGGCCGCCTAGCTCTGGCAGGCGGATGCCGGGACAGGAATGATGGGCTGATGACGGCGCTCCGTAACTGAGAACGGGGCGCGCAAGATCGCTGCAATCATCAAATCCACCTCCTCGGCATCCAGGCCGGCAACCAAAAAGCCGGCAACGGTGTTCAGCGTAGCCAAGCAGCGCAGCTTTGGCTAGCCCCGGCTCCGCGGTTTTAGTCGAGCTTCCCGTTTACCGGGCGCTCCCGGTGCAGCCGCAGGGCAGTGTCAACCAAGGAAACCCGGTTGAGTTTGCCGACGTCGTCCAGCGGAACCCAAGCGGCATGGGTGGTGCTTCCATCTACCTCGTGGGTCAGTTCACCGCCCACCACCGTGGCCTCATAGACCAGGCGCAAGGCCTGGAAATCCCTGACTGAGCCATCCGGGCGGACATCGCCGGGCCAGTGGCCGACGTCGATACCCAGCATGCGGTCAATATGCGCTTCGTAGCCGGTTTCCTCGAAAACTTCGCGCCGGCAGCCGTCCACAGGATGTTCAGCGAGGTCCAACCCTCCGCCGGGAAGGGTCCAACCCTCTTTGCCGTCCTGCTTCCAATAGGCCAGCAGGATCTTTCCTTCCCGGATCATCACGGCGTACGCGGCTGGGCGGGTGTCGAACTGCAGGGTCATGGTGCCAGCATAATTGCCTGCCCGGCTGCCTTACGGAAGTTCGGCCGCCTCGATGGGGCCGGCCTCCACCGGGCCCAGATCCGGCGCCTCGCGAAGTTCGACGACGGTCCCCGGCTTTTCGAGCTCCAGCACCTTGATGGTGTTGCGACCACGCTTAAGCAGTGGAGCCGGCGCGTAGAGGGTCACTTGGGGACCCCTTTCCCAGTACCTGCCGAGCAGGAAGCCGTTGAGCCATACGAAGCCCTTCCCGGAATCGGGCAAAGCGATGTAAGTATCCGCCGTTTCGCCGATCTCGAAGTCAGCGCCGGGCAGGACTTCGAGGTGGTCCTGTGTCCATTCGGCCAGGGGCACCGGGGTCTGCACCCAGTGGAAGGTGTAGCGCTGGTTGATGAGGACTCCGCCCAGGATGCCCTTTCCATGTCCTGTCAGTGGCCCGTAGTTGATGCGTCCCAGGTTCTCTACGAGGATCTCGAGCTTCGCAGGTGCTCCGGTGCCGGTTACAACCAATCCTTCGGCGCCGGTGACGTCATCAAGGACACCGGCAAAGTCGCCATTCACCCATACGTAGGCCCGGTCGTTGAGGCCGGTGATCTTGAGCCGGCTTTCGGCGGGCGCCCCTGTTTGCCCGGGCAGGATGGCGTCCGCGCTGTACAGCACCAGACCGGCGTCGAGTCCCAATTGCTCGAAGCTGAGGGGCTTGACGCTGCTAACGGCCTCTCCCGAATTCCGGACGAGTGCGGGCAGGCCCTGCCCGCCGCCGAGCGGCAGGGATCGGGCCGGAAGCACGGGAGCATCAGCGAGTAACTCCACGGGCAGTTCAGGTAACTCCTCAATGCCCTGCGCGCGGTAGAACTCCTTGCGGAAGGCATGGAATTTTGGCGTGAGGGCCCCGTTCTCGGCGATTGGAGCATCGGAGTCGTAACTGGTGACCGTGGGCTGGAGCTTGGTACCGTCATGGTTGCTGCCGGAGGTGAGGCCGAAGTTGGTCCCGCCATGGGCCATGTACGCGCACAGCGATCCGCCAAGGTCAAGCATCTTGCGGGCTTCCCGTGCTGCATCATCGGCGTCGCGACGATGGTGCAGTTCGCCCCAGTGATCGAACCAGCCGCCCCAGAACTCAACGTTGAAGAACGGCTCTGCGGGCCGGCGCCGCTGCCAGGTGGCTACGGCTTCGTCTCCCCGGCTTCCCAGCGTTGCGGTAGCCCATGTCCCCTCGATCGAACCGCCGTCGAGGAAGTAGTCGGTGCCCCCGTCGGCCGTAAAGAGCATCTCGGTGATGCCACGCTCTTCCAGGGCCCGCCGGTTCCACCGGATGTATTCGTGGTCGTCACCGTAGCTGCCGTATTCGTTTTCTATCTGCACGGCCACCACAGGGCCTCCTGAGGAGGCCTGTCGAGCGGCCACGATCGGCAGGAGGTGGTCAAACCATTCCTCTATTGCGCCGGTGAACACCGGATCCATGCATCGCAAGCCGATGCCCGGGGTCCCGGTCAGCCACGCGGGAAAGCCTCCGTTGTCCCACTCGGCACAGATGTAGGGGCCGGGCCGGAGAATGACATCCAGTCCTTCCTCCGCTGCGAGGTCAATGAACCGTCCCAGGTCCCGCCAGCCGCTGAAGTCCGGGGCCTGATCGCGCTTAGGCTGGTGGAAGTTCCAAGCGACATAAGTGTCAACAGTATTGGCGCCCATCGCCTTGAGGCGACGCAGGCGGTCCTGCCACAAATCCGGGTGGACCCGGAAGTAGTGGATGGCTCCGGCGAGGATGCGATACGGTTCACCCGAACGGTAAAGGACGGCGTCGTGGTAGCTCAAGAGCGCGTTGTTCACATGGAACAGATTAGCTCAATATCCAACATTTATGCACAGGTGATGAACACATGACCAATCTTGATACTTCTCCGGCGCAAGAGGTCTGCCCGGCGGCCCATGAAGGTCAGGGGCCATGCGTTCAGCTATGGCCTGAACGGGAAGTTCCCCTCGGCGGCGTCCGCGCCATGAACGTTTTCCGGACCTTGCCCCAACGTGGATTGCCCACCGTGGGCGCGTGGTGCTTCCTGGACAGCTTCGGCCCGGACAGGGTTGCCATGAGCGTCCTCCCCCACCCGCACAGCGGCTTGCAAACGGTCACCTGGCCCCTTGAAGGCGCAGTGCGGCACCGCGACAGCGTGGGCAGCGATGTGGTGGTCCGGCCGGGCGAGCTGAACATCATGACCGCCGGCCACGGAATCTCCCACTCGGAGTTCTCCGTCCTCGCCGCCCCAACCAGCGAGGACTCGAGCCCGCTGGTGGAGGAAATCCCGGTATCGCGCGGTTTGCAGTTGTGGGTTGCCTTGCCCGACGAGCACCGTCACCGCGCGCCGTCGTTCGAACAAGTACGGGACCTGCCTGTCGCCGTGGGCCAGGGCTTCACAGCCACTGTCATGGTGGGTGAATTTGCCGGCCAGCGCTCCCCCGCCACCATGTTCAGCCCCATCCTGGGCGCCGATATCACCGGCACGGGAACCCTTGAACTGCCCGTGCAACCGGAGTTTGAACACGCCGTGTTGGTTCTGGACGGCCACGTGGTGATCGACGGCCAGGACATAGAAGCCGGGCCTTTGGCCTATCTCGGGGCCGGAAGGTCCAGCCTCACGGTGGAAGCAGAACCGGACACCCGATTCATGCTCCTTGGCGGTGAACCGTTCGGTGAAGACCTGCTGATGTGGTGGAACTTCGTAGGGCGGACCCACGAAGAAGTGGAAAAGGCCCGCGAGGAGTGGGAGGCGGAGGGATTGCTCGACGACGCTGCTGCCGCCGCCTCACGCTTCGGCTTCGTCCAGGGCCACGGTCCCGACGCCGGACCGGAAGCAGGCCGCATCCCTGCTCCCCCGCTGCCCGGGGTCAAGCTGCGCCCGAGAACCCGCGGTTGAGCTAGCGGCGCTGCTCAGCTACCAGCCGCGGAACGCCGAAGACAGGATCCTGCTGAAGAATGCGCACATCAGTGATCCCGCCTGCAGCCAGTTTGGCCTTGAACGCCTCCTGCAACCGGGGGACGTTCATGCCAAGGCCGCTGCCGAGAATCACTGGACCGTTAAGGCCCAGTTGTCGGACGGCCTGTTCGGCGAGATCAGCCAGGTCGCGGCCCGCTTGCTCCACCAGCGCCCTGCTGGTTGGGTCTCCGGCATCGGCCGCTTCCACCACCAGCCGGGCCTGCTGCGCCCAGTAACGGCGGCCGGTGTCAGGTGAATGGAACAACGCGATCAGCTTGCCGGGTTCCTCCACGCCGACGGAATCCAACAGGGCACGGCTGAGCTGATCAGGCTCCAAACCTTGGTTCATCCGGCGCAGGCTGTGGCGGACAGCTTCCCGCCCCAACCAGTATCCGCTTCCTTCATCGCCCAGGAGATAGCCCCAGCCGCCCGCCCGGGCTTCCTCGCCGGCGTCGTTCTTTCCCCACGCTGCCGAGCCCGTGCCGGCTATGACCGCAACTCCTGTGCTCGCTCCACCGGCCGCCAGCAGCAGGCGTGAATCGTGAACCACTGTGATGCGCGCACCGGGGGCATGGGGTGCAATGAGGTCCGCGAGCGCCCGGGCATCCTCATCGGTATCAATTCCGCCTGCACCGGCGTATACCTCGTCAACGTGGCCGCCGCCGATCTTCCCCAACAGTTCAGCGAGGTTTGCCGCAGCCACTTCCCGGGTGACGTTTTGGACATTGGAGCTGCCCGCGCTCTCGTCCCGGACCGGAGATCCGTTCTCGAACCGTACGCCGCGGGTTTTGGTGCCGCCGATGTCGAGCCCGATGACGGTGCCGTCCACGGCTTCCGGGCCGGCATGGGAATGCTGGGCAGAGTCAGGATTGTTCACCGTGAAAGACTAGCTTGGACCGTCCGGAGGAGAAACTGCCCATGCCACATTCCCTGTTTGGTACGCCGTTTGTTGCAGCCCCCATGGCGGGCGGAACGTCAACACCGGAGTTGATTCGGGCCGTTCACGAGGGCGGCGGCCTGGGATTCCTTGCCGCCGGCTACAAAAAGCCGGAGGCCATGGCTGCCGAGATCACGGCGACCAGGGCCCTGGGCATTCCTTTCGGGATGAACGTTTTTGTCCCGGACCCCCGGCAGCTCCCGCCGGGGCCTGCGGCCGTGTCACGGCTTGAGGCATACCGTGCGGAACTGGAGCCCGAGGCGGCCCGTTACGGCGTAACGCTGCCTCCCCTTCGCCTCGATGACGACGACGCCTGGCAGGAGAAGATCGACGCACTCCTGGCGGACCCCGTGGAGTTCGTGAGCTTCGCTTTCGGCCTTCCCGGAAAGCCGGTGGTCCAGGCGCTTCGCAAAGCAGGCAGCCGGGTCATTTCCAGTGTTACCAGTGTTGAGGAAGCGCTGGCGGCTGCAGAGGAGGGCCCGGATGCGATCGCAGTGCAGCACAGCTCGGCGGGCGGACACACGGCGTCTTTCCTGCCGGGGCGGGGACAAGCAGCCCGCACGACGGCGGAGCTGGTCGCCCGGGTGCGTGGCGTCGTCGGACTTCCCCTTATTGCGGCAGGAGCCGTGATGGACGGTGCAGCCCTGCGCGAAGTGCTGGCCGCAGGAGCATCGGCCGCCCAAATCGGTACCGCGCTGGTTCGCACTGACCAGAGCGGTGCACGGCAGCTGCACAAGGACGCCTTGGGTGATCCGGCATTTACTGAGACGGCAATGACCCGGGCTTTCACGGGACGCTGGGCGAGATCTTTGGTCAACGAATTTGTCCTTGACCACCGGGAAGCACCGGATGGCTATCCGGCCATCCACCACCTCACCGCCCCGGTCCGGGCTGCATCGTCCGCGGCCGGTGATCCGCACCGCCTCAACCTGTGGGCGGGGTCGGGCTGGCAGCAGGCAAGGGAAGGATCCGCCACGGATGTGGTCAGGGAGTTCCTGAACGGGCTCTGACAAGTTCGGCGAGCAAGTCCCCGCCCTCGGAGACCACCAGTTCCCGGAACAGCCTGACGGCGTCCGGCTCGAAGTTCCGTTCCCGCCAGGCGATGCCGATCTGCCGGAAGGCCAGATCCGATTCGATGGCCACTTCAACGAGCCCGAGCTCGGCCTCGGGAAGGAACTGGCCTGTTCCCGATCCCGGCCCCGCCGGCGGAAGAATGCTGTAGCCCAGGCCGGCGGAGACCAGGCCGCGGGCAGAGGTGGACTCCTGGACTTCAAAAGCGATCCGGGGCCGGAAACCGGCTTCACGAAGGAGCGCCTCGCCCAGTGCCCGCAAACCCACCCCTTCGGGGAGCGTGATGTAGGGGTCATGGCGGAGCTCGGAGAGGTGCACGCCGGCCCGCCCTGCCAGGGGGTGCCGGTAGTGCAGCACCGCCCGCAGGGGCTCGCGGTACAGCGGCAGGGCGTGAATGCCACGCCCCTCCGGCGCAATGGGTGCCGTCAGGGCGAAATCCATCTCCCCGCCGGCCAACTGCTTCAGGCAGTCATCGCGTGGACCCTGCCAGAGTTCGAACACCGTGTGTGGGTGAAGACTCCGGAACGCACTGATGAGCAGCGGAAGCGTCGCTTCCCCGAACGTGTGTTGGAACGAGACTCCAATCCGGCCCCTCACGACGTCCGACTCCTGCCGGACCCTGTCCAGCCCGGCTTGGAAATCCTCCAAGGCTGCCTCGATGTAGGGCAGCAGCGTCCTCGCAGCCGGTGTCAGGCGGATACCGCGGCCCTCGCGGATCAATAGATCCATCCCCACAATGGCACTCGCCCGCGCCACGGCCCTGCTCACGGTCGACTGGGGTACCCCCAGGATCCCGGCAGTTTCGGTCATGTGTTCAGTCCGCCCCAGCTCGGCCAAAACGGGCAGCAAAGGAAGGAGCTGGATGAGCTGGTGGTGGTCGGGCTCCATGGCGCTCCATCGCTGGGAAAGGTGATTCATGCACTAATGCATCAATCCTAAGAGATCCATGCATTGGAATGCTGAGTCCGGACCGCCCTAACCTTGCCGGGTGACCAACACCATCGCCACCGGCAGCACAGGAACATGGGACGGCCATGCCAAGGGTTCCCGCGGATATAACCGGGTCCTCGCGGCGTTGGCACTTGCCGGCGTCGCAACTTTTGCCCAACTGTATTCGACCCAGGCAGTACTTCCCCTGATGGCCGGCGAGCTCAAAATCACCGCAGCCGAAGCCGCCCTCAGCATTTCGCTGGCCACCGTTGGCCTCGCCATGACAGTGCTGCCGTGGTCATTCGCGGCGGACAGGATAGGCCGTGTGCGGGCGATGACGATCGGCATTGCCGTGGCGACACTCCTGGGGCTGCTGGTTCCCTTGGCGCCCAACGTACCGATGTTGCTGGCACTACGAACCTTGGAAGGCATGGCCTTGGGCGGAATCCCCGCCATTGCCATCGCCTACCTCAACGAGGAAGTGACCAAAGTCCACACAGCCTTGGCGGCCGGCACTTACGTTGCAGGAACCACCTTGGGCGGGCTGGCCGGGCGCCTGGTGGCCGGACCTGTTGGAGAACTCTGGGGATGGCGCGCCGCAACGCTGGCTGTCTCCCTGCTGGCCACCGTCGCTGCAGTCTTGTTCCTGGTGCTCGTGCCCAGGCAGCGGCGCTTCAGTCCTGCCCCGACCCCCGGATTCCGCGGCGCACTCCGGACCCTGACGGGGCATACGGGCAACCCCAAGTTGTTATCGCTGTACTTGCAGGCTTTCCTGCTGATGGGCGGCTTCGTTGCGGTCTACAACTACCTGGGCTTTCGCTTGCACGCGGAACCGTTCGGGCTTCCCGCTACTGCGGTGAGCCTGATCTTCCTCGCCTACCTGTCCGGCACCGTCAGTTCACGCTGGGCCGCGGGGCTCACCACCCGGTTCGGCCGACGAAATGTCCTGGTGGCCGGCATCGCCGTCATGTCAGCAGGTTTGGCGCTGACGTTGGTGGAGAACCTCGCAGCCACCTTGGCCGGGCTGGTCATTTTTACCGGCGGCTTCTTCGCTGCCCACAGCGTTGGTTCAGGATGGACCGGCGCCATAGCAACTACGGGCCGGGCGCAGGCAGCGTCCCTGTACAACCTCTCCTATTACCTCGGTTCCAGCGTCATCGGATGGGCCGGCGGTTTGGCTTTCCAGGCCTTTGACTGGCCGGCCCTGGCGTTGAGCGTCATCGCACTTTCATGCACGACGGCGGCAGTCACCTTGGTGGTCCACCGCAGCCAGGGGCACAGCCGCTGATTTCCGCGCCGCTGAATTCGGCATCGCTGCCCCTACAATCGGAGGCATGACACAGGTCTCCAAAAGCCGGGAGTTGTCGTCGCCGGAGCGGTTGCAAGCGTTTACGGATGCCGTGGTGGCGATTGCTTTGACGCTGCTGATCCTGCCCCTCATGGAGAGCGTGGGCGAACTTTCCGACCACCATGGCACAACTGCTGAGTGGTTGGCGGAGGAACAGTATGCCCTGCTCGGCTTCGTCCTGAGCTTTGCCCTTATCGCGGTTTTCTGGGCACACCACCATAAACTTTTTCGGAGCGTCAAGCATGTTGACCCGGGCTTGTTGTGGTTGACGGTGGCCTGGATGTTCACCATCGTGGTGATGCCGGTGGCTACCTCATTGTCCACACAGCTGCAGTCCGACTGGGCGCAGCCGCTTGTCTACATTGGAACCCTGTTCGCCACCAGCCTCCTGCTTCTTTTGGCCCGCGTCTATTTGCGGTCCCACCCCTACCTCCACACCATGGACGAGACCGATGCCCTGGCAGGAATTCGAGCGAGCGGCATCGTTTCCGGCCTCTTCCTCGTCTCGCTTCTCCTGTCCCTAGCCATTCCCGGTGCCGGAAATTGGCCGCTGATGCTGATGCTGCTCAGCGAACCCCTCCAACGACTGGATCGGCGGCGCGCCCGACGAGCCCCTGCTCGACAATAGTCACCTGAACATTTCACCGCTTAGGATGAATGCAAGGCAATTTCAGGAGGATCCGTGAGCAACCCCACGAAGAATGTTCGGTCAAGCACGGGCAGCGCTGAGCCGCTGGACGCGATCGATGAACGAATCCTCGCAGCGTTGGTTGATGACGCCCGGATCTCCAACAAGCAACTGGCTGAGCTGGTGGGGATCGCACCATCCACTGCCCTCATGCGCACAAGGGCGCTGTCCGAACGCGGGATCATTGAGGGTTTTGAAGCCGTTTTGAGCCTGCCTGCCATTGGGCGTTCGGTACAGGCCCTGATTGCTGTCCGCCTCCGCGCCCACGATCGCGACCAGATTGATCGCTTCACTGCGCGGGTTCCCAAGCTTCCGGCGGTCATCTCCACGTTCCACACCACCGGTTCCGTGGACTACCTGCTGCACATCGCCGTCGCCAACACGGACGATCTCCGCAACTGGCTTTTGGACAACCTGGCCACGGATCCCGTGGTGGGCCACACGGAAACCACCATGGTCTTCCAGCACATTCCGGGTAACCGCGGACCGCTGCCGGAGTAATACCCCCACCGCAGGTCAGGAAGCAACGGGTACCTCAGGACCGCAAAACGCTTCGAAGGGACACGATCGCCAGCGCCAGGGCAGCTACGCCGCACAGAACGGTGAAACCCGCGACGGCGGCCTGCAGGCCGATCGCCGAGACAGCGAGTCCCAGCCCAATCACCGGAACGGCACTGCCCAAATACGTGATGACGTAGACGGTGCTGATGACCTGTGCGTGGCGGGCAGCCTCCACTTTTCCGGCAACCTCATTGAAGACCTGGCGGAAGGCAATGCCCTGGCCCACGCCTGCACCGATGCTGGCAGCCACCAGAAGCCAAGGACTGGACCATGCTGCCGCGGCTCCCACCAAAACCACCGAGACGCCCAGCACGGTCAGTGCCACAGGAACAACAAAGCGTCCGCGGGCACCCAGCAACTGGCTCAAGGCGGAAGCGCCCAAAGTCACACCGGCAAGAAGGCCTATCAAGGGCCTGGAATCGGCGTGGACCATGCTGGCGAAATAACCGGGTGCCAGGGAAAGGCAGAAGCCGAACACAGCAAAGCTCAGGAACCCTGTGGCCGCAGCCATCCAGAATGCTCCGCGGGCGTCATGGGAAATCGAAGGCTTCCGTGGGGCAAGGACCTTCAGCGGCCTTGGCCCTTCTGCCGGGGCGATAGCGGGCCTGGCTTTCAGCAGCCAGAGGGGAACGAGGGCAGCCAGCAGCACCGCCGAGTGCACATAGTACGGAGTCCGTGTGGGGTCCGGCAAAAGTGACAGGAGGCCGCCGATTGCAGGACCAGCGGCCACGCCTCCAGCTGAGGAAAGCAGGGTGAAGCGGGACGCCCAATCAGGCCGCTGGGGAAGCAGTTCGCGCAATGCAGCCGAACTGGCTCCCGTGGCAAGTCCAACGGCCGCGCCTTGGAGCGCCCGGCCGAGGGACAACGTGAGGAGACTGTCAGCATTGGCAAAAATGACCCCTCCCACCAAACCGACGAGGACGGCGAGCACCAATGCTGCCCTCCGCCCAATGTGATCGGACCAGTGGCCTGCCACCATAAGGACCGCTACCAACGCCAGGACGTAGCTTGAGAAGGCAACCGTTACTCCCAGCGAAGACATGCCAATCCGGGCCTGCAGCAAGGGGTACAACGGTGTGGCGAGGTTGGCGCCAACCAGGAGTGTAAAGATAACAACCCCGGCCAGGACCAGCCTGGCCGTGGTGGAGGCATCCCATCCCCAGCGTTCGGCGGTGGCCGGACGCATGCGGAGTTCGCTCAAGACAGTCATTTCCATGCCTTCGGACTCGGTGGCCGGATGGTGGTATTCCTTGTGGGAATCCCAGTCCGGCTAAGTATTGATGGCAATAGAATGCAATACTGCTGAGCTTTGAGAGATATAAGGATGCGAAGATTGAGCAAAATACTCAAAGTAGTACTGCCCAAGTGAGCTGGAGTGACCATTTGAACACCCTTGACCCCATGGACTTGAAGATCCTCCTGGAACTGATCAAGGATCCCCGTATCCAGATCGCCGAACTCAGCGACGAACTGGGCATAGCCCGCAACACGGCCCAGAGCAGGGTCAAGCGCCTTCTCCGCTCCGGCGTACTGCAAGCCGCGGGCCGGGAAGTGGACCTCGAAAAGGTGGGCTACGACGTCGTCGCGTTCGTCACCATTGAAGTCACCCACCGGGAACTCGACGGAGTGATTGGCGCCCTGCGCCTCATCCCCCAGGTGCTGGAGGTCCATGAAATCTCCGGCCGCGGCGATCTGTGGTGCCGGGTAGTGGCAACGGATACCCATAACCTGCAGTCAGCCCTGCGCTCGGTACTCCGCACCAAGGGAGTCATCAGGACCGAGACGGTCCTTGCCCTGCACACCCATATCCCGTACCGCACCGAGCCACTTATCGGGAGGATGGCGGCAACACCAACACGGTCCAGGCACGAGGGCCCGTAGCGCCGGGGCGGAGTCCTGAACGCACTAGGCTTTTAGGCATGGATTGGCTCTCTCACATCTCGCAGATCAACTGGCTCGCCGTACTTCTGGCCTTCGTTTCAAGCATGGTGATCGGCTTCGTCTGGTACATGCCGGCAGTCCTTGGCCGCAGGTGGATGCAGGCAATCGGCAAAACCGAAGACGACCTCAAGAACATTGAGGGTGGCGCCGGTATCTGGGTTCCCATGATGGTTGCAGCTGC
>NZ_JABMCX010000189.1 GCF_013179505.1 Paenarthrobacter sp. CM16 | reverse complement strand
GAACATCCACTACACCTTCACCGAACGTGATGAGCAGACGCTGTCTGCTGCGCGCGAATCTGTGATCGCCGCTGCGAGGTCCCTGGGAGAGCCGCTCGGGGAGGAACCGCTCACGTTCCCTGCCGGGGCCTCCCTGCATTACCAAGGCACCTTGCGCATGGGCACCAGCAACGATGGAACTGCTGTTTGCGATCCCACCGGGCAGGTCTGGGATGTCAGGGGCTTGTTCGTTGCCGGCAACGGTGTCATTCCGACCCCCACAGCCTGCAACCCCACATTGACCGGAGTGGCTTTGGCCGTCGCCGGTGCACGCCACATTGCTGAATCAATCAACTCCACGTCTACAGAGAAGTGAGGAAAACATGGTCCTCGAACGAGAACTGATCCAAAGCCGGGGCTTTCGCAACGTCCAGGAAGGAACGGACACGGTGGGCTTCGAAATAGCCCTGCGCATGCCCAATTACCGGGGCGTCTGGGGAAGCCTCATCGACGGCGTGGCTGTCACCGTAGATGGTCAGGAATGGAGCCGGGAAGTACCGTACTGGACACTCCAGGGTCGAACTTTCAGCATCCAGGAACTGCGCCGGTCCACCGATGTCCGCTGGCAGCTCGATGAACTGGCCACCGTCATGGTGCCGCTCGCAGGCGGCCTGGCCGTAGGTGTCCACGATGTGCGCGTTGATATCGCGCTGCACGCACCCTACATTCCAGCTGAGTTCCAACCGTCTATTTTCACGTCCCAGCGAAAGGTCACGGTCCTCGCATGAGCAACCTCAAGTACGGCGTCTCCCTCTACAGCTATACCGGTGATATGAACACCGTCCTCACCCTCGAAGACGCCATGGCACAAATAGCTGACATCGGCGCCACCGGGATCGAAATCCTGGGCGAAGGTCATGTGCCCAACTATCCGGAACCGTCCACCGCGTGGATCGACCAATGGTACGGGCTGCTCGAAAAATACCAGCTGGAGCCCACCAACTACGGGTCCTGGATTGACTCCAGCTTGTGGCGTCACCGCGACCTCACGGCCGATGAGGGTGCTGTGATGCTTGCCCGCGATCTCCGGCTGGCCCATCGCCTCGGCTTCACCTCAATTCGGCCCAAGATCGGTGTGGTGTCCATGGACCTCCGCCCCCACCCGATCTGGGAGGAAGTAATCGAGCGCAACCTCGATCTCGCAGCCGAGCTGGACCTCATCATTTGTCCGGAAATCCATGCGCCCACGCCCATCAAGCACCCGGTGGTGGACGAGTACATCGAGTTCATCGAACGGACGGGTTCGAAGAACTTCCGCCTGCTGATCGACACCGGGATCTTTCAGCGGGCAATCACCACAGCCAAGCACGACGGCCTTAGTGAAGAAGCCCAGGAAGAAGGCTGGCGGAAACCCCTGGCCGTTCCCATGTCGGATCTAGTGGACGTTCTGCCCTACGTGTCCTTCATCCAGGCCAAGTTCTTCGACATCGATGAGAACCTCGTTGACGGCCAGATTCCCTGGCGCGAGATCCTTCAAACCCTGAAGGCGAATAATTGGTCGGGTTACCTTTCCAGCGAGTACGAAGGCGATCGGCTGCCTTACCGATCCATCGAACAAGTGCGCCGGCAGCATGCTCTTCTGCACAGCCTGGAGGCCGAGATCGCCGGGACGCCGTGACCGAAGTCCGCAACAGCAACACAGCCCGGATCTCTCCCACACGTCTCCGGCTCCTCATGGCAGCGCTCCTGGCGGTGTCATTCCTTGGGGCCCTCGACCACACCATCGTTTCAACATCGTTGGCCACTGTTGCCGGTGAACTTGGAGCCCTCCAGCACATGAGCTGGGTGGTAGTGGGCTACACACTGGCAAGCACTGTCCTGCTTCCGGTACTCGGAGGGCTGGGCGATCGGGTGGGACCGCGGAGGGTCTTCCTCATTGCGCTGATCGGCTTTGTTGCAGCTTCCTTCGTGTGCGGCCTGGCGCATGACATGACGCAGCTGGTCGTCGCCCGGGTCTTCCAGGGCATGAGCGCCGCCGGACTCCAGCTGATGTCGCAGACAATCGTCGCCGAGGTGGCAACACCAAGGCAACGCCCGCAATACCTGTCACTGATCGGGGCCGCCTTTCCGGTGGCAATTTTGATCGGGCCGCTCCTCGGAGGCCTGATCACGGACCACTGGGGGTGGCCTTGGGTTTTTTGGATCAATGTCCCGGTGGGGCTGGCCGCGCTTCTCCTGGCGGTCATCGCCGTTCCGCACATTGAGCCGGCAGGCAGCAAAAAACGGTTCGACGGTGTTGGTGCACTTTTGCTCACAGCGGTCCTTGTGGCGGTGGTGCTGGCCGTTGCATGGTTCAGTTCAGCAAACTCCTCGGCGTGGATCGCCGTGGGTGCCGGCGCAGCGGCCCTGGTTGGCCTGATCGCCGTCGAGCGTGGCCAACGCAACCCGATCATCCCGGTCCGCCTGTTCCGCAACCGCACGTTCAGTGCAGGCGTGGGCTTGTCCGCAGTCATGGGTGCCGGGCTCATCTCGGCTACGGCGTACCTGCCAACGTATTTCCAGATGGCCTACGGCGTCAGTGCCACCGTCTCAGGGCTGGTTCCCATCGCCACGGTGCTCGGGATGTTGGTGGGTAACCTTGTGACGGGTTGGGCAGCTTCGCGGACGGGCCGCTACCGGGTCTTTCCGCTGGTCGGGACAATAATGGGGGCCCTCGGGCTCGGGGCCATGTCCTTGCTCCCGGCGGGCGTCCCGCTGTGGTTCCCGGCGTCGATCATGGCGTTCGTGGGCCTCGGCACCGGAGCGTTCATGAGCCTTGCCATAGCAATCGTGCAAAGTGCTGCACCACGCAGTGAACTCGGTACCGCTACGGCGGCTGCCGGGCTGAGCGGCCAGATCGGGTCCACCATCGGATCGGCAGTCGTGGGTGGAGTGGTGGGGTTCGGTGTCGCGTCGCTGCTGCCGGCCGGGCTGGATTCCCACACGCTCACCCCGGCCTTGGTCCATGCCGCCGGACCGTCCGTGCAGGCAGAGATCGCCTCGATTTACCACGACGTGTTCTCTCCCGTTTTCCTTTCCCTGGCGGGCGTCTACATCCTGGGCTTCATTGCCGCGCTGTTGCTGCCCGATGGACGCCTTTCCGATGAACCCGCCCCGGCAGGGGAACCTGACGACCTGGACGACTCAGCAAACCTGGACGACCCTGCCGATCTGGCACTGGAAGCAAAGGACTGACGTGCCCAACAACAACACCGTGAGATGGGGACTCGCCGGCACTGGAACCATTGCCCGCGAATTCGCGCAAACTCTTGCTGAAGTCCCCTCTGCCTCTCTCGCTGCTGCAGCGTCCCGGACCGCCGCGGCCTCGGGGAAGTTCTGTTCCGAATTCGGCATTCCGAAACAGCACCTGTCCTTCCAGGACCTTGCCCATGACCCCACCATTGACGCGGTGTACGTTTCAACCCCGGCAGGATTGCATCACGAGCATGCCAGGCAATTCCTGGAGGCGGGCAAACACGTCTTGGTCGAAAAACCCTTTACGTCCACCCACGCCGAAGCCCTCGATCTGTCCCAAACCGCCAAACGAACCGGGACAGTGCTGATGGAGGCCATGTGGTCCCGGTTCCTGCCTGCGTTCGTTGAGCTGAAGAGGCTGGTGGACAGCGGTGCGATCGGACAGGCCCGGAAGGTTGAAGCGTCCTTCGGTTTTCCGATTCCGGAGGCTGGGCCGCGGGCGCGGCCCCAGTTGTACGATCCCGCCCTTGGCGGCGGAAGCCTGCTGGAGATGGGCGTTTACCCTGTTCAGCTCTCGCACTGGTTGCTGGGCGATGAACCGGCCGTCGCCGCGTTCGGCCGCAGCAGCACCAGCGGGGTGGACCTGGACGCGACGGCGCTTTTGTCCTTCAGCGACGGTGCAACCGGATACATCAGCTCATCAATGTCCACAGTGCTGCCCAATATCGCACGGATACTGGGGACCGAAGGCATCATTGAACTGCCGGCCCCGCATCATTGTCCCAACGAGCTGACCGTTTCACGTTACAACCCCTCAGGGCCGGGACTTCAGCAGTCCCACACCATTCACGCGCCCATTGTTGGCGGCGGACTCAGGTACGAAATTCTCGAGTTCCATGGGCTTATCGAAGCCGGCAAATCCGAGAGCTCCGTGATGCCCTTGAGCGACTCCCTGGCCATCATGCGCACACTGGACCTCATCAGGCACCAGATCCACCAACCGTCCCAGGAGGATCCTCACCGTGAAAGTTAGAGTACAGCCGGAACAGATCCTGGCATCAATGACCCATGCAGAGAAGCTTGCGCAGCTCCAGATCGTCTGGAGGCCTGACTCCGCAGAAGCGGGGGACCTTGCACGAAGCGGTGCCGGTGCGCTCTTCTGGCCCCCGTCGGCGAAGGCAACCAATGACCTCCAACGGATCGCCGTTGAGGAGAGCCGGCACGGCATCCCGCTCCTGATCGGCCTGGACGTTGTCCACGGACAGTTCACCATCTTCCCCACCCCTCTGGCACAGGCCGCCAGCTTCGATCCCGAAGTTGCCGCAACAGATGCCAGGCTCTCTGCCAAAGAAGCCCGGTCCAGCGGGGTCAACTGGACTTTTTCACCCATGATCGATGTATCCCGGGACCCGCGGTGGGGACGCGTGGTGGAAGGGTTTGGCGAAGACCCCTTCCTCAATGCCGTCTTCGGGGAGGCCAAGATCCGCGGGTACCAAGGTGAGGACCTTGCGTCGAATACCTCCATAGCCGCCTGCGCCAAGCACTTTGTTGGCTACAGTGCTGCAGAAGGAGGCCGCGACTACAACACCACGGACATCTCTGTTCAACGGCTCCGCAACGTGTATCTTGAGCCATTCAGGGTCGCGGTCAAGGCGGGGGTTGCCAGTGTCATGGCGAGCTTCAATGCAGTTTCAGGTGTACCGATGCACGCCAACCGGGAGATGCTCACCAGCGTCTTGAAGGACGAGTGGGGACATACCGGCATCGTCGTTGCTGACGCCGGTGGCGTCGGCGAACTGGTTGAGCATGGCGTCGCCGCCAACGCGTCCGACGCCGGGCGGCTGGCACTTTCCGCCGGGCTCGATGTGGAGATGGGCGGCTCGTTGCTGAGCGGGGGTGAGCCCCTGATCGAGGAGGGCGTGGTGGATCCCGCGCGCCTGGACGACGCCGTACTCCGTGTGCTGCGGCTCAAGGAAGCGCTGGGCCTGTTCGAGAACCCTTATGTGGACGAGTCCGCAGCCGCAACCGGTCCTGATGAAGCCTCCCTGGCGGCCGCCAGGGCCACTGCCGCTCGTTGCCCCGTCCTGCTGAAGAACGACGACGGCGTGTTGCCGCTGAAGCCCCGGGGACAGCGAGTCCTTGTGGTGGGTCCTTACGCTGAAAGCAAGGACCACCTGGGCGCGTGGGTGCAGTACTTCGCCAGCCCCACCACCACCTCAATCGCCGAATCGCTCGCCGCGGCCCTGCCGGAGTCCGTAGTGACCACCTTGCCCGGTGCCACCTTCTTTGATTCCGATCCCGGCCTTCAGGCTGAAGCAGCTGCTGCTGCCGCTGAGGCGGACCTGGTGATCGTCGCCGTCGGGGAACCCAGTGACCTTTCCGGGGAGGCGAGCTCGCGGAGTTCATTGGACCTGCCCGGAGACCAGGAGAAATTGATCAATGCCATTGCCGGCTCGGGCACCCCATTTGCCGTAGTCCTGATGACGGGCCGTCCGTTGGTGGTCAGCGGATGGATTGACCAATGTCCTGCCCTTCTCCTGGCATGGCACTTGGGCACAGAAGCCGGAAAAGCGATCTCGGATGTCCTCACCGGCACGGTCAATCCCGGCGGCAAACTTCCCATGTCTTTCCCGCGATCAGTGGGTCAAGTGCCCGTCTATTACAACCACGAATCAACCGGCAGGCCCGCCCGCACGGGAGGCTCCCTCGCCCACCAACGGCCGGACGTGGGCTTGACCGGTCCCAACAACACCGATGACTACTTCAAGTCCAAATACCTGGACCTGGAGTTGGGCCCGCAATTCGGCTTCGGATACGGGCTCAGCTATACGACTTTTGAGCTGGAATCATCGCCGGAACAAGCACTTTCGGTCACCATGGACGAGCTGCGGACTGGATCCAGAATCACTTTCTCCACGATCGTCCGAAATACCGGAACAAGGGACGGCGACGATGTGGTCCAGTTGTATGTTTCCGATCTCCTGGCCAGCGTGACCCGGCCCGTCCGGCAGTTGCGGGGCTTCACCCGAGTATTCGTACCGGCTGGCGAAGAACGCCGTGTATCACTGACCATCGGCTTGGATGATCTGGGATTCTGGACCAACGATCACCAGGCCGGATACATCGTGGAACCAGGTTCCTTCCGGATAGGAATTGGCGACGGCACTGCCACCCAGCTGTTCGACCTCATGGTCACACCCCCTTCCCCAACAGCTTTCCCCGCAGACACCAATACCCGACCCACGAACTGTAAGGACTGACCACCATGCCACACCAGAACCTCCCGCGACTCGAGCGCACAGGCAGTCACACCCGCCTCATTGTGGACGGAAAGCCGTTTCTCTGCATCGGAGGGGAACTGCACAATTCGAGTGCATCCGACCGCGACTACATGTCGCCCATCTGGGACAAGTTGGCTAAGGCCGGAATCAATACCGTGATCGCTCCTGTGTCTTGGGAGCAGGTGGAACCGGTAGAGGGAGAACTGGACTTTTCGATCGTCGACAGCCTGGTAGAGGACGCCCGGTCCACCGGTGTCCGCCTGGTGATGATCTGGTTCGGGGCCTTCAAGAACGCTTTCTCCACCTATGCCCCCGGCTGGGTCCGGGCGGATCGTGAACGGTTCCCCCGCGCGGACAGGGGCACCAAACCCCTGAAGACACCCTTCTCCTACCCCGGGTCAATGCCGCGGCCGAGCTTGTCCGTCTTCTCCCGGGACCTTTTCGAAGCGGACAGGAATGCCTACACAGCCCTGTTGAAGCATGTGACCAAGGTCGATCCGGACCATACAGTCATCATGGTCCAGGTTGAGAACGAAGTGGGCCTGCTGGGTGCAGGAAGGGACCACAGTCCGCTGGGCGAAGCCGCATGGAATGCACCGGTCCCGGAGCCGCTGATCACCGCTGTTTCCCAGGCTCCGGGTTCCTTCGACCCTGAGCTGGTGCAGGCCCTCGGCGCAAACCCGGACGGCGGGAAGAGCTGGGCGGACTGCTTCGGCGATGACAACCCTGTTGCTGAGGAAACCTTCATGGCGTGGGGATTCGCTTCCTTCGTAGGAGGTTTGGCGGCTGCCGGGAAGGAAGTGCTGCCCCTCCCCGCGTACGCAAACGCCTGGATCGGCCCGCAACGTGGACAGGACCTTCCCGGCCAGTACCCCAGCGGAGGACCGACGGCCGGCATGGTCCCGGTATGGCGGGCGGCGGCGCCCGCCATCGACTTCCTGGCACCGGATATCTACGTTCCCAACGCAGAGGAGGTCATGCGCCAATATGCCTCCGATTCCAATCCGTTGTTCATCCCGGAAGCGCGTTTCCGGGCAGGAGATGCATTCCTGGCAATTGGCGGCTTCGGAGGCCTGGGCTACAACGTCTTCGGCGTGGAGGAAGGCAGGGAAGGCAACCAGTACAGCACAGCCTGCTCCATCATCACTTCCCTGACTCCGGAAATTGTGGACGCCCAGCGCGACGGCCGGATCTTTGGTTTCGCCCTTGACCCGGACCAGGAATCCCTCAGCACCAGCGTGGCAGGTACCGACATTACTGTCCGCAATTCAAGGAAGCTCCTTGAAGGCATGCTCCTGGACGCAGGTGTGCGGGTCCCGCCGGCGCCGGAACTCCTGGAAGAAACCGTGGCCGCCACCCACGGCCCCACCCCGGGAGACGCACGACCCTTCGGGATGGTCCTTGCCATCAATCCCACGCAATTCATCGTGGTGGGCCAGGGTGCCCAGGTGGACTTCCACAAAGCCGGTTGCGACGTTGAGCTTGACTCGGTGAGGGAGTTGCTGGTGACCGACTCCGGGCTAAGCGAAGGACGTTTCCTCAACGGGGACGAACGACTTGAGATCCTTTCCGACAAACACATCACCGCCGTGAAGGTCCGCATCCTCGTCAACGCCGGCAGCCAGCAGTAAGCACCAGGAAAGGAACTCCATGCCGCTCCACCCTGACATCGCCGCCCGGGTTCCCTTGCTGGACGGGATCCCATCATTGGAAGCCGGGCTCAGCGATCCGTCCATGAGGGCGCAGATGGAGGCCTTTGACGACTACCCCGATGCGCCTCCCCCACCAGCTGCCACCACCCGGATGGTTTCCGTGCCCGGCCCCCATGGGCCGGTTCCCGTCCGCATTTACACCCCCGCAGGAAAGTCCCCTGCAGGACAGTCCCCGGACACCCGAGCAGGACACGCACTGGTGTGGATGCATGGCGGTGCCTTCCAATTCGGGGACCTGGACACCAAGGAGGCCGACTGGACTGCCCGCCAATTGGTCCAACGGGCATCGGCCACGATCGTCAGCGTGGACTACCGGCTGGCAGTTAACGGCGTGCACTATCCGGTGCCCCTTGACGACGTCGTCGCCGCCATCCGATGGGTGCAGGCAAACATGGCGGAACTGGGCATCACGTCGCTTTCCGTGGGTGGCGCCAGCGCCGGCGCCAATCTGGCCGCTGCTGCTGCCCTGAGGCTCCGGGATGAGGACCACTGGGTGCCGGACCAGCTTGTGCTGGTGTATCCGTTGATGCATGCCGTGCCTCCTGCGCCCTCGGCCTCGCTCAGGACCGCATTATCGGAACTGCCGGACGCTATGCGGCTCACGCCGCGGATGATCGACTCTGCATCGGAGAACTATCTGGGAACGTCAAGCGATGTTCCGGCTCCGGGGTACGCCATGCCCGCGAACGCAGATCTGGACGGCCTCGGACCCACCTTGGTAATGAATGCCGAGTACGACGAATTGCGAGCCTCCGGCGAGACGTTCAGTGCCTTGCTTGCGGCCTGCGGTGTCGACGTGGAGCAGGTCAAAATTCCGGGCATGCTCCATGGCTTCCTGAACCTGCCCGCAACTTTAGTTCCCGTTGATGACGCACTGGACCGCATCGCTGCCCGGCTACGACCAAAAGGTCCCTGATCTCGAAACCACGCGATGGATCCGCAGGATGGGTTGGAAACATCGCCCAAAGGTGAGGTGGGATCTGAGTGGCGGCCCACTGCAAGACCTGCCACCCAGTACGCCTACGCTCTTGCCCAGACATATATAAGGT
>NZ_JABMCX010000188.1 GCF_013179505.1 Paenarthrobacter sp. CM16 | reverse complement strand
ATGTGACGGCAACTCGCGCGCGTAAGTCAGGACACTAGAAGGAACCCAACACCGGTTCGCGTGCGGGCGCATTGGAGGTTGCCGGCAGGGTGCCGTGGACGAACGCCTGAATGGCCAGGACGGCCGCACCGCGGCACCATTGCACGTTGTCCTTTGAGGCCAGGACGATAGGGGGCGTGGTGGCTCGTGGGTCACGGTCCAGTGCTATGCCAGCCTCCAGCGCGGGGCGGGCGACGGCGGCCAGGCGGACTCCTTCTCCGGCAATAATGATGCGTTGCGGCATGGTCAGGTTGCAGATGGCTGCGATGAGTCTTCCAAGACCTCGTCCGGCGTCATCAATGACCCGCCTTGCAGCTGGGTCATTCTGGAGGGCAAGGTCGAGAGCTTGTTCGTAGCCGACCTCGTTTCCGAGGGCGTCTGATACGTGCCGGGCTATGGAATCAGAGTTCAAGATGCTTGTTGCACAACCCCGGTGACCTGCGAAACAGAGTGGCCCGGTAGGGTCTAGTGGCCAGTGTCCGACCAGGCCAATGCCGTAGTCCTCTCCGGCGACAATGGCACCGTTGGCGACGAGCCCGAATCCTGTTCCCACGCCGAGGGTCACGACGGCGAACCGGTCATCTTCCCGCCCTTCACCGAACCAGTGCTCGTATTCGGTGAAGGCGACAAGGTCATTGTCGATCAGTGTTGGTATTCCGGTCGCTGCTGTTACTTTGCCTGCCAGGTCTAGATCCTTCCACCCGAGGAAGCGGGCATCGATGACGTGTGTGCGGTCTCGGATGAGCCCTCCGATGCCGATGCCGATGCCGCTGATGGCCTGGTCATGGCTGAGTTCACGGGTGAGCCGGGCAATCTGGATGATGACCTCGGCAGGCTCCTGGTTCGTAATTTCCTCGCTCAGGTGAGTGCTGATTTCGCCACGAAGGTTCGTGCGGGCAGCAATGATCTCGTTTTCGCGGATCTTCATTCCGATGAAGTGCCTGGAGTCGGCGTCGACGTCTAGGAGCCGGGTGGGCCGGCCGACCCGGCCGTCGTTGTGTTCCCCTACTTCCCTGAGCAGGCCTTCTTCTATCAGCGGGGTGCTCAACCGTGTCAGGGAGCCTGCGGAGAGTTGAAGTCGACGTGCTATGTCCGCTCGGGAGATGGGCCCCCTGCGCAAAACCTCGATAGCAACGGGAAGTGATGCGTCCGCGCGCGGGGCGGTCCAGGTTCTAAGAGCGTTCACAGAACCATCTTGGCATGCCTCTTTAGTTTTGTCAGCGAACCAAACAGGGGCAGTTCGGAAGTTTTGCGGTATGCATTGACAGCCTATTTGTTTTGTCGCAAAATTATTCCCAGCCCGAAGACGGGTTTTCGCATCAACCCGACCAACGGAGGTCACCGATGTTCAGCACCAACAGGTTCTCGCGACGGGCATTCGCGGCCCTAGCCGGAACAGCCATTGCCGCCTTGGCCCTGTCCGGATGTTCCACCCCCGAGGGCAGTTCCGCACCGAAGACACTGAAGGTCTGGTGGTGGGAAAACGATGACAGCGCACTTTCCGCCGGCTGGAACCGGGCCGTGGAGCTTTTCAAAGAGAAGCACCCGGATGTCACTGTCGAGTTCGAACTCAAGACGTACGAGCAGATGCAGCAGTCCGGCCAGCTCCTGCTTGATTCCAACGACGCACCCGACGTCCTCGAGTATTTAAAGGGCAACGCAACGGCTGGCGTGGTTTCCCAGGCCGGGCTGCTCACTGACCTGACTGATGTGGCCAAAGACCGGAACTGGAAACTGGACGGCACGGCCCAGGATGTTGGTCTCTACGAGAACGGCATCATGGGCGCCGGTAAGCGTTACGGCGTTACCAACTACGGCGAATACGTTTCCGTTTGGTACAACAAGGACCTCTTCGCCAAGCAGAATGTCAAGGTCCCCACGTCCCTTCAGAAGCTGGAGCAGGCCATGGAGACGTTCTCCGGGGCCGGTGTCACACCACTTGCGCTGGGCTCCCAGGACTACCCGGGAACACACCTGCTGTACGAACTGGCACTGGGCAACATGGATAAGAAGGCCTGGTCCGCGTACCAGCAGTTCGAGGGCGACGTTGACTGGAGCGCCTGGGAGAAGGCAGCCCGCACAGTGCAGGACTGGACCAAGCGCGGCTACATCAGCAAGGACTCCACTGGCGTCAGCGCACAGGATGCAGGCAATGCCTTCGCCGCCGGTCAGTACCCGATGTTCGTCTCCGGCACCTGGTGGGCCGGCAGCTTCGCCGATGACATCAAATCCTTCGAATTCGATCAGTTCCTCTTCCCGGGTAATGACCAGCATCCCGGCTCGGGCGGCAACCTCTGGGTAGTGCCCGAGAAGGCCAAGAACAAGGAACTCGCTTACGACTTCATCGAGATCACCATGAGCCCGGAAATCCAGAACATGCTGGGGAACAAGGGTGCCGTGCCGGTTGCCGGCGATGAAAGTGCCATCACCACCCCGATCGGGAAGCTCACCACACCCCGGTTCAACGAACTGCTCAACAGCAACGACGGTGGTTTGGGCTGGTACCCCGACTGGCCCGTGGCAGGCCTCAATGACGTCCTGGTCGCCCAGACCAGCGACCTGGTCCAAGGCAACGTCACCCCTGAAAAGGCCGTCGAGGCCATCGAGACCGCCTACGAGCAGGGCAAGCCCACCAAGTAGCGGGCACCAATCCAGGTGGCGGCACCGGTACACATCAGTGCCGCCACCTACTCAAAGGACACATCATGACCGCAGTCACCCCGGCCCCCACGGCCGCAGCCTCCCGCACCCCCTCGCCGGGGAACAAGAAAACCCCTCGGCACACAGCACGTGAAAGTTCCCGCGGCTACTGGATTTACCTCCTACCCGGCGCCGTCGGGTTCCTCGCTATCGTCGCGATCCCGTTCGGAATGAACGTCTACTACAGCCTGACCAGCTGGCGGGGCGTAGGTGCCCCGAAGTTCGTCGGCCTGGACAACTACGTGAGGCTCGTGGCCGACCCGGCATTTTGGGCATCCTTCCTGCACAGCATCGCCTTCATCCTGGCCATGGCCATCATCCCCACAGCCCTGGGTGTGCTGCTCGCCGCAGTTCTGTTCGACTACATCGCCCCCAAGTTCGGTTCCCGCGTCGCCAGCATTCTCCGCGCCACGTTCTACCTGCCCCAGATCCTTCCCATCGTCGTCGCGGGTGTGCTGTGGAAATGGCTGTACCAACCGCAGTACGGAATCATCAACACCACCCTGGATGACATCGGGCTTGGCTTCCTGCAGCAGAACTGGCTCGGGGATTCGGATACGGCCATGCTCGCGGTGATGAACGTCCTGATCTGGCTGCAGATCGGCTACACGGTAGTGGTGTTCATGGCGGGCCTGTCCCGGGTCGATCCTGCGCTCTACGAAGCCGCCGAGATCGACGGTGCCGGCTGGTTCCAACGGTTCTGGAGCATCACCATTCCCCAGCTCCGCCCGGAAATCGCCGTGGTCCTGATCACCACCTCCGTGGCGGCGCTCAAAGTATTCGCCCCGATCTACGTCCTCACCAAGGGCGGTCCAGGCACCAGCACCATCGTGCCCGCGTACTTCTCCTACTCAAACTTCTTCACCACCACCCAAGTGGGCTACGGCGCGGCCGTTGCCACACTCCTGGCGCTGCTGGTCACCATCATCGCGATCGTGCTGCTGCGCTTCCAGACCCGCAACGCCGAGGGATTCGAAAAGTGACCGCCACAGCCCCCACCACGACACCCAAGCGCCGGCAACGACCAACCCAAACCAGCCGAAGCGCCAAGAACCGGCGCGGCGTCAGCGGGTGGACCATCCTGATCGTGCTGGCCGGCTCAGCGCTGCTGATGGTCTTCCCGTTCTGGCTCGCACTGATCAACGCGTTCAAACCCTCAGCCGAGTACATCGCCGATGGGCCCATTGGTGTGCCGACGGAGCTCGATTTCACCGCCATCATCGACTTCTGGGTAGGGGTGAACTTCAACCAGAAGCTGCTCAACAGCATTATTCTTTCCGGCAGTGTGGCCCTGATCGCCGCGGCACTGAGCCTGCTCAGCGCCTTCGCCATCGGCATCGGCCGCATCAAAGGCCGGGTCTGGATTCTGGCCGTGTTCATGCTCGCCTTCACCATCCCCCAGGAGGCACTGGTCTACCCGCTGTTCGTGCTGTCAAGGGAACTGAACCTGTACGACACCCTCACCGGGGTGACCATCATCCTCGCCGTCCTCCAAAGCGCGTTCGGTACCTACATGCTCGCCTCGGTCCTCGGGTCCTTCCCCACCGAAGTACTCGAAGCAGCCCGCCTGGACGGGGCAAGCCGGTTCCAGATCCTGCGGATGATCGTCTTCCCCCTGACCAGACCCACCTTGGCCGTGCTGGTGACGTTCTTCTTCATCTGGACCTGGAACGACTTCTTCCTTCCGCTGGTGCTGCTGCCCTCAGCCGCCAACCAAACAGTCTCGGTGTCCCTGGGCGCCCTCAGCGGACAGTACACCAGCGACCCCACCGCCCTGGCAGCGGCATCCATGGCAGGAATCCTGCCAGCCCTGATCTTCTTCCTTCTCTTCCAACGCACCCTCATGCGAGGGGTCAACATCGGAGCCATCAAGTGACCAGCACCCAACCCGCGCTACGCCACCCAAGCCTGAACTCCACCGACGAATGGTGGAAAGCCTCCGTCGTCTATCAGGTCTACCCCCGCAGCTTCGCCGACTCCAACGGCGATGGCATAGGCGACATCCAAGGCATCATCAACCACCTCGACCACCTCGAAGACCTCGGCGTCGACGTCGTCTGGCTCTCCCCCGTCTACGCCTCACCACAAGACGACAACGGCTACGACATCAGCGACTACTACGCCGTCGACCCCACCTTCGGAACACTGGAAGACCTGGACGAACTCATCGCCGCACTCCACTCCCGCGGCATGAAACTCGTCATGGACCTGGTGGTCAACCACACCTCGGACGAACACGAATGGTTCACCGAATCACGTTCCAGCCGCCAGAGCCCCAAACGCGACTGGTACATCTGGCGAGACCCCCGCGAGGGTGCAGAACCGAACAACTGGGGTTCTTTCTTTTCCGGCTCCGCCTGGGAACTGGACGAGAGCACCGGTCAATATTTCCTGCACCTGTTCTCCAGGAAACAACCGGACCTGAACTGGGACAACCCCGAGGTGCGCGCCGCTGTCTATCAAATGATGAACTGGTGGCTTGACCGGGGAATCGACGGGTTCCGGATGGACGTCATCAGTTTCATCTCCAAACACCCCGAGCTGCCCGACGGAGCCATCAAGGAAGGCCAAACCTGGGGAGAGGGCATCCAGTTCTACGGCTCCGGCCCCAGGGTCCACGAATACCTCCAGGAAATGCACCGGGAAGTCTTCTCCCACCGCGACGCCGACCTGATCACCGTCGGGGAGATGGTCGACGCCACACCCGAACTGGCGCGCCTCTACACCGACCAGGACCGGCGCGAGCTTGACATGGTCTTCCACTTCGAGCACGTCGGCCTGGACCACGGCCCCGGCGGCAAATTCACCCGCAAACCGGTGGATTTCGTCGCCATCAAACACTCCTTCGCCCGCTGGCAGAACGCCCTCGCCGACGTCGGCTGGAACAGCCTCTACTGGAACAACCACGACCAACCGCGCGTCGTTTCCCGTTTCGGCAACGACACCAGCTACTGGTACGAATCAGCAACGGCACTGGCCACCGTGCTGCACCTGATGCGAGGAACTCCCTACATCTATCAGGGCGAAGAGCTCGGAATGACCAACATGTCCTTCCAAAGCATCGAGGACTTCCGCGACTTGGAAAGCCTGAACTATTACAACGAAGCCCTCCAAGGTAGCGACGGCAGCCGAGCAGCCGACCTCTTGGCCGGGATCGCCACCGGAGGGCGTGATAACGCCCGCACACCGGTCCAATGGGACGGGACACCGAACGCCGGATTCACCACGGGGACCCCGTGGATCCCGGTCAACCCCAACCACGAATGGCTCAACGCCGCCGCCCAACGCACGGACCCGGAATCCATTTTCGCCTGGTACCGCACCCTGGTCCGGCTCCGTCACGAAGAACAGGTCATCGTGGACGGCCGCTTCGAGCTCCTCTACGCCCAAGACCCCCAAGTCTTCGCCTACACCCGCACCAACGACACGACAGCCTTGCTCGTGGTGGCGAACTGCTCCTCCGAACCGTTCACCTTCACTTCCACCATCGGCACCAAATGGGCCGACGCGGAAGTCCTGCTGAGGAACCAGCCGGACGGATCCTTGGTCCAAGACCTGCGCCCTTGGGAGGTGATTGTCCTCAAGAAGCGCCTCACCTGAGGCCGGCAACCCGCCGGTTGACCATCGGCACCCACACAACGGAGTGTGCCGCACCCCCAAAAGTGCGGTCTCCACGGGCAGCACGCCCGACTGACGAGAGGAAACCATCATGCCCACAAAAGGGCTGAGGCTACTGACCAAAACCATCACCATCGCAGCCGCCACCATGCTCCTGGGCGGTGCGGTATCAATACCGGCCCAAGCAGCCGAGAACAACAAACCCAAAAAGCCCCCGGCAGCAGCCAAAACCACGACCGCCGACACCGAGAACCTGCGCACCTGGTGGCACACCAACGGGACCCTCAACACCACCAGCCCCACCGCGGACGACCAGGTCCGCCAGTCAGCGGTCTACGACGTCAAGGTCGCCGAGGCTACAAAGCCCGATAAAAGTTACGACTCCTTCGCCTACATGAGCATCCCCCGCGGCGGGAAAGGAAAGGTCGGCTACACCAAAGACGACGGAGCGGAGTTCTCCTCCCAGGCCGGACTCTCAATGAGCTGGTCCAGCTTCGAATACGCCCAAGACGTCTGGGTTGATGTCAGCCTGCGCACCGGGGAGAAAATCACCTCCGCGAACCAAGTCAACATCAAGCCCAGCAGCTACAACTTCGAAAAGCAGCTCGTGGACGCCGACACCGTCAGGGTCAAAGTCCCCTACAGTGACGCCGGGTACCGGTTCTCCGTCGAGTTCGAACCCCAGCTCTACACCGCGTTCAACGACCTCTCCGGTGACAGCGGCAAACTAACCACCGTGCCCGACGGAAACAGGGCCATCCACACCGAGCCCCGCAACTCGATGATGGTCTTCGCCGAACCAAAGCTCAAAGGCGCCGACAAAGACCGGCTGATCCCCAAACCCTCCGACGGCAGCATCTACTCCCCCAAACAAGGCTCCGTCAGGAACCTCAACACCGTCACCGAAGAGATCATCTACTTCAAGCCCGGCACCTACTACATGGGATCGGACTACCACGCGGTCCTGCCGCCGAACGTCAAATGGGTTTACCTGGCACCCGGGGCGTACGTCAAGGGCGCTTTCAAGTTCCCTGAAGGCAACCAAACCCAATACAAAGTCACTGGATACGGGGTCCTCTCCGGCGAGCAGTACGTCTATGAGGCAGATACCAGTAACGGCTACAAGGCACTGAGCGGGGCGTCCAACTGCCACATAACCTGCGTGAAAATGCTCCAGTTCGAATCCTCCAACACCGGGCAGAAACTCGACCTGCAAGGCGTCACCATCAACGAACCGCCCTACCACTCCTTCGTCGTCTACGCCCATGAGGGCGAAACCGAAATCGGGGTGGAGCGCTTCAACATGAACGTGGAGAACTACAAGCAGGTAGGCAGCTGGTACTGGCAGACCGACGGACTGGAACTCTACGACGGCAGCACCATGAAGAACACCTTCTTCAACGCCAACGACGATGTCCTGAAGATGTACCACAGCGATGTTTCCATCGATAACACCGTGATCTGGAAGAACGAAAACGGACCCGTCGTCCAGTGGGGATGGACCCCCCGGAACATCGATAACGTCAAAGTCACCAACACCACGGTCATCCACAACCGGATGTACTGGAAAGACGTCAAATACAACACGTGCATCTTCAACTCCTCCTCACACTGGGAGGACATGGGTTCCACAGCCAAAGCCGATCCCACCACCACGGTCAAGAACATGACGTTTGAGAACTTCAAGGTAGAAGGTATGACCAACTGCGCCATCCGCGTCTACGCCCTCTCCAACACTGAGAACATCAACATCAAAAACCTCAACATCGACGCGTGGAACGCTCTGGACTGGACCTCCCAGGTCAGCCACCTCAAGCGCTACACCAACGCCGCTGGCGAAAAAGTGACCATCGGCAACGAGATCCCCGACGGCACCGGCCTGTCCCTGGAGAACTACACCGTCGGAGGTGAAGTGATCGAGAAAACAGCAAACAACTGGGCCGACTACCAGCCAGGAAGGCTCGGCTTCGACGGCGAGAACTGGGACAGCTGGAACGCCTACAAAACCACCCCCTGACACCAAAAGAATTAACAACCACCTCATATCGCAATGAAGCGGGCGACAGCCAAGCAGGCTGCCGCCCGCTTCGTCATCACAAACCGAAGGAACACCATGGCTACCGACACCACAGCATCCGAGCACTACCTCGGAATCGACATTGGCGGCACCGGAATCAAGGGCGCCCTTGTCAACCTCGAAAAAGGGATCGTGCAAGGAAGTCTCACCCACCTCCCCACACCCCAACCGGCAACCCCAAAACAAGTATCTGAAGTCGTCGCGCACATCACCGCCGAACTGTCTTCAGGGTCACACCTGGTCGATAGCCTCGCCCCGATCGGAGTGACCTACCCCGGAATCGTCAGGCACGGAATATCCCGATCTGCCGCGAACATGGACAAAGCCTTCATCAACCTCGACATCAACACCCTCTTCACAGAACGTCTCCGCCGGCCCGTCTCGGTCATCAATGACGCCGACGCCGCCGGCTTGGCAGAAGCCCGCTGCGGCGCAGGCAAAGGAACCAAAGGCACAGTCCTCGTCATCACCCTCGGCACCGGCATCGGATCCGCCCTGATCTTCGACGGACAACTGGTCCCAAACGCCGAACTTGGCCACCTTTCCATCGACGGATTCGACGCCGAAATCAAAGCCTCCGCAGTAGCCCGCGAACGCGAAGGACTAACGTGGAAGGAATACAGCGTCCGACTGCAACGCTACTTCTCCGAACTCGAGTTCATCTTCTCCCCCGAACTGATCATCATCGGCGGCGGTATCTCACAACGAACAGACGAATACCTTCCCCACCTCAGCCTACGAACCCCCATAGTCCCCGCCACCCTAAGGAACGAAGCCGGAATCTACGGAGCCGCCATGCAAGCAGCAACCGCCCGTCCCCTTCTTACCGCCATGG
>NZ_JABMCX010000187.1 GCF_013179505.1 Paenarthrobacter sp. CM16 | reverse complement strand
GGATCGTTGCTGTCTTGGTGCTGGTGGGCCTCTTTGCTGCCGACCGCTTCACGGTGGCCGGCATGGGCCAGGATTTCACCACCAACCTTGGCCTGAACTACGCCCGCACCATGCGGCTGGGGCTGATGATCGTCTCGCTGATCTCGGCTGTGGTTGTCACCACCGTGGGTGCCGTGCCGTTCCTCGGCCTGGTGGTCCCCAACATTGTTTCGCTGCTGTTCGGCGACAACCTCCGCCGGGCTGTTCCTTGGACGGCGCTCTTTGGAGCAGCGTTCGTGCTGGTGTGCGACATCATCGGCAGGACCATCCGGTTCCCCTACGAGGTTCCCGTGGGCATGGTCATGTCAGTTCTTGGCGCCATCCTTTTCCTTTTCCTGCTGTTGAGGAAACGCAATGCCTGAAACTTCCCTGACGCCAAGGCCCCTGAAGTCAGTTGCGCCCGTTTCCGCGGTGGCCCGCTGGCGCGACGCCATCCGAAGCACCCCGCCGGGACTGGTGATCGCCATTTTGGCGATTGCCGCCGTCGTGCTTGTTGCTGTTTTCCTGACGATCGACCTCAAGGGCAACATCGCTTACATCCTGCCGCGCCGCGTCATCAAGGTGTCCGCGATGCTCCTGGTGGCCGTGGCGGTGGGCGTCTCCACGCTGCTGTTCCAGACGGTGACTGCCAACCGGATCCTGACGCCGTCCATCATGGGCTTCGATTCGCTGTACATCCTGGTTCAGACTGCCCTGGCGTTCGTTGCCGGTGCCGCGACGCTGGCCACCGCGCCGTCCACGCTGAAGTTCGGCGTCGAAATCCTGCTGATGGTGGGGTTCAGTGCATTCCTGTACCGGTGGATGTTTACCGGAGCCACGCGATCCCTGCATCTGCTGTTGCTCGTGGGGATTGTTCTGGGGACGTTGTTCCGCGGTTTTTCATCGCTCCTGCAGCGGCTCATGGAACCGAGCGAATTCATCATCCTGCAGGACCTGTTCTTCGCCAGCTTCAACAATGTGGACCCGGGGCTGCTGGCGGTTTCCGCTGCGCTGATTGCCGGGGTGTGCGTTGGCGTGTGGCGCATGCGGCACACCTTGGACGTGCTGGCGCTGGGCCGTGAAGTGGCCATCAACGTCGGCGTGGACCACAAGCGTGTGGTGATGAGGGTGTTGCTTGCCTGCTCACTGCTCGTTGCGATTTCCACCGCCCTGGTGGGTCCCGTGACGTTCTTCGGGCTCCTGGTGGTCAGCCTCGGCTATCAGCTCTGCCGTGGCTTCCGGCACGCCTGGTTGCTGCCGATCGTGGTGCTGATTGGTGCCATTGCGTTGGTTGGCGGCCAGTTGCTGCTGGAGCGCGTGTTCGGCTTTGCCACTGCCCTAAGCGTCATCATCGAGTTCACCGGGGGCATCCTCTTCCTTTACCTGTTGCTGAAAGGCTCGCTGAAATGATTACCGTCCGGAACGTCACCAAGCGCTACGGCGGCACCACCGTGCTGGACGATGTGACCTGCGAGATTCCCCGCGGCGGCATCACGTCCATCATCGGCCCCAATGGTGCGGGCAAGTCGACGCTGCTCTCCCTGATCAGCCGGCTGCAGCCCATGGATGCCGGGGGAGTCTCAGTTGCCGGACTGGATGTCACGGCCACCCCCAGCATGGAACTGGCCAGGACCATGGCCATCCTCCGGCAGGAAAACCACCTGACAATGCGGCTTACCGTGCGCGATCTCGTGGCCTTCGGGCGCTTCCCGCACAGTGGTGGCCGGCCCACTGTTGAGGACCTTGAGTATGTGGACGAGGCCATCCGTCAGTTGGATCTGACGTCCATGGCGGACAAGTTCGTTGACGAGCTCTCCGGTGGTCAGCGGCAGCGTGCCTACATTGCGATGGTCCTGGCGCAGGACACTGAGTACCTGCTGCTGGATGAGCCGCTGAATAACCTGGACATGAAGCACTCCGTGGAGATGATGCGCCTGCTCCGGCGTTTGTCGGACGAGCTAGGGAAGACCATCGTGTTGGTGGTCCATGACATCAATTTCGCGTCCTGCTACTCGGACACCATCCTGGCCATGAAGAACGGCCGGCTCATCCATCAGGGAACGCCATCGGAGATCATGCGTGCGGGGATGCTGCACGACGTCTATGACATCGATATCCGCATCGAGGAAATCGACGGCAACCGCATCGGCGTGTACTTCGCCTGACGCTCCGGCATACAGGCCCGAAGGAATGTCAGCAACCTTACTTTCGAGGAAAAAGGCTGCTACTTTGGCAGCATCGCTGATGTGGATCGCCGGACCGGAGCGTGGCCCGGCAGCGGAAAACAGGAGGTATCTTCAGTGAACGACACCCCTCAGCACAATGAACTGCCTTTGGCTGACTACGATCACATTCCCAGTGGAACCTTGCCGTCCCGAATCTCGGGCCTGGATGAGGGCGGGATCGAGCAGCTCCTCAACTACGAGCACGCGCATGGGAACAGGCTCCCCGTCGTCCAGATCCTGGAGCACCGGCTCGAGGCTCTCAAGAACGGCGCTAAGCCCAGCGGGAGCACCTCGCCCAGCACGCCCGAGGTCAGCCGGACCAGCACGGGTTCGCCCGTCAGCCCGGCAACGTCCGGCCCGCCGATCAACCCTCCGTCCCAGGGTGTTCCCACCAACCCGGCCCAGCCGCGGTGATACCGGCTCTCCGGTGATGTGAGTTAAACGCCGACGTCGGCACCCAAGCCGGGTGCCGACGTCGTACTCTTTCTGCTTTCGCGGCTAACGTACTGCTGCGGTTTCCGCTTCCGACATCGCCTTCCATTCAGCCACGCGGGCCTGATGCAGGGGCGATTTACGGACTACTGCGTACGCGATGCCGAGGATGGCGAACCAGATGGGCGTCACCAGCAATGCGGTGAGGGTGTCCGGCTGCGTGGTCAACGCCCACACAAGGAAGGCGAAGAACGCGAAGACCACCCACACCATGGGAATGCCGCCGGGCATCTTGAACGGTGAGGCCGCGTGCTGCTCCGGGCGACGCTTGCGGTACACGAGGTAGCTGGCCAGGATGATGGACCAGACAAACATAAAGCAGACAGCGGACACGGTGGTCACCATGTCGAACGCCACGCCAACGTCCTTGCCCGCGTAGAGAAGCGCGACGCCGGCCAGCAGCAGGACGCAGGACAGGAACAGTGCGTTCTGGGGTACTTTGCGGCTGGAAAGGCGGCCGAAGAGCTTGGGGGCGTCGCCATCGTGGGCCAGGCCGTAGACCATGCGTGACGTGGAGTAGATGCCCGAGTTGGCCGATGACATGGCCGAGGTAAGCACCACGAGGTTGACCACGGTAGCTGCCATGCCGAGCCCGGCCAGCGAGAACATGGCGATGAAGGGGCTTTGGCCTGCTTTGAACTCGGTCCACGGGGTGACGGACATGAGGATGATGAGGGCGCCTACGTAGAACAGCATGACGCGCAGGGGAATGGCGTTGATGGCGCGGGGGAGGTTGTGCTCCGGGTTCTTGGTTTCGGCAGCGGCGGTGCCCACCAATTCGATGCCCACGAACGCGAAGACTGCGATCTGGAATCCGGCCACAAAGCCCATGAATTCCTTGGGGAAGAACCCGCCGTGGCTCCAGAGATTGGTGAAGCTCGCGGTGCCTGCGTTGGACTGGAAGCCGGTGAAGATCATCACCAGGCCCACCACGATCAGCGCCACGATGGCCACGATCTTGATGAGGGCGAACCAGAACTCGGTCTCACCGAAAGCCTTCACGGTGGGCAGGTTCAGGAGAAGCAGGATGATGATGGTGGCGATGCCCGGGATCCAGAGTTGGATTCCCGGCCAGAGCTCGTTGGCGTAGCCCGCGATCGCGATGACATCGGCGACGCCCGTGACCACCCAGCAGAACCAGTAGGTCCATCCGGTGAAGAATCCTGCCCAAGGGCCCAGGAGGTCGCCCGCGAAATCGCTGAAGGACTTGTAGTTCAGGTTGGACAGCAGCAGTTGACCCATGGCCCTCATGACGAAGAACAGCATGAAGCCGATGATCATGTACACAAAGATCACGGAAGGCCCGGCAACGGAGATGGTTTTGCCGGAGCCCATGAACAGGCCGGTTCCGATCGCGCCGCCGATGGCCAGGAGCTGAATGTGGCGGTTGCTGAGCGAGCGTGACAGGTGGGGCTCGCTGTCCCTGCTGGAGGCGCGGAGCTGCCCCTGTGTTGTCTGATCGGACATTAGTTCAAGAACCCTTCGAAGGACCCGCCACAATAGTGACGGCCGTTACAAATGTGTTCGATAAAGCTATAGCCAATGCCTGACAAATGGCGAATCGGTCTGCATGGCGAAAGCTCCCCTTGTGGAAAAGAGGAGCTTAGGCCGTGGTTTGGCGGTGTTCACTGTGCTGCGGCGGCTAGGCGATCTGACGCTTGTAGGCTGCCGTGGCAAAGGCGTAGGAAACAACAAGGATCCCAAGGCACCAGGCCAGGGCCACCCAAATGTCGCCGCCCACCGGGCGTTGCGCGAACAAATCCTGAATGGTGTTCACGATTGACGTCACGGGCTGGTTCTCGGCGAACCAGCGCACCGGGCCGGGCATGGTCTCCGTCGGGACAAAGGCCGAGCTGATGAAGGGCAGGAAGATCAGCGGGTAGGAGAAGCCTCCTGCGCCGTCCACCGATTTGGCTGAGAGACCGGCGATGATGGCGATCCACGTCAGTGCCAAGGTGAAGAGTGCCAGAATACCCGCGACCGCCAGCCAGTCCAGCACGTTGGCCGAGGTGCGGAAACCCATGAGGAGCGCCACCAGGACGATGATCACCAGTGAGAGCCCGTTGGCCACCAGCGATGTCAGCACGTGGGCCCACAGGACCGACGAACGTGCGATCGGCATGGACTGGAACCGCTCGAAGATGCCGCTCTGCATGTCCGTAAACAAGCGGACGGCCGTATAGGCGATGCCGGAAGCAATGGCGATCAGCATGATGCCCGGCAGCAGGTAGTTCACGTAGTTATCGGTATCGGTCCTGATGGCGCCGCCGAACACGTAAACGAACAGCAGCATCAGCGCGATCGGGGTGATCGCGGTGGTGATGATGGTGTCCACGCTCCGGAAGATGTGCCGCATGGAACGGCCCAGCAGGACCGATGTGTCGGCGAAGAAATGGGTGCTCATGACCTGTCCTTTACTGACTCGTTGCTGCCTGCTTGAACTCCGGCGCCTGTGCCTGTGCCCGTACCCACCAGCGACAGGAAGATGTCCTCCAGGCTTGGTTGCTTCTCGACGTATTCGATCTTTGCCGGCGGCAGCAGCTGCTTGAGTTCGGCGAGAGTGCCGTTTGCGATGATGCGTCCCTCATGGAGGATCGCGATCCGGTCCGCGAGCTGCTCGGCTTCGTCTAGGTACTGCGTGGTGAGCAGGACTGTGGTCCCCTGATGGGCGAGATTCTTGACGATCTGCCACACCTCAAGGCGCGCTTCGGGGTCGAGGCCGGTGGTTGGCTCATCCAGGAAGATCACCTTCGGATCACCGATCAGGCTCATGGCGATGTCCAAACGACGACGCATGCCGCCCGAGTACGTCGCCACCTTGCGGGACGCCGCCTCGGTGAGGCTGAACTGCGCCAGCAGGTCATCGGCTATTTCGCCCGGATTCTTCAAGTGCCTGAGTTTCGCTACCAGGATCAGGTTCTCCTTGCCGGAGAGGACTTCGTCCACTGCGGCGAACTGACCGGTGAGGCTGATGGACTGCCTCACCTGAAGCGACTCGGCGGCAACGTCAAAGCCCTCGACGGCGGCCGCACCGGCGTCCGCTTTCAGCAGCGTAGAGAGGATTTTCACCATAGTGGTCTTGCCCGCTCCGTTGGAGCCCAGCAGAGCAAAGATGCTGCCGGGGGCTACCTCGAAATCGACTCCGCGGAGTACATGGAGATCCTTATAGGACTTTTCGATGCCCTTTACTTGTATTGCCGCAGCAGTCATGATTCCGCTTCTTTCGCCTTGTCGATTGCCTTGTTCAGGCGCTCGCGTTCCTTGTCGATCCAGCGCTTGCCGCCGTACGCCTGGGCGAAGGTTTCGGCGAATTCGATCGGATCTTCGCCCACCATTTCGGACACCGGTGTGCCTTCAATAGCAGCCCTTTCCCACAGGTCTGCCAGGTCCGTGAACATCTGGACCATGGTGTCGCCGTCGGTGACGCCGCCGTAGTACATCAGGTAGCGGTTGAAGGCCGACGCTACGGTCCGATAGGGCTCAGGCAGTGCATCCATGCGGCCTTTGGCTTGCTTGTACTGCTTCTTCTGCTCGAGTGACCCGGTGACCAGTTCGATCCATTTTGCTGCCATGGTTACTTTCCTTCCTTGCGGAGCTCTTCAATCCGTCCGGACAAGAAGCTCCAGGTGTTCCAGAATTCGTTCAGTTCTTTTTGGCCCTGCGCATTGAGCGTGTAGACCTTGCGGGGCGGCCCTTTTTCGGAGGGACGCTTCTCAACGTCCACCAGCCCCTTTTGCTCGATCCTGACCAGCAGCGCGTACACGGTGCCTTCAGCGATCTCGGTGAATCCTTGCTCCCGGAGCAGCGTGGTGATTTCGTATCCGTACGCTGCCTTCCCGGTCAGAAGGGCTAGAACTATGCCCTCCAATGTGCCTTTGAGCATCTCTGTCATCTGCTTGCCCATCGGACAGCTCCCTCGCTACTCAGTATTACTAGCTACCACTACATAGTAGAACTAAGTACCGGTACTTAGCAATACTGAGTTCTGAAGATATTTTGCCAAGTGGCATGCTGGGGTAGTGACTACTCCATCCGGTACCGTGCCCGCCTTGTTCACCGCCGCCGTCGAGGGTGGAACCTTCACCCTCAGGCGCGCCCGCAGGGGCGACCTGCCGCGGATCCTCGCGTTGCTCGTGGACGATCAGCTGGGCGCCGTCCGCGAAAGTGCCGACGATTTAGCGCCGTACGAGCAGGCTTTTGAGGCGATCGACGCCGATCCGTCGCACCTTTTGGTGGTGGGCGAACTCGCCGGCGAGGTGGTGGCCACGTTCCAGCTCAGCTACCTTCCAGGGCTGTCCCGCAAGGGGTCCTGGCGTGCTCAGATCGAGGCGGTCCGGGTGGCTGATGTCCTCCGGGGCCAAGGTGTTGGGGCGCTGATGATCCAGTGGGCTGTTGACCAGGCGCGGGATCGGGGCTGTTCCCTGGTTCAGCTCACCACCGACAAATCCCGCGTAGCGGCGCATCGTTTCTACGAGCGTTTGGGGTTCGTCGCCAGCCATGAGGGCATGAAGCTGACGCTTTAGGGGCTGGCTCCTCACTGTTTTCCACATAGGGCGATTCCGCCCTTATGGGGCCCTGGGCCCGCTGGAAGGGTGGGGCTATGGAGAAGATTCAAGAGCGGCAAGGTGTTGGTGGTGGCTCACTTGAACCCGGAGTCGGCCATAAGGCCAGGGACTCCGCGATCGATGTTTCGGACCTTATCACCCTGCTGAAGGCCGTCCGGTTGGGGTCCTCCAGTGTTCAGTTGATTGATCAGCTACGCGATTTAGAGAGCCTGAAGTCCGCCGTTGCCGGCGTTCAGGCCCATGCCGCGGTGGCTTTCGACCTTGCGCAACGGCAAGAGCAGACACTCGCCGGTGTTCCAGCATCGGAGCAAGGGCAAGGTTCCGGAGTGCAGATCGCCCTGGCGCGCCGCGAGTCACCAAGCCGGGGCTCGCGCCTTCTGGGGTTGGCGAAAGCGTTGGTGAGGGAGATGCCGCGCACCATGGCCGCCTTGGAATCGGGCCAGCTCAACGAGTGGCGTGCCACGTTGCTCGTGAAGGAAACAGCTTGCCTCTCCCTGGAAGATCGGCGTGCCGTTGATGAGGAACTCGCGCCTGATGAAGGTACCTTTGAGGGCGTCGGTGACAAAACAATCATCGCCGCGGCCAAAGCCGCCGCCTATCGGCGCGATCCCCGCACCGTTTCCCAGCGCGCCAGCCGCGCTGCCACAGAGCGGACTGTCAGCCTGCGCCCCGCGCCGGACGCCATGACATACCTGACCGCCCTGCTTCCTGTTTCCCATGGCGTTGCCGTCTATGCCGCGCTTTCTCGAAAGGCAGACTCCGCGCGCGCCGGCGGAGACCCCCGGAATCGGGGCCAAGTTATGGCGGATGCCTTGGTGGAACGCGTCACCGGCAGGCGTGGCGGTATCAGCGGAGTCGATCTCGAGCTCATCATGACGGACCGCACGTTATTGCAGGGTGACAGTGAACCTGCCCGGTTGAAGGGCTACGGAATAGTCCCCGCTGAGTGGGCGAGGGCATTGGTCGGCGCCGGTGCGGTTCAAGCGGACAAGACCCCTGGGCAGGAGCCTTCCACCTCGGGCGGCGGCCCGGTGTCAACGCCGGATCCGGAGTTCACTGTATGGCTTCGCCGCCTCTACACAGCGCCTTCCACCGGGGATCTCATCACTATGGACTCCAAGGCGCGGCTCTTTCCCCCGAGATTGAGGCGTTTTATCGAGATCCGGGATGACGCCTGCCGCACTCCTTACTGTGATGCACCTATCAGGCATATCGATCACGTCGTGCCATGGCATTCGGGCGGCGCCACCACAGTGACCAATGGTGCAGGGCTCTGCGAAGCATGCAATCACGTCAAGGAAAATCCTGGCTGGGCGGCCCGTCAGGTGCCCGAGGATGTGCACACTTTGGAAGTCAGCACACCAACAGGGCATGCCTACCGATCATCGGCGCCGCCACTTCCTGGCCATCTTCGATCAACGGGTGCGCCGGTCGAGGCAGCTGGGGGTCTTTAGTCCCCGAGGTCAGGTTTGTTGACTCTTAGGTACCCTAACTATTAGGATACCTAAGTATGAGCACCTTTGATCCTCGGTTACTTGATCTCGCCCAGGAATTTCGTGAGTCATTGCGCCTCGGCGTCTACATGTTCCGCCGGCTCGATCCCGACGGTGACCTTACTGCCGCGCAACTGAGCCTGCTGTCCATGATTTCCGACGGCGGCCTCCGCGTGGGCGATATCGCCAGGAATCTGGGTATCAAGGTTCCCAGTGCTACGGAGCAGATCATCAAGCTCGAGCGCGCCGGCCTGATTACGCGCCAGCAGGATCCCGACGATTCCCGCGCGGTGCAGGTAGTCATTACTGAATCCGGGACGTCCGCGGTTAGCTCTGCCAATCAGCGGCGCAATGCCATGGTGGCCGAACTTCTGGCGGACCTCAGCAGCGAAGAAATTGAGCACCTCGCCGCAGCATTGCCGGTCATCGCCAAGCTCAACAGCTCATTCCAGAACTAAGAAAAGCCGCAGGACTAATAAGACCAGCACCGACAAGGAGCCATTGAATGTCACGCCAGTTGGCTGACGCTTCAGCAAGCGCCGAAACAACCATCGAAACCACGCTGGAGGCGGAGAAAGCCTCCTTCCTCAAGCAGCCCAAGGCGGTGTGGGCCAC
>NZ_JABMCX010000186.1 GCF_013179505.1 Paenarthrobacter sp. CM16 | reverse complement strand
GCCCCTGCTGTGCGCGACGCACCTGGGGCCGGCAAGCTGAGCGTCCGCGGACTCTCCGTAGGGGTCGACGGCGGCACTCCACTGGTCACGGACGTCTCCTTCGACGTCGAGCCGGGAACGGTCCTTGGGCTGGTGGGCGAGTCCGGCTGCGGCAAGACCATGACCGCGTTGTCGCTGATGGGGTTGCTGCCTTCCGGCGTCGCCATCACCGGCGGGCAGATTCTCTGGAACGGCAGGAACCTGGCCGCTGCCACGGACAAGGACATGGAAGGCATCCGCGGGCGCGACATCGCCCTCATCTCCCAGGAGCCCATGCGGGCGCTGGATCCGATGTTCACGGTGGGTTACCAGTTGACTTCTGCCATCCGCCGACTCCGTTCGGTGGGAAAGGCGGCAGCGAACGCCGAGGCGTTGGGCCTGCTGGAGAAGGTGGGGATCGTTGACGCGAAGCGCATCCTCAAGACCTACCCGCACCAGATCTCGGGCGGCATGGCACAGCGCGTAGCCATCGCCCTGGCTTTGTCCGGTAATCCACGCCTGTTGGTTGCCGACGAACCGACCACCGCCTTGGACGTTACCGTCCAGGCAGAGATCCTGTCCCTCCTCCGAACGCTCGTGAAGGACACGGGCATGTCTGTAGTCATGGTGACGCACGACCTCGGAGTAGTGGCCGACATCTGCGACCACGTTGCGGTCATGTACGCCGGCCAAGTGGTGGAGAACGGCCGCACAGCCGGCATCCTGGACAACCCACGGCATCCTTACACCCTGGCACTGCTTGCGGCCGATCCCCACGCGAATACGGCAGACGATATGCCCGAACGCCTGGCCACCATCCAGGGCCAGGTGCCGCAGCCCAAGGACTGGCCATCAGGCTGCCGGTTTGCCGCCCGCTGCCAGTTCGCAGGATCTGCCTGCCTGGTACCTGTGCCCCTCCTGCCTTCGGGAACGGGGTCCGGCCTGGTGCGTTGCGTCAAGGCTGATGAACTGGCCATTGAAGGGTTGTCGTGGGTGCCCACCGACATCCCTTCAGAACACCCGGTTCCGGCGGAAGTACCCGCCCGGCACGGACTGGACATCGTAGAAAAGGACCTGGCATGAGCATCGAAACCCCGCTGTTGAGCTCCGCGGCCATGGCCGTCAGGCCCGGGCCCATGCTCGACGTCAAGGACCTGGTGGTCCGCTACGGCACGGGTCGGAAGGCCTCTGCGGCACCGCCAGCCGTCGACGGTGTCAGCTTCACCATCCAGCCCGGTGAAACGGTGGGTCTGGTGGGGGAGTCCGGCTCGGGCAAGTCGACCATTGGCAAAGCGATCCTTGGCCTGCAGAAGGTGTCCGGCGGTTCCGTGGAATTCAAGGGTGAGGACATCACGCATGCGGGCTCGGGCAAGCGCCGCGCCATTGGCAGCGAGCTCCGCGCTGTGTTCCAGGACCCCAACTCTTCGCTGAATCCCAGGAAGACAATCGGCGCCTCACTGGCAGAACCCTTACGCGTCCGCGGTATTGCCGGCGGCGAGGCCCGCACCAAGGCAGAGGACATGCTGGAACGGGTGGGACTGCCGCGGGAAGCCGTGGACCGGTACCCGAGCCAGTTCTCCGGCGGGCAACGGCAGCGCATTTCGGTGGCACGGGCGCTCATTTGCGAACCACGGCTCGTAGTCTGCGACGAAGCTGTCAGCGCCTTGGACCTGTCAACGCAGGCGCAGGTTTTGAACCTCCTGGCCGATCTGCGGGACGAGCGCGGCCTGAGCTACCTGTTCATTGCCCACAACATCTCCGTGGTCCAGTTCTTGGCCCAACGGGTGGTGGTCCTGTACCGGGGGCAGGTGATGGAGGCCGGTCCTGCCGCAGCCGTCACGGAATCGCCCAAGCATCCCTTTACCCAAGCCCTCGTTGCGGCATCACCGGTGCCACGCCCGGCCGAACAAGCGCAGCGCCGGGCTGTCCGTGAATCCATGGGAGTCAGGACTGCCGCCGCTGTCTCAACGACCGCCGGCGGATGTCCTTTCCGTCAGCGCTGCCCGCTGGCCACGGAACTATGCGCCTCCGAACGGCCCGCCTTGCGGCGCGTCGGCGAAGCTGACGTCGCCTGCCACTACGCCTGATTTTCCGCCCAAGACTCCAGGAGCAACCAGTGACCCTTCAAACACCAGCAAAGACTGCCGATATCAGCCCTGATTCACATCGGGTACCCACCCCGCCGGCGTTTCCCGCCTTTCATGCGCCAGGGAAACCTGAAGAGGTGTCGGAGGAATCGCTGCTGCACCGGGAACTCAGTTACGCCATCACGGTCGGTTTCCGCCGCCTTTCCATGGACGTATGGCTGCCCCGGAAGACTTCCGAGGCCGCCGTCCCGGTGGTCGTGTGGATCCATGGGGGAGCGTTCCAGTTGGGCGACCGGAGGGAGCTCCCGCCGACCTTCGCCCCGGACTCTGTGTTCCGGCTGTTGAACGAGGCTGGGATCGCGTGCGCAACGGTGGACTACCGGCACTCCCTGGAGGCCCCTTTCCCCGCCCAGCTGCACGACATCAAAGCAGCAGTCCGCTACCTCCGGCACCACGCAGATGAGTTGGGAATCGATCCGGGCAGGATCGGGGCGTGGGGCGAATCGGCAGGAGGTCACCTCGCTGCACTCCTGGGGCTCACCGGTTCCCGGGACGACCTCGAAGGCGGGCTCGGCGTGCAGGGCCAGTCCAGCGCAGTCAACGCGGTGGTGGACTTCTATGGCATTTCTTCGCTCAACGATGTTTCGAGACGGCAAGGAGTGGAGTCCTTCCTGAACGGTCCACTGACCGCGGCCGTCCCGCGAGAAGCTTCGCTTGATCCCGGAACGATGCTCGTGGGAGGCTCACCGGAACCGGCACTGCTGCACGCAGCCAGCCCCCTTGGATATGTCACAGCCGGAGCACCTCCGTTCCTGCTGATTCATGGCAACAAGGATGGCCTGGTACCGCATTCCCAAAGCGAACTTCTCGCCGATGCCCTGGAACGGGCAGGCGTACAGAATAGACTCATCACCATCGAGGGCGCGGACCACTGCTTCTTTTTTGCCGAAGAGCAGGTGGATTGGATCCTGGAGACGTCCATCGACTTCTTCCGGCGTGAATTCGGGCAGCAATGAGTCTGGACGCCGGGCTCCGTGCACTGATGGAGCCAGTGGCGGGGGAGGCGTCCTCCGCTGAGTTGCTTGCCAATCCATCAGGGGTGAACCGGCTGGAGGCGTTCTGCGGGGCGGGCCTCCCGTATTCGCCTCCCGGTGTCCACGTCATGGAGGCGCAGGCACAAGGTCCCAACGGTATAGTCCCGCTGCGCGTGTACGGCCCGTTGCGGGGCGAAGCGGACGACGGCGGGGTTCCAGGCTTGGTCTGGTTGCATGGTGGCGGGTTTGCCGGCGGCGACCTGGAGATGCGCGAAGCCGACCAGCTGGCCCGTGAACTCGTGGCCAGGACCGGCGGAGTGGTCATTTCCGTTGACTACCGGTTGGCCAGGGACGGGGTGCATTTTCCCGTCCCGCACGAAGACGTCCTCGCGGCATGGTTTTGGGCCGTTGAACGGGCCTGTGGCCTGGGAATCGATCCGGGCAGGCTTTGCCTTGGTGGGGCGAGTGCGGGAGCCAACCTGGCATGTGGGGCCGCCATGTACCTCAAAGATATCGGCTCGCCGCTGCCGGCGAAGATGCTTCTGGCCTATCCGTTCCTCCACTCGACGGTGCCGCCATTGACGGTGCCGTCCGCGGTGATGTCGTCACTGCCACCCTTTTTGCGGTTCTCGGCCGAGGACTGCACGGCCATGTTGGAAAATTACCTCGGCGGCCCGGCAAGCTTGGCATCCTCCTATGCCGTGCCCGGGCATGGAGATCCCACAGGGTTGCCTCCTGCTGCCATAGTGGCCTGCGAATACGACGACCTCCGTCCCTCGGCAGAACTGTATGCACAAAGCCTCCGCGGCGCGGGGATCGATGTAGCGTTCAGACTCGAGCGAGGAGCCACTCACGGATACCTCAACCACTCCGCAGCATTGGACATTGTCCAACGCGGGTTGGCGTTCCTGGCTTCTGAGCTGGCCAGTGCTGACGGTTCCAATGATTGAAATCGACTGTTCACGCCGGGGAGCGTCTTCGACATCCCTGGAGGGAAAGCCCGGAACATCGAGGATCCGGCGAAAGACGCAGAGGGAGTCAACGATGACGGAGGGCCGCATACTCACCGGGATTGAGTTTGCCCGCACCGGCGACGACGGCTCGCGGCCGCTGTTGCTCGATCTTTACCTGCCGGAATCCGCGCCCGGGTCCTCCGGCCACCACAAGCTGCGTCCCGCCGTCATTCATTTCCACGGTGGCGGCTGGCGCGTAGGGGAGCGTTCCTCCCTGGGGCCGGTGTGCGATGGCTTCGGCCTGACGCCCTTTGATGTTCTTACCGAAGCCGGATTCGTCGTGGCGTCGGCAGATTACAGGCTGAGCGCCGAGGCGCAGTTTCCAGCTCAGCTCCACGATGCCTTGGCCGCAGTGCAATGGCTCCGGGAGCATGCTGACCACTACGGCGTTGATCCCCAGCGCATTTATGCCTGGGGCGACTCCGCAGGCGGGCACTTGGCCAGTCTTGTTGCCCTCACCGGGGCAGGCGAGAGCAAGGTCGCTGCGGTCGCCGCGTGGTACCCGCCCACCGATCTGGTTCACATGGGGGAGCAGGCGCTGCCCGACGCTGTCGCGCGCGCCAGCGATCCTGGCTCCAGGGAAGAGTTGCTGGTAGGAGCGGTGCTGGCCGAAAATCCGGAGAGAGCCACGGCAGCGAGCCCCATCAGCTTTGTCCATCCGGACGCTCCGCCCTTCCTGTTGGTCCACGGCACCGCAGACAGGTTTGTTCCCGCCGCCCAATCGGAGTCCTTGGCCGCCGAACTGCAGAAGGCCGGCGCCGACGTCGAACTCCTCCTCATCGAGGACGCCGACCACATGTGGCGGCTGGAGGACGGAAGTCCGGGCGCTGCCGAAAAGGCCCTCGCGGCCACAGTCTCCTTCTTCCGCCGCCAGTCCGGCCATCCATAACTTTTCCGCACTACTGGCTACGGCCCGGCCTTCAGGCCCAACTTTGCCGTGCCCTCCACATTCCGACAACCGCCTTCGGGCGAACCTGAAAGGCCCATCATGCAGTACATAGGTATAGACCACGACGGCGGCCCCTGGGTCGCGGCCCTGAGCGGCGAGCGCGTTTTCCCGCTGGCGTCCGTGACGGACTTTTGGGCCGATGCAACGAGGTGGCAGGAGAAAGCACCGGCGCTCATCACCGACATTGCTGCCGGCCTCGATCGAGCGGCTGTTATTGAGGTTCCACTGGTTCCAGCGTCCGCGCGGGTGATTTGCGTGGGCCTGAACTACAAGGCCCACGCCGCCGAAGGCAGCTACAAGGACCAGGAGCTCCCGCCTTATCCCACCCTGTTTGGCCGGTGGACTGCCTCCTTGTCCGTGGGCAACGTCCCCGTACCGGTTCCGGGGAGCGAGACGGGCCTGGACTGGGAGGGCGAGGTAGCTGCCTACATCGGTAAACGGGTGGAGTCGGGCGACGAGGCTGCAGCCGAGGACGCCATATTTGGTTACTCCACCTTCAACGACATCACCGCACGGCGTGCCCAAAAGCTCACGTCCCAGTGGACACTGGGCAAGAACGGCGACTTCACCGGTCCCATGGGCCCACTGGTCAGCCGCGATGACGTGGGCGACCTCCGCGATGGCCTCCAGGTCCGCACCCGGGTCAACGGCACGGAAGTTCAGAACGGCAACACCCGGGACATGATCTTTTCCGTCCCGGCCATCATCTCGCTGATCAGTGAAACCTTCACCCTGCACCCTGGAGATGTGATCGCTTCCGGCACGCCCGAGGGAGTCGGCTATGCCCGCACGCCGCAGTGGTTGTTGCAGGCCGGCGACGTCGTAGAGGTCGAGATCGAGAAGCTCGGCACTTTGGTGACTCCCGTTGGTGGACCGTCGCTCCGGGCGAGGGCCTGATGGCTGTTATCAGCCCGGCGCGCGTGGCGGATTTGCCACCCGAGGTCCCTGTACTGATCTCAGGTGGTGGCCCGAGCGGGTTGTTCCTGGCTTTGGACCTTGCCCACCAGGGTATCCGCAGCGTGATCATTGAGCCGAGAACGGCCATAGACCAGGACCGGCCGCGTGCCAAGACCACGAATGCGCGAACCATGACCCACCTGCGCCGGCTCGGACTCGCTGCACAGTTGCGGGAGGCAGCGCCGCTGCCTGTGGACTTCGCCCAGGACGTCATCTTTTGTTCGTCCCTGACCGGACGCGAGATCCGGCGGTTCCCGAATGCCTTCCAGCTTGAAGCAGGCCGTTATGGGCCGCAACCGGAATGCGGGCAGCAGGTACCGCAACCGGTGCTGGAAACCGTGCTCCGTGAGGCCGTGGCAGCCTCAGCACATGCCACACTCCTGACTGGGTTGAGGGTGGAGGACTTCACCGCAAGGGCAGGGGGCGGGCAGTCGGTCACCGTGACCGAGGGTGCAGGCAGCCGGACCGTTGGGTGCAGCTTCCTGGCCGGAGCCGACGGCGGTTCCTCCACCGTGCGCCGTGGGCTGGGAATCCGCTTCGAAGGCGGATCTGCAGCACTGTCCAATATCAGCATCCTCTTCCGTTCCAGCGACCTCGCCGAAACGATCAGCCTGGATGCTGCCGTCCAGTATTGGGTCCTCGGTCCGGGAACAGCCGGGATGGTAGGCCGGATGAACCTTGGCCAAACGTGGTGGGCGATTATTCAAGGTGTCGACGCCACAGCAGAGGGGATTGACCTGGATCCGGCAGAGATGGTCCGATCTCTGGTAGGTGCCAACGTCGAGGTTGACGTTATCGCGACCGATCCCTGGACGGCCCGTATGCTCCTTGCACCGTCCTACGGAAGCGACGGCGTGTTCCTGGTGGGCGACGCCGCTCATCAGAATCCGCCCTGGGGCGGCCACGGCTTCAACACCTGCATCGGAGACGCCGCCAACCTGGCATGGAAGATCGCCGCCGCTTTGGATGGTTGGGCCGGGCCGGACTTACTGGACAGCTACGCCCTGGAACGGCGGCCCGTTGCCGAGCGAACCATCAACGACGCCGCAGCCAACGGCAAGGCGCTCGCGTACCACTTCGCGGACCCGGCTTTGGAACGTGAAGGCGAGGACGGAGCAGCTGCCAGGGCGCGCGCCCATGCAGCACTGGGCGTGAAGCAAAGCGAGTTCGATTCCCTGGGCCTGGTGTTGGGGTACAACTACGCAGCATCGCCGCTGGTTGTCCCGGACGGTGCACCCGTGCCTGCGGAAGATCCCATCCGTTACGTGCCCACAGCCAGTCCGGGAGCGCTGCTTCCGCACGCCTGGCTGGCGGACTCAACATCCCTCTACGACCATTTGGGCGCAGGGTTCACGTTGCTGGTGGACGTCGAATCCCTGGCAGGTGGCGACGTCGGAGAAGTGTACGCGCCGGTCCTGTTGGCCGCCGCTGAGCTCGGCGTTCCCGTGGCCACGATGGCAGTAGGACCTGACAGTAAGGGAACGCGGATGGCGGACCTGTGGGCAGCCGACGCCGTCCTGGTCCGCCCCGATCAACACGTTGCCTGGCGTGGCAGCACCGCCGAACCAGCAGCACATGCCCTCCGCATTGCCGCGGGGTGGTCCCACACCGAAACCCATGAAACAGAGGACGCCTCCCATGTCGACGCCGTCATTTCGTGACTACCTCTACACGCCGGAACATCCACGTGTAGCGAAACTCCGCGGCCTGGACGCCCGGGCCTACGCCGAGGCCGCCAAAGACGATCCGTTTGCCGGCCCCATGATCGAGGGATGGAAGAAGCTGTATCCCCAACCCTTCGTCGGTGTGACCAACGACGGCGTGGTGCGCGAAGGGCTGTACACGCTCACTGAAGCGTTGCCAGGCGAGGAAGCACCGTCGTCGGACATGCTGGCAGCAGCTGAAAAGCTGCTGGCGCTGCTGCCTCAAGAATTGCACGACCGCCTGTCCTACGACGTGGATGCCCCTGAATGGCAGAGCTGGGCCAACCCGGAATTCATGCAGCATGACACGGGAATTCGCCTGGACGAATGCGACCCACCAGTCCGGGATGCCGCCTTGGCCGTGGTTGAAGCGAGCCTCAGCCCCGAGGGTTTTGCGCTGACACGAAACCTCATGCGCATCAACGGCTTTCTGGGCGACCTCGTGGACCTGCCGCTGCTTATGAACGAGTACAGCTACAACTTCGCGTTGTACGGTGCTCCTTCAGGGGCGGAGCCTTGGGGCTGGCAGCTCTTCGGCCACCACGTGGCACTCAACTGCCTGGTAGCGGGCAGCCGGATGGTCATCTCACCAGTGTTCCTGGGCGCCGAACCCGACACCATCGACGACGGCGCCCACCACGGCGCTGAGGTTTCCAAGGAACGGGTCTTCAAAGAACGCATCCAGTGGGCGCGGGACCTCATGGGCGCGCTGGCACCCGGACTCCGTGCCGAGGCGACCGTTTACCAGCAGATGCAGGACTCCGCGATGCCTGAAGGGCGCCTGCACGCAGGGGATGAACGGCACCTTGCGGGTTGCTTCCAGGACAACCGTGTCATTCCCTATGAAGGCATTCCGGTCTCATCAATGCCGGCCACCGCGACAGCACTCCTGGACAGGATTGTGGAGGAGTGGATCTCCTACCTGCCGGCCGGCCCGCGGGCTGCCCGTCTCCGGGAAATCCAGGGACACTACGACGAAACCTGGTTCTCCTGGATTGGCGGCTGGCAAGGCTCCGAAGCCTTCTACTTCCGAATCCAGAGCCCGGTGGTCATTCTGGAATTGGACCACCACACCGGCGTTTTCCTGAACAACCACACCCCCGCGCCCTTCCACATGCACACGGTGGTGCGCACTCCCAACGGCAATGACTACGGACGGGCTTTGCTCCCCTGAGAAGCCCAACAACAACAAAAGGTCCGGACTCCCTGAAGAGTCCGGACCTTTTGTTGTTTCAGCCTAGAAGTCCAGGCCCACACGCCGCTGCGGCGGAGGGCCGACGACGGTCAGGTCCATCTCTGCCTGCGCCCGGCCAAAACCCTCCATGTCCATGTACGGCGCACCGCCCTCGGTATAGATGTAGTCCTCTGTGGGCTGGTTGAAGTACTCGAAGAAACCATTGAAGACCGATGGCGTCAGGAAGCCCACCATCTGGGTGTTGTGGGCATCGAATGCGAAGGAATGGATGGTTCCTGCAGGGGCGTGGACAAAGTCGCCCTTGGTCAGCAGCATCTCCCGGCCGTTCACATAGAGCCACATGCGGCCCTCCGTGCACAGGAAGTTCTCCGTGTGCTCGGAGTGGAAATGCAACGGGATATAGGGAGATTTGGCGCCCTTGGTGTGGACGGCAAAATAGTTATCCCCGGTATTCTGCGGCCTTGAAAGGTAGGAGAACATGGTCTGGTAGCTGACCAGGCGCTCGCCTTCGCCCGCGCTGAGGAA
>NZ_JABMCX010000185.1 GCF_013179505.1 Paenarthrobacter sp. CM16 | reverse complement strand
GCCAATTCATCCCCAACGACTTCGCCTCCCTCGGAGCAGACGGCTTCGGCTTCTCCGACACCCGCCAAGCCGCACGCCGCTACTTCAAAAACGACACCCACTCCATCGTCACCAAAACCCTCCAGCTCCTTGCCGCCAAGGGAGAAGTTGAAGAAGGTGCCTTGGAGAAGGCGATCGAGAAGTACCGGCTGTTGGATGTGAACGCCGGCACCACCGGCGGCGCAGGCGGCGACGCCTAACCACCCGCCGGCAAGTCCCTGAACATCACGGGTCCAAGGCCACGCCAGCACCCCCTGCAACGGCGGCTTCCACCGAAAGGTGGGGGCCGTCGTCGTGGTTTAACCTCGTGGCAGGAAGGCTGCCGGGCATGTGACCGGCAACAACGCAAGTTGTAGCCTTCTCACAAATGGAGCTTGCCCGGGATGGGCCGTATGCTCATTCCATGGCAGAGCCGAGCAAAACACCTTCCAAGCGCAAGGCAGCAACCCAGGCATTGTCGCCGGAGAAGGCCGAAACTCTGCGTCAACTCCGTGCCAACGTGGGCCAATTGTCCACCAGCACCATGCGCCAGCTTGAGAAGTCGCTGCCCTGGTACACCCGTTTGAGCTCCGATGAGCGCTCGGCGCTGGGCCTGGTGGCCCAGAACGGAATCGCAGCGTTCGTGACGTGGTACGAGCGTCCCAGCTCGCCGTCGTGGATCCTCACGGATGTCTTCGGCAACGCCCCGACAGAACTGACGCGTTCGATCAGCCTGCAAAAAGCCCTGCAGCTGATCCGCATCGTCGTTGAGGTGGTGGAGGACCAGGTTCCGGTGATCGCCCCGGAATCGGACCAGCCCTCACTCCGTGAAGCAGTCCTGCGGTATTCGCGGGAGGTGGCATTTGCAGCCGCGGACGTCTACGCCCGCGCGGCCGAGTCGCGCGGCTCATGGGATACCCGTCTTGAGGCGCTGATCGTGGATGCCATCCTTCGCGGTGAGAACACCGATGCCTTGCGCTCCAGGATCGCAGCCCTTGGCTGGAAAGCCCAGGAACGGTTCACTGTAATGGTGGGCAATTCGCCGTCGGAACCGAGCGCCAGTTACGTCAGTGAACTGCGCAGGACTGCCGGTCGTTTCGCCGAGGACGCCCTGGTGGGAATTCAGGGTGACCGCCTCATCCTGATCCTTGGTGGCGTCCAGGACCGTGACACGGCCTACCTCAAGCTCAGCGAACTTTTTGCCCCGGGCGCTGTGGTCTACGGCCCCGAGGCAGGGTCCCTGCTGGAGGCCAGCGGCTCGGCGCAGGCGGCATTCGCAGGGCTCACTGCCGCCCGCGCGTGGCCTTCTGCCCCGCGGCCTGTTGCGGCCGATGACCTCCTCCCGGAGCGAGTCGTCTCCGGTGATGACGCGGCACGCAGGTCCTTGATCAAGAACATTTACCGGCCACTGCTGGCTGCCTCCAACGGCTTGGTGGAGACCTTGGGGACATATCTTGAGCTGGGCCATTCCTTGGAGGCCACAGCCCGGGAATTGTTCGTCCATGCCAACACTGTGCGCTACCGTTTGAAGCGTGTCTGCGACGTCACGGGCTGGGATCCGCTCCTTCCCAGGGAGGCTTTCGTCCTCCAAACTGCCTTGGTGGTAGGCCGGCTTTCGGCCCAACCCAAAGCCGCTCCCGAGCGTCATGCGTCGCGTTCACAGAACTGAACCGTTGTAGACTTCCTACAAACTGACCCAGTGAGCTTGGTGTACCAAAACACCAGTGGATCACGTGGCAATTTGGAAAGCTGGATACGTGCTTGCAATCGTCTGCCCTGGACAGGGCTCCCAGACCCCTGGATTTTTGGCCCCTTGGCTGGAACTCCCCTCCGTCGAAGGCCAACTGGCCCACCTGAGCGAGATCGCAGGCATCGACCTCAAGGCCCACGGCACCACCTCGGATGAAGAAACCATCAAGGACACCGCGGTGGCCCAGCCACTGATCGTTGCAGCGGGGCTTGTTGCTGCCAACTCGTTGTTCGACGTCGAGCTCAGCACGCTGCCAGTGATCCTCGCCGGGCACTCCGTTGGCGAAATCACCGCTTCCGCCTTGGCCGGAGTCCTGACTGAAGACGAAGCCATGACCTTTGTACGTGAACGTGCCAACAGCATGGCCGCCGCGGCTGCCGTCACCCCCACGGGCATGAGTGCCGTGGTGGGCGGTGACCCTTCCGAGGTGCTGGCAGCCATTGAGGCCGCCGGCGCGACGCCCGCGAACGTCAATGGCGCCGGGCAAACCGTAGCCGCCGGCACCTTTGACCAGCTCAAGGCGCTGGCTGAGAATCCCCCGGCCAAGGCACGCGTGATTCCGCTCAAGGTTGCAGGTGCCTTCCACACCTCCCACATGGCTCCGGCCGTCAGCGCGCTTGAGGCCCTCAAGCCATCGCTTTCACCGCAAAACCCGGCCGTACCCCTGCTGTCCAACTACGACGGCAACGAAGTAACTGCCGGGCCCGCCGCCGTCGACAGCCTGATCGCCCAGGTTTCCCGCCCCGTCCGCTGGGACAAGTGCATGGAAACGCTGGTGGGACGAGGTGTCACGGGCGTCATCGAACTGGCTCCTGCCGGCACCCTTGCGGGACTCGCCAAGCGCGGCATGCCCGGCGTCAAGACGGTTGCCGTCAAAACCCCGGATGACCTGTCCGCGGCCCTGGCGCTCTTCGCAGAATTGGAGGGACAGGCATGAGCACCCCCGTGTTGAACAAGGCCGTTGTCAATGAGAATGCGCGCATCCTCGGCATCGGCGCCTACCGGCCGGATGTCATCGTCACCAACGAGGATGTCTGCCAGTGGATCGATTCCTCCGATGAATGGATCCGCCAGCGTACAGGCATCATCACCCGCCATCGCGCTGCCGCTGACGTCAGCGTCATTGACATGGCCGAAGGCGCAGCACGCGAAGCGCTTCAGCAGGCTGGCATCGATGCGTCCCAGCTGGGCGCAGTGATCGTTTCCACGGTGACGCACCCTTACGCAACGCCGTCCGCTGCTGCTGCCCTCACCGAACGTTTGGGTGCGACGCCGGCACCGGCCTTTGACATCTCGGCCGCCTGCGCAGGCTACTGCTACGGCGTGGCCCAGGCTGACGCCCTGGTTCGTTCCGGTGCGGCGCAATACGTCCTGGTAGTCGGTGCGGAGAAGCTCTCCGACGTCATCGACAATCACGAACGCACAATCTCGTTCCTGCTCGGCGACGGCGCGGGGGCTGTGGTGGTGGGTCCGTCCGAAACTCCCGGCATCGGCCCTTCCGTGTGGGGCTCGGACGGCAGCAAGTGGGACGCCATTGGCATGACCCACTCCCTTGAGGACGTCAAGAAGCTAGGTGAATCCGCCCGGCACTCGGATGAAATCGACGATCCCGCAATTCTTTCGGCAACCCAGGATGTCTGGCCCACCCTGCGGCAGGACGGACAGACCGTGTTCCGCTGGGCCGTTTGGGAAATGGCCAAGGTAGCCCAGCAGGCACTGGATGCTGCGGGCATTGAAGCGGGCGACCTCGCCGCTTTTGTTCCGCACCAGGCAAATATGCGGATCATCGACGAAATGGTCAAGAAGCTCAAGCTTCCCGAATCCGTTGTCATCGGCCGCGACATCGCCCAGGCAGGTAATACCTCCGCGGCGTCCATCCCGCTGGCAACGCACCGCTTGCTTCAGGAGAACCCTAAGCTGAGCGGCGGCCTGGCCCTGCAGATCGGGTTCGGGGCCGGACTGGTCTTCGGCGCCCAGGTAGTGGTCCTGCCGTAGATCGGGACTTGTCCCGGATACCTCCAGCCAACTGAATACGACTTACAAACCCAAACCGTAACCCGCGGTTTGCCCCCTTTCCGGCAGTAGCCGGTACAACAAGAAAAGGAGCCAACAATGGCTAGCAACGAAGAGATCCTGGCCGGCCTGGCTGAAATCGTCAACGAAGAGACGGGCCTCGCCACCGAAGCCGTCGAGCTCGACAAGTCCTTCACCGAGGACCTGGACATCGACTCCATCTCCATGATGACCATCGTCGTCAACGCTGAAGAGAAGTTCGGCGTACGCATCCCGGACGAAGAGGTCAAGAACCTCAAGACCGTGGGCGACGCCGTCAGCTTCATCGCCAACGCACAGGCCTAGTCCTGACCCAGCTGTGCCGGGCCGGGATATCCATCCTCCAGGCCCGGCACAGCCGCAGTAACACCCAAAGATTTTATTGCCTCCCCTTGTGAATGCTGCAGGAGGGACGGCTATCCGACAGAGAGTGATCGCATGGCACGCAAAGTAGTCATAACCGGTCTGGGGGCCACCACTCCCATCGGCGGCGACGTCCCCACAATGTGGCAGAACGCGCTGAAAGGGGTCTCCGGCGCCCGCACGCTCGGTGACGAGTGGGTGGCCAAGTACGACCTCCCCGTTCACTTTGCTGCCCGGTGCTCGACGCCGGCACTTGAGGTCTTGAGCCGCGTAGAAGCCAAGCGCATGGACCCTTCCACGCAATTTGGTGTAATCGCAGCACGTGAAGCCTGGGCCGACGCCGGGATCGAAGAAATCGATCACGACCGTCTCGCAGTTGCCTTCGCTACCGGCATCGGCGGCGTCTGGACCCTTCTGGATGCATGGGACACCCTCAGGGACAAGGGACCGCGCCGCGTGTTGCCCATGACCGTTCCCATGCTCATGCCTAACGGCGTGGCCGCAGCAGTAAGCCTGGACCTCGGTGCCCGTGCCGGAGCCCACACCCCGGTTTCGGCCTGCGCCTCCGGTACTGAGGCCCTTCATCTGGGCCTGGACCTGATCCGCTCAGGCAAAGCAGACGTTGTGGTGTGCGGTGGCGCTGAAGCTGCCATCCACCCGATGCCTTTGGCAGCGTTCTCCTCCATGCAGGCACTCTCCCGCCGCAATGACGAGCCCGAGCGCGCCTCGCGCCCGTACGACACCGACCGCGACGGCTTCGTCATGGGTGAAGGTGCCGGAGCCTTGGTTCTGGAAGCCGAAGAGCACGCCCTTGCCCGCGGTGCCCGGATCTATGCAGAACTGGCCGGAACGTCCGTTACAGCGGATGCGTACCACATCACCGCACCGGACCCCGAAGGACTCGGTGCCACCCGTGCCCTGAAGGCCGCGATGTTTGATGGCCGTATCCAGGCCGAAGACGTCGTCCACGTCAACGCGCACGCTACTTCGACTCCAGTTGGTGACAAGCCCGAGTACACGGCCCTGCGTGCCGCCCTGGGGACCCATGTAGACAATGTGGCAGTCTCCGCCACCAAGTCGCAGATGGGCCACCTCCTGGGTGCGTCAGGGGCTGTTGAAGCTGTACTGACCGTGCTGGCCGTCTACGAGCGCAAGGCGCCAGTGACCATCAACCTCGAAAACCAGGATCCTGAGATTCCCCTCGACGTTGTGACCTCGGTCCGCGACCTGCCATCCGGTGACATCGTGGCGCTGAGCAACTCCTTCGGCTTCGGCGGGCACAACGCCGTCATTGCTGTCAGGAACGTCTGAGGGTTAGCAGCGCCCCTGGCGAAAACGTAAGAAGGGCCCCACCTGACGGTGGGGCCCTTCTTGTTGCTATGGGAGAAGCCTGCGCTCAGTCCTGCCTGGAAACGTCAGCGAAACTTACGCAGCGACGTGGTTTGGTACCGGTCCTCTAGCCGACCTGGTGCAGCCAGCGCACTGGGGCGCCCTCTGCCGCGTGGCGGAACGGTTCGAGTTCCTCGTCCCACGCTTCACCAAGCGCCAGGGACAACTCGTGGTAGACAGCTGAGGGATCGCCGGCGCCGGATTCATAGGCATAGCGGATGCGGTCCTCTGTGACCATGATGTTGCCATGGACGTCCGTAACGGCATGGAAAATTCCGAGTTCCGGCGTATGGGACCAGCGGGCTCCGTCCACTCCCTGGCTCGGTTCTTCAGTGACCTCGTAGCGCAGATGCGCCCAACCCCGGAGGGCCGATGCCAACTGTGCCCCGGTACCGGGGGCGCCAGTCCATGACAACTCAGCCCGGAACATTCCAGGCGCAGCGGGTTGAGGGGTCCATTCAAGATCGGTCCGCTTATCCACGACCGATCCAATGGCCCACTCAACGTGCGGGCAAAGTGCCGTAGGGGCCGAGTGTACAAACAGGACACCGCGGGTTGTTGCAACAGACATTCCATCCTCCATAGCTGTAGGTACGTCTTCCCCAACGACCTCTGCCTGGATGTTTGCTGTTGCAGCCGGATGCCTTGAATTTCTTGGGCCCAGACTGGCTATTCAGTTTTTGTTGGTTGCTACTGACGATCTTGGCACAGAGATAACCCTCAACCGTGAATTGAAGGTTTCCCCGTGGTGCTCTTATTTTGCCGTACGGCGCCGGTTTCCGCCAGTGCGCCACCTGGACGGCCGAACTCAGGCTCTGGGATGCGCCTGCTGGTAACTCTTTCTCAGCCGATCCACGGACACGTGCGTGTAGATCTGCGTGGTCGCGAGGCTGCTGTGTCCAAGAATCTCCTGGACGGCGCGTAAGTCCGCTCCCCCGTCCAAAAGGTGGGTAGCTGCGCTGTGCCTGAGTGCGTGCGGTCCTGTGGCCGACGTGTCGCCCAAAGCCTGGAGCAGTTCGCTGACCACCGCCCGGATCTGACGCGGATCAACCCGGCTTCCCCGTACTCCCAGGAACAAAGCGGGCCCGCTCTTGGCTGTCACCAAGGTTGGCCGGCCCCGTCGGAGCCAATCGTCCACGGCCAATGCCGCCGGAACACCGAATGGCACGGTGCGCTCTTTGTTGCCCTTACCCAGCACCCGGAGCGTGCGTCGATCCGGATCAAGGTCATCGATGTCCAGGCCGGCGAGTTCCCCCACGCGGACTCCGGTGGCATACAAGAGTTCCACCATGGCCCGGTTGCGAACAGCCATGGGGCCTCCTTCTGCGGCTGCCGTGTTCAGGTCATCCACCATCCGGGTTACCTGCTGCTGCTGAAGGACTCCCGGCAGGGATTTGTCGCGCTTGGGTGCCTGCAGGCGGATGGCGGGGTCTGCAGCAATCAGTTCCTCCCTCAGTGCCCAAGCCGTGAAAGACCTGGCGGTCGCGGCCCGGCGGGCCAGCGTGGCCCTGGCCATGCCCGCTTCGCTCTGCGCGCCAAGCCAGCGACGCAGCGAACCCAGCTCGAGTTGGCCGAGCTCTTCGATACCTTCCTGCACCGCAAAACCGAGGAGGCTCTCCACATCTGCAAGATAAGCACGCACCGTATGTGCGGATCTGGCCCGCTCGCCCTCCAGGTATCGATGAAAGCCCTCCACAGCGGTGCGCATTGATGATGGCAGTGATTGTGCGTCCACATCTCCCACTGTGCCAGCATCCGGGACTTACAGGCCGCATCAACATGATTTCCCCGCCCTGCTCAGGCGTTTTTGGCCCGTTTCCAAGCACCCCGTTCCGAGTTGGCCAGGCCCATGAGCCCCAGCCGCCCAAGGCCGGCCCGCACAGCCTCCGGACTCAGCCCTGCCACCACTGTGAGCTTTTCCACGGACGTGGCGGCGCGGAGGGGTAGCGCATCAAGGAGAATGAGATCTTCCAAGGACAAGCCATCGTGTATGGCGGCATCGGCGTTCCTTTCCGCACTGGTGGATTCTCCGATGGCTCCGGCCAGCTCAGCGATCTCGCCCGCATCAGTGACACAGACGGCTCCCCCCTCCCGAAGCAATCGGTGGCAGCCCGCCGAGTTGGCGCTGTGAATGGACCCGGGAACCGTCGCAACGACCCTGCCGATCGATTCAGCATGATGTGCCGTGTTGAGCGCACCTGAACGCCACCGCGCTTCCACCACAACAGTGACGGACGCCAGGGCCGCGATGATCCTGTTCCTTTGCAGAAACCTATACCGTGTGGGCGCGGACCCAGGAGGAACTTCCGAGATGACAGCACCTTGGGTGGCTACAGTACGGAGCAGGTCATCATTGCCGGAAGGGTAAAAGCGGTCCACGCCTCCGGCCATCACGGCAATGGTAGGCAAGTCGGTTGCCCCGCCGCTGAGCGCCCCGCGGTGCGCATGCGCATCAATGCCATAGGCGCCCCCGGAAATCACCGTAAAGCCACGCTGCGCCAAGCCGTACGCGAAGTCTCCCGTGACGGAGGCGCCGTAGCTGGTGCTGTCCCTGGACCCCACCAAAGCAATGGTTCGGGGCGCTGGCGGCAGCGGCTGCTCCTGACCCCGCCACCACAGGCAGAGGGGTTCCTGCAGCCCAAGGTCCTGGAGTTGATCAGGCCACAATTCGTCTCCGGGAATGATCAAGCGCCCACCCAGCCGGCGCATGGTTTCAAGGTCACGCTCCGGAGCCAGGTCCTTGACCCGTGGCGCCCATCGCCGGAGTGTGGCCGGAAGCCCGGCCCAGGTGGTTGGTCCCCCGGCTTCAACCAGCAGGGTGGAAATCTCCTGTTCCAAGGCGGGGCTTGTTGCGAGCTCTCCGGTGGCCACGCCCAAGGCGTCGACCGCTCCTAGGGCCCTTACCAGGGCAAGGCCCACCGAGTCCTGCGGCTCCATGAGCCGGGCAAGCGCAGCCCGGGCGATCCGTTCGTTGTCATACAACCCCACTGCGGCCACTTTCTTGGTTCCTTTCGTGTCGATGTCCCTCATGTGGCAACCGCAGCTTGTCGAAGCCCCAGTGCTTGGCCGATGTGATCAACGGTGGGTGTCCCGCCGTGTCCCAGGTCTGCGAGTGTCCAGGCCAAGCGGAGAACGCGATCGTAGCCGCGCGCCGTCAGCATTCCGCGTTCCAGGGCGGTGTCAAGGATTCTTGTGGTCCCCGGCGGCAACCGAAGTTCGCCTCGCAAAATGCGGCCAGGAACCTGTGAGTTGGTTTCAAGTCCCAATCTCAGCAACCGATCCAGTTGGCTTGCCCTGGCTGCCAGCACACGTTCCGCAACGGCGCCCGTGTCTTCTTCCTGCCCTCCTTGACCGAAATCGGCCAAGGACACCCGCTCAACCTGGAGCTGGATGTCCACACGGTCCAACAACGGCCCGGACATTCTCCCGAAGTAGCGCCGCCTCATCATGGCTGTACAGGTGCAATCCATCCCTTTGCCGGAAGCCTTCCCGCACGGGCAAGGGTTCGCTGCAAGGACCAATTGGAAACGTGCAGGGTATGCTGCCGTTCCCGCCGAGCGGTGTATCACCAGTTCTCCGCTTTCCAAGGGTTGCCGGAGAGCGTCGAGCACCCGCCGTTCGAACTCCGGCGTCTCGTCCAGGAACAGAACTCCACGATGCGCCCGGGAGGCAGCACCCGGCCGTGGAAGTCCTGATCCGCCACCGATGATGGCCGCGGCCGTGGCGCTATGATGCGGACTCTCAAAGGGTGGCCTGCGAATCAGCCGCACGGCCGAAGACTGCACAGCGGCCAACGAATGGATGGCCGTCACTTCCATGGCCGCGTTGTCTGCCAAATCCGGGAGCAATCCCGGCAAACGCTCCGCCAGCATTGTCTTTCCCGCACCCGGCGGCCCGGTCAGCAACATGTGGTGGCCCCCGGCGGCGGCGACTTCGAGCGCGCGTCGTGCCTCCCCTTGACCCGAAACATCGCAAAGGTCCGGCACCATGAACGCCTCACCGTCATCGTCCCCGGGGG
>NZ_JABMCX010000184.1 GCF_013179505.1 Paenarthrobacter sp. CM16 | reverse complement strand
ACGGGCATGATCCGGGGTTTGGAGGGGACCCGTTGGCGGAGGGAGTAGGTTCCGGCAACGATGTCGCCGAGGCGTTTGGACCGGTCGTTGAACAGCGCCACACCGATCGCGAGGCCGCCGAAGGTCAGGTAGATCTCCAGGACGCCAATCAGCCCGCGGATGACGGCGTGCCGGAAGCGGATGGAGCCGCCGTCGTCGCGCACTATCCGAAGTCCTGTGGCGAGCTTCCCCAGGGAGCGTCCACGGGTGAGGGTCTCCACGGTGACGGGAACTATGACGATGGAAAAGACGACGCTGCTCAGGATCAAGGCCCGGATGGCGGCTTCATCGAGATCCTCCGAGGCGATACTGACGAGGATGATGAGGAGTATCGCCAACACTATGTGGGAGACGACGTCGAGGATGAGGCCCAACGCGCGGGCAGCGAAGGATGCGGGTCGCAGTTCGAGGACCACTGCCTCGCCTGTGATGATTGAACTCATGCCAGCCCCCATGCCTCGCAAACGCTGCGGGCGCTTGGCGTGCCCGTAACACCGAGTCTAGCGGCGTGACTGATCTTCACGCGGACTGAGGCGCTAGGGTGGTGCCGTGGACATCGACGCCTTCTCGGCCGTACATGGGGACAAATGGTCCCGGCTTCATTTCCTTGCGCATAAGCGCCGGCTCACGGGAGCCGAAGCGGATGAGTTGTTGCGGCTCTATCAGACGGTGTCCGGGCATTTGTCGCTGATCCGTTCAGTGGCCCCGGAAACTGCGTTGTCGGCCACCCTGTCTGCAGGGCTGGCCCAGGCCCGGACCAGGTTCACCGGGGCGCGCTCGAATTTCATGGAGGACCTGGCACAGTTCTTCGTCATTTCCCTGCCGGCGGCGTTCTACCGGATCCGCTGGTTGACCCTTTGGTGCGGGGTGGCATTCGTCCTGGTGGCCGGCGCGTACGCCTTGTGGATCGGGACATCGGCGGAAGCGCTGAGGGCCGTGGCCAGTGAAGCCAAGGTCCAGCAGTACGTGGAGGAAGACTTCATCGACTACTACTCGGAAAACCCGGCTGCCTCGTTCGCCGGAGCCGTGTGGACCAACAACGCCTGGATTTCGGCCCAAGCCGTGGCGTTCGGCGTCACAGGGTTCTGGGTGCCGTTCATCCTTTTCATGAACGCGCAAAGCCTGGGCGTGGCCGCGGGACTTTTCTTGGCGACCGGGAAAATGGACGTCTTCTTCAGCTACATCCTTCCGCACGGCTTGATGGAACTGACCGCAGTGTTCATTGCCTGCGCAGCCGGTCTGAAAATCTTCTGGGCCATGGTGCGGCCCGGGCCCCGCACGCGGCTGCAGGCTGTGGCTGACGAGGGGCGTTCCTTGATCACCGTTGCCTTGGGGCTGGTGCTCGTTCTGCTGATTTCGGGAATGGTGGAAGGTTTCGTGACGCCCAGCGCCTTGCCTGTGTGGGCGAAGATCACCATCGGCGCCCTGGTTCTGGCCGGCTATTGGGTGTACACGTTAGTGCTCGGTGGCAGGGCCGCGCGGACCGGTGTTACCGGTGACCTGGACGCGAACGACGCCGGATACCGCAGCATCGCCGCGTAGACCTTACAGTTACGTTTCGATCCGGGCTCAGCCGGGGTGGCACAGCGTGTCGGCGGAAGGCCGGGCGGTAGGCTCGAATGCAGACAAGAGAGCCGGCAGTACGCATTCGCCGGTGGATGCCTACGGAAGTGAAACCGCTGTGAGCGACAAGAGCCCAAAACCACAAGAACCGGACACGGACGTCCACGAGGACCCCAACGAGCCGGCCTTCGACTGGATGAAGCCGAAGACCTCCAGCGGTGCCTCTCCGGCGGCTACTGAGGCGAAGGCTGCCCCCACGACGACGACTTCCGGTACGGTTGACCCCGCGCCGGCGGTTGCCACAGGGGCGACGCCCGCTACCGCGACGCCCGCCGGCGGCCAGCCCGGGAGCCGTGCCGATCGGAAGGCTGCAGAAGCGGCCGACGCCGAGCCCGAACCCCCGCTGTTCGCTGACACTCTTGCCGATACCGCCTCGGAGAAAGAGTCCTCACACTATTCAGAACCCTTGCCGACGTCGGCCCTTCAGGTCCGCCCGCCCGAAGAAGAAGTGGCCCGACGCAACGCCGAACGTGAGCAAGCCGCCAAGGTCAAGCCGATCGGACCGCGGGTTTTCCAGGTTCTGTTGGCTGTGTTCTACCCGGTGATCCTCCTGGTGCTCGCCGTCCGGGCTGTTACCAGCCCCCTGTTCCTGTGGGTGGAGTACAACCGTCCGGGTTTCCCGGGCGATGGCTACGGATTCAGCACAGATGACCGCATGACCTACGGCTCCTACGCCGTGGACTACCTCAGCAATTGGGCTGGTCCGCGTTACCTGGGTGGTTTGGTCAACCAAGATGGCACCAAGCTTTTCCAGGACAGTGAAGTGGCGCACATGGCCGACGTGAAGCTGGTCATTTTGTCGTCCTTCGCTGCCGGACTGCTGCTCATCATCCTCAGCATCATCGCCATCCTGTACCTGCGTAAGCGCAGCAACGGCGGCATCCGCCGCGGTCTCTTTGCAGGATCGATCGTCACGTTGGTCATCATCATTGGCCTCGCTGTCCTGGCGGCACTGAGCTGGGAGCAGTTCTTCACGGAATTCCATCGGATCTTCTTCGCCAATGGAACGTGGACGTTCTCCCTGGAAGACACTCTCATCCGGCTCTTCCCGGGACAGTTCTGGATAGATGCGGGCATCGTGATCGGCGCGTTGGTGTTCCTCGTGGCGACGGTGACGTTCATCTTTACCTGGCCCACCAAGCGGCGTCGGAGCCTCACCCCGGCCCCATCGGCGGAGGAGGACCAGGAATCAGACGCGGAAGCCGCTGTTGAGGCCGATGACCTCAGCAAGGAACGGACGGACGCCCACCGCTGACAGCTCCCGGGCTGTTGGATGTGGGCCCATGCGTAAGGAGTTTGATCAGGCGGTCCGGGTTGTCCGTGCTGGCGATGAGGGTCTTGCCGTTTTTCATCTTGATGTTGATCTCGGGCCCTCCGACCAAATAGCCCACCATGCCGGGGCCCATGTAGCGGAGCCCGTAGCCGCTGGGACCGGCCGCAGCGTCCACGGTCACCGTTGCGATTTCATCCCTGCGCAGTGTCCGTTTGAAGATGTCGCAGAAGACGATCACGACGCGGTGTTCGTCCACCCTGATGGTGGCGCTCATGAACGCCACCAGGGATCCCGCCGGGAAAGTAATTAGCGGTACCAGCAGGAAATCGATTCGCTGTTGGACTATCGACAGAATGATGAAGAGTGTGCCGAAGGCTATGAATGCCAGCCCAAGAATTCGTGGAACCATGCTGGCCCTGGCGCGGGAATAGTAAAGCGCCTGTGCCGGCCCTGCTGAAGTTGCTGCCATGAGGTCCCCCTGAACGTGTGGTTCGTGAGGGCAACGCTACGGCCCCGACAAGGACCCTCAGTTGAGGGAACTGTGAATTGGGTGGCGATTCTGGCGAAATTAGGTGGTGAGAAGCGTGAACTAGGTGGTCCCGCTACTTCTCGTAGAGCTTCTCCACAGCGGCCTTGAAGTCGTTGACCACGGCTGCCCGCTTCAGTTTCAGGGACGGCGTGAGATGCCCCGACTCGACACTGAGTTCCGCAGTGATGAACGCGAACTTACGGATCGATTCAGCCGCGGAGACGAGTTTGTTGGCCTCGTCAACGGCGGACTGAACGGCCGCTTTCACCCGGTCATCACCGGCCGCTTCGGCAGGTGACAAAGCACCGATTTTGTTCTCGGCGCACCAGTCGGCAAGTCCTTCAGGATCCAGGCTCACCAGCGCGGCGACGAAGGGACGGCCGTCGCCCACCACTACGGCCTGGCCCACCAGTGGGTGCTCGCGGAGCTTCTCCTCCAAAGGTGCGGGCGCCACGTTCTTACCGCCGGCAGTGACCAGGAGGTCCTTCTTCCTGCCCGTGATGGTGAGGAAGCCATCGGCGTCCAGCTCGCCGAGGTCACCGGTACGGAAGAAGCCATCAACAAATGCAGCCTCGGTGGCCTCTTCATTGGCATGGTAGCCCTTGAAGACACCGATGCCCTTGACCAGCACCTCACCGTCCTGGGCCACCCGGATGGTGGTGCCGGAAAGGGGGATGCCCACCGTACCTATTCGGGTCATGCTGGGAGTGTTGACGGTGCACGGGGCAGTGGTCTCCGTCAATCCGTAGCCTTCCAGCACAGGCACGCCTGCACCATGGAAGAAATGGTTGTCCCGAAGACTCAGCGGGCTGGCTCCGGAGACCGTGTAGCCGACCTGTCCGCCGAAAACCTCCCGAACTTTGGGATAGAGGAGTTTGTTGAACGCGGCATGCTTCATGCCCAGAAGCCACCCAGGCCCCGGTCCCTGTCCGCGCGCGGCGAGGTCCACCGCCGTCGAATATTCCACGGCGGTTGCCGACGCTGCAGAGAACAGCGCAGCTTTTCCGCCCATGGCCGCCTTATGGCCGGCGCCGGCATAGACCTTCTCAAAAATTCGCGGCACGGCGAGCAGGAACGTGGGCTTGAAAGTACTGAGGTCTGCCATCAACCCACTGGCACCCGCGCTGTGACCCAGCGTGATGCCGGCAGTCAGGCACACCACTTGGACTGCCCTGGCCAGGACGTGCGCCAGTGGCAGGAACATCAGCGTCCGCGCGCCCTGCTGCATCAGGAGCTCGGGAAGGAACGGAATGACGTTCCGTGCCACCAGGACAAAGTTGCCGTGCGTGATCTCGCAGCCCTTGGGCTTGCCGGTGGTTCCGGAGGTATAGACAATTGAGGCGATGTCGGCGAGATTCGCTGCGCTGCGCTGGCGCTCCAACTCAGCGTCCATGATGCCGACTCCGACGGCGGAGACGCTGGTCAGGTTGGGGGCGTCGCCGTCGTGGTCCATCCGCATGATCGCCACGGGATCATCGCCGAGAGCCGCGGACCGATCCACCAAGTTGTGCACGAGTTCGGCTTTGGCATGGTCTTCGACGAAGATGCGGCGGGCGCCCGAATCTGCCAGGATCCACTCGATCTGGCTTGCCGAGGACGTCTCGTAGATGGGAACCGTGACGCCGCCGGCCATCCAGATAGCGAAGTCAACCAACGTCCACTCGTAGCTGGACCGGGACAACACCGCTACAGGATCGCCAGGGTTGAGACCTCCGGCGATCAGGCCCTTGGCGAGGGCGGTAACGTCCGCGAGGAACCTGGCCGCGGAAACATTCAGCCATCCGTTCGCCGTCTTGTGGGCGTACAGAGTGCCAAACGGATCCTTGGCGCAGCGTTCCAGCAGGAGGTCCGTGACGTTGGTATCCGGGTCTGCCTGGACCAGAAGCTCCGTGCTGGCTTCCCTCACTGCTTGCCTCCTAGATCCACGACGGCATCCACATTCTCATCCGCCATTCCTGGTAGCTGATCACTTCCGCGGTCAGGACCGGGTAGAAGAACGCCGTCGCCACGACTGCCAGTACAAGGACCAGGCCCACCGCATAAAGCCCGGAGCGCCGCCGCCAGGGCGGATCACTGCTGCGGCCCAGGACCAACCCCAGCACATACGTCAGACCGAGAACCAGGAAGGGCTCGAAGGACACAGCATAAAAGATAAACATGGTGCGTTCCGGATACATGAACCACGGCAGGTACCCGGCGGCGACTCCTGCCAGGATGGCACCTGCACGCCAGTCGCGGCGGCCTGCCCACCAGAACAACAGGATGACCAACGCAATGGTTCCGCCCCACCACACCACCGGATTGCCCACGGGCAGGATGGCCGAGGAACAGGTCTCTACGATGCAGCCGGGCGTGCCCTGCTGGGGCGTCTGATAGTAGAACGAGGTAGGCCGGCCCATGAGGAGCCACGTCCAAGGACTGGACTCATACGGATGATCTGAGCTCAGTCCTTGATGGAATTTGTACGCCTCAAGGTGGTAGTGCGCCAGGGATCGCACGGAATTGGGCAACCAATCCCAACCCGGTGCCGGGTTGGTGGCCGCCCACTGGCGGTAATAGGCATCCTTGGACAGGAACCAGCCCGTCCACGTTGCCGCATACGTCACGGCAGCCACCGGAATGATGGTGATGAAGGCCAGGAGACCGTCTTTGAGGATTCCGGCGCTGAACCAGCTGCGGATGCCCGCAATACGCCGGGCGTTCAGGTCCCACAGGACCGTCATCAGGCCGAAGGCGGCCACGAAGAACAACGCGGACCATTTGGTTCCCACAGCCAAACCAAGGCAGATCCCGGCAACAAGGCGCCACCAGCGCATTCCAAGCCAAGGACCGGCCACCAGCTGCGTAGGGGAGGGGCGGCCTCGCGGGGAAGCAGCCGCTTGCGCGGCGAGCCGTGAAGCCAGACGACGACGACCGTCGTCGCGGTCCAACAGCAGGGCGCCGAACGCGGCGAGGATCCAGAACGCGAGGAAAACATCCAGCAAAGCCGTCCGGGAGAGCACCAAGTGGTGGCCGTCAATGGCGAGCAGGAGCCCTGCAACGGCGCCGAGGGTGTGTGAACGGAACAGTTTGAGGGCGATGAGGGAAATCAGGAAAACGGTCAGTGTCCCCGTCAACGCTGCACCGAAGCGCCAGCCGAACGGGTTGTCGCCACCGAACAGCCACATCCCGAAGGTGATCATCCACTTGCCCACCGGCGGATGGACAACATATTCCGGGGTGTTGAGGAGGACATTCGGATTGCCGGCGTTGAAGGAATCATTGGCGTTGGCGGGCCAGCTGCGCTCGTAGCCGCTCACCAAATAGGAGTATGCGTCCTTGACGTAGTAAGTCTCATCGAACACCAGGCTGTGCGGAGCATCCAGGCGGAAGAAGCGGAGGATGCCGCCCAGTACGGCAGTGATGGTGGGGATCAGCCAGAACCACAGGCGTAACGACGCCGGGTAGTCCCGCCAACTCTGGATCCCGCCGATCAGGCGCTCCCTGAGGGCCTGCGCGGTATAGGCCTCCGGTGGCCGTGCGATCCAGCGATGGCGCTCCAGGCCGCGGCCCGGAAGCGGCGGGGCTGCAGCGTGCTCCATCGCCGAAGTCCGACGCGACTGCATCACGTCCCCGATGACCGGGGTGGATGGTTGTTCCATACTGTCCGGTGTGTCACCGGCTCCGGTGGTTGACGGGGACGCCACAGGAGTTCCGGAAGTGGTGGCAGGAACGGGCGACTGGTTCACCCGCCCATGCTACCTTTCGATCCTTGATGCAGCGTTGAGGTGCGGCGCTGGAGGCAGCGCGGCATTAGGCTTGGCAGGTGGACGAACAGCACAGCACCCCGGACGAGGCACCTTTCAGCGACGACCTGGACACCGGAGTTCCTGCTGCCGGTGCCGGCGCAATGCCGGGCGTCGGCAGGATTGTCCTGGCGGCCACCCCCATCGGAAACGTGGGTGATGCGACCACGAGGCTGATTGAACTCCTGGGGACCGCGGACATCGTGGCTGCAGAGGACACCAGGCGATTGCACCGGCTGGTGACGGCCCTCGGAGTGGAAGTCTCCGGACGGGTCATCAGCTATCACGAGCACAACGAGGCTGCCAAGACCGGCGAACTGCTTGACCACGTACGTGCCGGAAAGACCATCCTGATGGTCAGCGACGCCGGTATGCCCGCCGTCTCGGACCCAGGCTTCCGTTTGGTGGAAGGCGCTGTCTCTGCAGGCCTGACCGTCACGGCTGTCCCTGGCCCCTCGGCCGTTCTGACCGCCCTTGCACTGTCCGGCCTGCCAACCGACCGCTTCTGCTTTGAGGGGTTCCTGCCACGGAAATCGGGGGAGCGGAACTCGCGCCTCGCCGACCTCGCAGACGAGCGCCGCACCATGGTTTTCTTCGAGGCGCCGCACCGGCTCGAAGTGATGCTCAGGGCACTCCACGAACGGTTCGGAGCCGAGCGCCGTGTAGCTGTGTGCCGCGAGTTGACCAAGACATACGAGGAAGTCATTCGGGGGACGCTGCGCGAACTGCTGGAATGGGCAGAGAACAACGAAGTCCGAGGCGAAATCGCGGTGGTAGTCGGTGGTGCGCCTGAACAGGAGCCAGGCAAACCCGAAGACCACGTGGCAGCCGTGAACGAACTCATCTCCCAGGGCATCCGCCTCAAGGAAGCCGTTGCAGCAGTGGCCGAGGACGCCCGCGTCAGCAAGCGGGAGCTGTACTCGGCGGTACTCGCAGCACGTTGATCCACGCTGTGCAGCTGCACAAAATGGCGCCTGCATGGCAGTGCGTGAAGGCGTAGACACTCGTTCTCACGGGGCAGTACGGTGGCAGTAATTCACGCCGCTTCCGGCAAAGAACCCCCGTGGTGCAATTCTCCAAAGCACCCAAGACGAAGGAGTCGCCATGACTGTCACGGTTGAACGCGAAAGCGAACTGCTGGCTTCCGTCCCCACCGGCCTGCTGATCAACGGTCAGTGGCGCCCGGCCGGATCCGGTAAGACCTTTGATGTTGAGGACCCGGCCACGGGCAAGGTCCTGATTAGCATCTCCGACGCCGGTGCTGAAGACGGCGCCGCCGCCCTCGACGCCGCTGCTGCCGCACAGGCCGATTGGGCCCGCACGGCACCGCGCGAACGCGGCGAGATCCTGCGCCGTGCCTTTGAACTGGTCACCGAACGTGCCGAAGACTTCGCACTGCTGATGACCCTGGAAATGGGCAAGCCCTTGGCCGAGGCCCGCGGCGAAGTCACCTACGGTGCAGAGTTCCTGCGTTGGTTCTCCGAAGAAGCCGTCCGCGTGTCCGGCCGCTACTCCGCAGCTCCCGATGGCAAGAACCGCCTCCTGGTGCAGAAGAAGCCGGTGGGCCCCTGCCTGCTGATCACCCCGTGGAACTTCCCGCTGGCCATGGCTACCCGCAAGGTTGCCCCCGCCGTCGCCGCCGGCTGCACCATGGTGCTCAAGCCCGCCAACCTGACCCCGCTGACCAGCCTGCTCTTCGCCCAGGTCATGCAGGAAGCCGGCCTGCCCGCCGGTGTTCTCAACGTCATCCAGACCTCCACCGCCGGTGCTGTGACCGGGCCCCTGATCAAGGATGACCGTCTCCGCAAGATCTCCTTCACCGGCTCCACCCCGGTGGGTCAGGCACTGATCCGCGAAGCTGCCGACAAGGTCCTGCGCACCTCCATGGAGCTCGGCGGCAACGCCCCGTTCGTGGTCTTCGAAGACGCTGACCTGGATAAGGCAGTTGAGGGTGCCATCGCCGCGAAGATGCGCAACATGGGCGAGGCCTGCACCGCTGCGAACCGCTTCATTGTGCACGAGTCCATCGCTGACTCGTTCGCAGAGAAGTTCGCCGCCAAGATCGGCTCGCTCACCACTGCCCGCGGCACCGAGCCCGAGTCCAAGGTGGGCCCGCTCATCGATGGCAAGGCCCGCGACGGCGTTCACGCCCTGGTCTCTGAAGCCGTAGCAGGAGGTGCCACAGCCGTCACAGGTGGTGCCGCCGTCGACGGTCCCGGATACTTCTACCAGCCCACCGTGCTGAAGAACGTGGCAGCCGATGCCCGCATCCTGCAGGAAGAGATCTTCGGACCGGTAGCGCCGATCATCACTTTCTCCACCGAAGACGACGCAGTTCGCCTGGCCAACAACACCGAATACGGCCTGGT
>NZ_JABMCX010000183.1 GCF_013179505.1 Paenarthrobacter sp. CM16 | reverse complement strand
CGTCCGTTTCTGCCGACCGGATCGGCGAGGTGCTGGAAACAGCGTCAAGCGTCCAACCGCCGTCGAACCCTGTTACGGGCGGCATCCGCCGCGGCGAACTGGAAATGCACGACGTCGGATTCGCCTACCCGGGTGCCGAACAACCGGTGCTGGACGGGCTGTTCTTCACCGCCCGCGCGGGGGAGACCACCGCGATCATCGGCAGCACCGGCGCGGGCAAAACAACACTGGTGAACCTCATGCCGCGGCTCTTCGACGCCACAACAGGGTCCGTGAGGATGGACGGGGTGGACGTCCGCGAGCTCCACCCGGACCTGTTGTGGGGCCACATAGGGCTGGTGCCGCAGCGGCCCTACCTGTTTTCCGGGACCGTCCGCAGCAACCTTCAGTACGGTAAACCCGATGCCACCGAGGACGAGCTGTGGCAGGCGCTTTCAGTGGCCCAGGCCCGGGATTTCGTGGAGGACATGGAAGGAGGCCTGGACGCCGTCATTTCACAGGGCGGCACCAACGTTTCCGGCGGCCAGAGGCAGCGGCTCGCGATAGCCCGGGCGCTGGTGAAACAGCCGGAGCTTTACATCTTTGACGACTCCTTCTCCTCCCTCGACACCGCCACTGACGCCCGGCTCAGGCAGGCCCTCAGACGCCACACCAACGGCGCCACGCTGGTGATCGTTGCGCAGCGGGTCTCCAGCATCGCGGACGCGGACCAGATCCTGGTGCTCGACGACGGCAGGATCGTTGGACGCGGAACGCACCATGAGCTCTTGGAGACGTCCGAAACGTACAAGGAAATCGTGTCCTCCCAGCTCGCTGCGGAGGAGGCGGCATGAGTGCCGTATCAGCTGGTCCCCGTGGACCGCAGCGGCCGGCCATGGGTCCCGGCCGCGGTGGTCCTTTTGCCGGGATGAACATTCCGGCCGAGAAAGCCTCCAACTTCTCCGCCTCAGCACGGCGTTTGTTGGGCACCTTGCGGCCTGAACGCCTGTGGTTGACGTTGGTGCTGGTCTTCGCCGTGGTCAGTGTTGCCCTGTCCGTGATCGGGCCCAGGTTGCTGGGCGAAGGCACCAACCTGATCTTCGCCGGCGTCGTCTCCAAGGAACTACCCGCAGGCGCCTCCAAAGCCGAGGTGATCGCAGGGCTTCGCGCTTCAGGTGAGGACAGCAAGGCAGACATGCTAAGCGCCATGAACCTGACGCCCGGCGTCGGAATCGACTTTGGCGCCTTGGCCTCCGTGCTGCTGTGGGCGCTGGCGCTGTACGTCCTGGCCTCGGCGTTCGGCTGGATGCAGGCGTACGTGCTCAACGGCGTCGTGCAGCGAACCGTATACCGACTCCGGGAGCGGATTGAAGCGAAAATCCACCGCCTGCCGTTGCGTTATTTCGACTCCATCCAGCGCGGTGAACTGCTGAGCAGGGTCACCAATGATGTGGACAACATCTCCCAAAGCCTGCAGCAATCCATCAGCCAGGTGGTCTCCTCCCTGCTGACCGTGCTGGGGGTGCTGGTGATGATGTTCCTGCTCTCGCCGGTCCTGGCGCTGATTGCCTTGGTGACTATTCCGCTGACAGTAGGGACCACGCTGCTGATCGCCAAGCGCTCGCAGAAACTTTTCGTGGCGCAGTGGAAGAATACCGGCGAACTCAACGGCCAGATCGAGGAAACATACACCGGGCACGCGCTGGTGAAGGTGTTCGGACGGCAGAACGAGGTGCAGGAGAAGTTCCGGGCGAAGAACGGCGAGCTGTACCAGGCGAGCTTTGGAGCGCAGTTTGTGAGTGGCCTGATCATGCCGGCCATGACGTTCATCGGCAACCTTGTCTATGTGGGGATCGCCGTAGTGGGTGGCCTGCAGGTTGCCTCCGGCTCCATGCAGTTGGGTGACGTCCAGGCCTTCATCCAGTACTCGCGGCAGTTCACCATGCCCCTGGCCCAGCTGGGGTCCATGGCGAACATGCTGCAATCCGGCGTTGCCTCGGCGGAGCGGGTGTTTTCCTTGCTGGACGAGGAAGAAGAGTCTGCCGAGCCGGATGCTGTTCCGCGGTCCGGCCCCACCCGCGGACGGCTCGTCTTCGAGAACGTGTCCTTCCGGTATTCGCCGGACAAGCCCCTGATTACGGACCTCAGCCTGGTGGCCGAACCCGGGCAGAGCATCGCCATTGTTGGGCCCACCGGAGCGGGCAAGACCACGCTGGTGAACCTGATGATGCGGTTCTATGAGCTGGATTCAGGACGAATAACGCTCGACGGCGTTGACATCACCTCGCTGTCGCGGCAGGAACTCCGTTCCCGGATGGGCATGGTCCTCCAGGACACCTGGCTGTTTGGCGGGACCATCCGCGACAACATCGCTTACGGCCGGCCCGCTGCTTCCGAGGACGACATCCTTGAGGCGGCGCAGGCCACCTACGTGGACCGCTTTGTTAGGTCCTTGCCCGAGGGATACGACACCTTGCTTGATGACGAAGGCGGCAATGTGTCGGCAGGCGAGAAACAGCTGCTCACCATCGCCCGGGCCTTTTTGTCGCGTCCATCCGTCCTGATCCTTGATGAAGCCACCAGTTCCGTAGATACCCGCACCGAGGTCTTGGTGCAGAAAGCCATGAATGCCCTGCGCTCTGACCGGACCAGTTTTGTGATCGCCCACCGGCTCTCCACTATCCGGGACGCGGACCTCATCCTGGTGATGGAAGCCGGGCAGATTGTGGAACAGGGGACACACTCTGAGCTGCTGGCCTCGGGCGGGCCGTACTCGCGGCTGTACGAGGCGCAGTTTGCGGCGCCGGCGGCTTTTGAGCCCTAGATTTGTTGTGGGCACACTCTCGTTGTCCGTCACTATGAGTTGTTAGGACTTGAGGCCATCACAACTATTCCCAATCTCCTTCAGCTCACCCCCGAAGCCCGGCAGGTCCTCGATTGCCTGCGAGCTGCCGGAGGCCGGCCGCTGATTGTTGGAGGCTCTGTTCGGGACGCGTTGCTCTCGCGTTCCAGCGGTGCCGCGGTGGACTCGAAGGACATCGACATTGAGGTCTATGGGTTGACCACGTCCCAGGTGTCAGCGGCGCTCCCGGGCCACGTCATGGAGGTGGGGCAGCACTTCGGGATAGTCTCTGCGACAGTGGGCGGCCAGGTTTTCGACGTTTCGCTGCCGCGCCAGGAGTCCGAGGTTGAAGCCTTCGCCCGGCGGGACTTCACCATCAACGCGATGGGCTGGGACCAACTAAGCGGGACCGTTGTGGACCCGTTCGGGGGACAGGCCGACCTGGCAGCGGGAATCCTTCGCCACACGAGCCCGGCGTTTGGTGATGATCCGCTGAGGGTGCTGCGCGCCATGCAGTTCAGCGGCCGGTTCGGATTCGGGCTGGTCCCGGAAACGGCGCAACTGTGCCGCAGCCTGGCACCGGCTTTCGTGGATCTGCCCAAGGCCCGGATTTGGGGTGAGTTCTACAAACTCGCCTCGAAAGGGACGTTCATCTCCAAGGCTTTGGACACCCTGTTCGTGTCCGGTTGGGAAGAGCACTTCCCGGAACTGGCTGCGACAAGGGGCGTTCCGCAAGACCCGGAATGGCATCCGGAAGGTGACGTGAACATCCACCTCGGATTGGCCGGCGACCAAGCAGCCCTGATCGCCCGGCGCGACAATCTGGGCGCCGATGAAACCGCAGCATTGGTACTGGCCGCCATCACCCACGACTTCGGCAAGGCAGTTTCCACCACCATCGATTCAAATGGCCGGATCACTTCCAACGGGCACAACGTCACTGGGGTTGAGCCCGCCCGGAATTTCCTGCGCCGGATCGGAGCGCCCGGGCGATACGAAGACAAGATCCTGCCGCTCATCCGGGAACACATGTGCCACACCCCGGAAGGTCCCCAAGGCGCCATCAGTGATTCGGCAGTCCGGAGGCTGATACGGCGCCTGAACCAAGCGAACGGCGGACCGTCCATAACGGACTGGGCGCGCCTGGTGGAAGCGGACAAAGAGGGGCGCGGGCCGGGCGCACGTCAGGGCGTCAACCATCTGCCCACTTGGCTGGCAAAAGCTGAACGGCTGGGCAGCGAACCCGTTACAGGCACTACCTTGTTGAAGGGCGCAGCCTTGGCCGAAGCCGGGATCCCGCGTGGACGGCTTTGGCGGTTCGTGATTGAGCAGAGCCGTGACGCTCAAGACGACGGGTTGTTCGGCGACGAGGAAGGCGCGGCGGCTTGGCTTCATGCCAACCGGGATTCTGTTGTGGCGGAGGCAATGCGGCGGCTGGACGAATTCGAGGCTGCGGGGGAGAGGCTGTAGCTTCTGGCACAGCTTTCGACGTCGTTCCTAGCGGACGGAATCCGCGGGCGCCTACTCGACCGACTCGATCTTGCGTACCTTTTGTGATTCCCTCCGCTTGATGACTGCCAAGGTGATACCCGCCGTGGTTATGCCGGTGACAATGGCGATCAGCCAGCGCAATACGATGTGTATGTCTGCCCACAGTGCGAGTCCAACACTGACGGCCAGGATGGTAACGAACAGGGCCGCCATCGAGGCTCGTTCACCAGGTGGCCGTCCTCGAGACGTGCCATTGGGAGGCCTACGGTCTTTAATGCCAGCCATTATTTTCCTTTGTGGTTGCGTGGAAACGGATGTCAGTACCTTGGGCAGGTGAAGGGATGGCTCACATGGTTCGACGGCGGAAGACCGCAAGTGCGGTAGTGCCCATTACAAGCGCCCAGACCATGAGCCCAAGCTGGCCCGTCAGCAGGTGACCCAAGCCCAGGTCATCGATTGTTGACGCGCTGATAGCACGCATGAACAAGGGCGTAGGTGTCACGTTTATCAGGGCATCCACCGCATTCGCCGCCTGCTGGGGGATCACCGACCCCACAGCGAAAACCGCCAGGGGGAGAAATAGATTGACTCCCACGAGGAGCAGCACGGCCCCGAAGGCCCGCCCCACAATATGGGCCAGAGTAACGGCCATCAGAACCATGCTTGTACTGCCGACCACGGCTACCCCTACGCCTAGCAGTGCCGGCCCTGTAAAACGGCCCTCTGACAGGAGGATTCCCAATACCGCAATGACGATCGTGACCAGGACTGTGACGAATACTGTCAGGGCAACCCAAGAGAGGAGCCGCGCTGTGAAGAGCCGATCCCGGTTTGGCGTCAGTGACAAGGCCAGACCCAACTGCCCGGTGTGGTCCCGACCCACCGCGAAAACAGCCGCTATGGAAAGGACGAGGGCCGCAACGAATGCCCCGGTCTCGATGGAGGTTGTAGTCAGGACCTTCGGAGTTTCCGGTGCCAGTGACTTGATGATGAGCATGGTGAGAACCCCGGCAGTCAGCGCTGCTGTGATCGCCACGAAGATCGGGACGGGCACGCCGCCCCTATTGAGGAGTCGGTGTGCCTCGGCCCGGGTCACAGCGCCCAGCGTCTGCAACGGGGGCATCGCACTAAGCCCGTTGAGCGGTGATTCGGCCATCATCATTGCGTTTCTCCTGATGCGTTCCGGGCCAGAACCTCGAAGTAGGTCTCTTCCAGAGTTCGGGTCACCCTGGTTAGGTGGGAAATTCCAGCTCCGGACTCCACCGCGACCGAAGCCAGAGTGGTGGGGTCCGCATGGTGAACAAGCACTCCCGCACGTTCACGTTTGACTTGGAAACCACGTTGCACCAAGGCACTCACTAGACTCCCGACGTTCGGTGACTCAAGGTAATATCCCGTTTCGTCCAGTTGGGATACGAAGTCCCCGACGTTTCCATTACCGAGGATCCTGCCGTCGGCGATCATGACGATGTCATCTGCTACTTCGGCCAGTTCTGCCATGTGGTGAGAGGACAGGAGGACCGTTGCGCCCTCGGAGGCCGCCGAAGTAAAGAACGACCGGATCCACGCTATTCCGTCGGGATCGAGCCCATTGATGGGTTCGTCCATGACAAGTACTGCGGGACGGCCCACGGTAGCTGCGGCGATGCCTAGCCGCTGGCGCATGCCCAACGAAAACGTACGGACCCGGTGCTGCGCAACTTCTGCCAGTCCGACCCTCTCCAGAGTCTCCTTACCCCACGCTAGTGGCAGTCCTTGTACGCGGCAGACGTAGTTGAGTATGCCTGCTGCAGTTGCTTGTACAGGTAGCCATTCTGCGGACAGGAAGACTCCCATGGTCCTTCCGGGATGAACGGCATCTGCAAAACCTGTTCCGTTGACGCTGACGGAGCCTGCATCAGGTGATATCAGTCCGGCAATTGTTTTGAGCACTGTGGATTTGCCAGCGCCGTTGGGTCCAACGAATCCAGTGACCCGCCCAGGTTCGGCGGTAAAAGAGACGCTGCGGAGTACTTCCCGGCTACCAAAGCGCTTGCTTAGGTGGTCAACGTTGATCATGGATGAATAGGCTCCTTGGCAGTGGGGGGGGCTTGACAGTACTGCGCAGCCGGTTGGCGGAAATTTCGGATGAGGTGTCTGTCAGGAGGCGTTCCATTTGTTTCGAGACCGCTCGTGAAACGCAAAGCGAGGACAGCGTCTTCGGCCCCGGTGAGCCGATCAAGCGACCATGGATTCTCCCCCATGCGAAGTGCTCGGTTGAACTCACGGTAACAACAGAAAGTGGGCTCTAGGTGCTCCAGGGGCGTATACCTAGTCGCTTTTGGGGCAAATTAGGTGCTGAAAGCGGCAACCCCTAGTCCTTGGCAGGCCCATCTAGGTGGTGGAGCTGGGGTTTGGATCGGGTTGAATGGCCATTCCTGATTCAGCGCATGTGGAATGGACGCTAGGGCAGTCGCGACGGCCGCAGCACGTTTGCCTCGCCTGCCTTGCCCGGATCCAGGACGACGGGGCTGATCAACACAGCCGGTCCTCGGTGCAGCAGCCCACCCGCAACAACCTGGCACCGGACGCCACCGCGCCCGCGCATTGCTTTGTGGGCCCCCGGGGCAAGCATTTCATCCATCCAGGCGCAGGGGTGTGCCGGCCTCCCGGCCTTGAGCCGCACCACATCTCCACCGGACTCAATCGCGAACTCATGACCGAGCAAAGGAGCCAACTCCACTCCTCGAAGGACAACGTTGCGCCGTGTCAGCAGGGGGTCGAAGGGCCCGGCCCCGAGTTCAGCGGCGATCGCTTCCAACGCCTCTGCGGCAAAAAGCGTCACGGCGGCATCCATGTGCGCGGCCTTGCCGAAGAACCTGTCGCCAACAATTCCTTTGCCTGCCACCAGCTCGGCCTGCCCGGCATCGGTGGTGGGAACGTCGGCGGCGCCTTCCCTGGCGCGCCCAAAGTAGGCGTGGGCCGGCGAGATCAAAAGGTGCAGCACCTCGACGTCGTACCTGTACTCGGTGGTCATCCCTCAACGCTAGCTCCAGCGCGAGAAGTATGCATCAAGCATTGTCCCCCAAAGTAAAGGGTGCTTTACTTTGATCATGAGTAAAGTTTCCTTTACATCGAAGCGTGCGCCGATCCATCATTACGTCCTTGCTGTCATCCTCGGCGCCATCCTGACCATCGCCGTCGCACTGTTGGTGGGAGCATCAAACCCGGGCGATTTCTGGCTCGCTGCCGGGATTGGTGCCCTCTGTGCCGTCTACCCCGCGATGTCGCTCGGCATTAAGGTCTTCGTTTCACGCCACACCGTTACCCGTGATCCGCATGGCGAGCAGAGTGTGGAGCTCCAGTGGATGCGCCAGGCTGGTGCCGGGGCTTTCCTGGACGTGCTGGTCGCCACCATCGTTGCTGCCCTGGTGCTGACCATCGGCCGCTTGGAGATCGACGCGCTTCCGGTCCTTCTCGGTCTCGTTGGTTTGAGTGCGGTTGACGCTGGACTGCGATACGTGGCCATTCGCCACCGCGCGCTGAAGTGAAGAACAACCTAGCCGAGCGCCGCGCCGAACGCCGTTGGACACAGGCGGACCTGGCGGCGGCATTGGGGGTTTCCCGGCAGACTGTCATCTCCATCGAGCGGGAGAAATTCGATCCCTCGTTGCCTCTGGCGTTCCTCATTGCCCGGACGTTTGGGTGTGCCATTGAGGACATTTTCACTGCGGAGTAAGGTCCTTGTGGCCCACGCCGCAGCGCTTTGAATGCCTGCCGGATACTGTGGCACGGTGAACTTTGCGCAAGCCCCCGACGGCGCTGAACTCGCCTGGACTTCCGAAGGCGACGGCGAGCCCATGCTGTTGATCGCAGGACAAGCGACATCCATGGACGGTTGGGGCCCGACGGCGGAGCTTCTGTCCCGCCATTACCGCGTCATCCGCTTTGATCACCGGGGGATTGGGCGGAGTGGGAAGGGTGAAGCGGACCGCTACACCACGCGGCTCTTCGCCCAGGACGCTGCCGCAGTCCTTGATGCCGCCGGAGCCGATTTAGCACACGTGTACGGCCACTCCATGGGTGGGCGGGTTGCCCAGTGGCTGGCTGTGGATTACCCCCGGAAGGTCCGTACCCTGATCCTCGCCGCAACAAGTGGCGGGAAATGGCCGGATGCCGGAACGCAACCGGACAAGGCAGCTTTGGAAGCCCTGGTCAGCGGCGACATGTCACGGCTTGAGCCGCTCTTCTTCGATGCCGAATGGGTGGGTGCCAATCCCGTGGCGACACATACCTTCTTCAACTCGCCAGCCTCGGCCTGGGCCAAAGCGCGTCATTTCAAAGCCAGCCGGGAACACGATGCCTGGCGTGACCTCGGATCGGTTCAAGCGCCGACGCTGATCCTGCATGGCACCGAGGATGCCTTGGCACCATTGCCGAATGCACTCCTGCTCCGCGAGCACATTCGCGGCTCGGTACTGGTGCGCGTACCCGGTGCAGGGCATGGATTGCACCTGGATCACCCTGAGACGGTGGAGTGGATCCGGCAATTCGTCGCCAGGAAGAGCAGCTAACGCGGGGGAACGTTCAACACCTCGAGCGCTGCTATCAGGTACGGCACTGGATCCGGATCCGACCCGGCGGCCCACTGCATCCAGGCCTCGAAGGTCGCGGCGAGGTATGCGGCACTCAGGAAACGTGCTGCAGAGTCGGACAGGCCGTTCTCGATCAGGAAGGCCAAGGCCCGCTCGCGCTGTGGCGCCAAAGACTCATAGCTGCGGCTGGTCAGTTCCGCGTGCTCGGCAATCAGGCGGAGCCGTCCGCGGGTAACCGACAAGTCCGGGATGACCGCGACCCCGGCGACTGCTGCTGTGCGCAGCCCGGCCAGCACATCGCCGTCGGACTTTCCCGGCCCGTGGAACGAGCCGAAGGCGAGTGTTGAGGCTTCGACCACGGGTTCGGTGCCGCCCCAGACCAGGTCCGCTTTGCTGGCGAAGTAGCGGTAGAGGCTCTTGCGGCCGATGCCGGCGGCCCGGGCGATGTCTTCCATGGAGGTGTTCTCATACCCGTGCTCCGCGAACAGGTCCAAGGCGAGTCCGGCTACGGCGTCGGGGTCGATGGTGGCGGGGCGACCGCTGGGGCGCGGGGGTTTGGCATCTTCCGAAGTCATCCCTCCAGTATTCACTCTTACATAATGACACAGAGTGTCATAAGATGGTTCCAACCACCCAGCAAGCAACCACCGGAAGGACATCATGGGCAACGACGCTTCGTGGCAGGAGGCCATCACCTCGGGCCGCTTTGCCGGCAAGACCATCATCGTCACGGGAGCCGCGTCGGGAATCGGCCGGGCCACCGCTTTGCGCATTGCCAAGGAAGGCGGCAAGGTCGTCGCGGCCGATATCAGCAAGGACCGCCTGGATGCCCTGGTTGAAGAGAACGCAGGAC
>NZ_JABMCX010000182.1 GCF_013179505.1 Paenarthrobacter sp. CM16 | reverse complement strand
AACGAACAGGGGCGTTGCCAAGCGTTCCGCATCGCTGCCTGGGTTCGCGAACTGGTCTGCCAGGAAATCCCACAGGGCTTCGGGATCCCCGGCCAGTTTCCGTCCTCTGGGCGTGAGGAGCAGCTTGTCGTTGAGCTTGCGCAGAAGCTTCCACTCCTGCAACTGCTCCCGAAGATTCCGGATGGGCAATGTGCTCACCTCGACCCGTCCAGCTGAGATCCATTCGTCGTCCCAGCCAAGCTCGGTCATGGCGTGCTTGACGAAGGACGGCTTCAAGTATCCGGCAGAGGTCAACGGCAGACCGTCGTGCTGGGCTTCCTGGAGAAACCATAGGATCGGGCCCAGAACGTCCTCGTAGTCCGCAACCGTCACCTCGCCTGGCCAGAGCCGCTGCGCCACACTGCGCAACTGTCCGCTGACTGCCACCAGATCAAAAGCTTTCGGATCGAATTTCAAGACACTCTCCTGCGTCACGAATTCAAGCCACTCAACGGCTTCCCTATGCTCGGGGTGCTTGGGGTTGGAGACAACAGCAACCACGTTCGCGTAGCCACCCACTCCGCCGGAATCCTCAAGGGGTCCCCTCATGGCTCCGTCGAGACAGACAATGGTGTTCTCGTGCAACACGGCCGGGCCCACAACCTCAATCTCATGTGTCCAGCTGTCGCCGAAGTCGTACTCGTACAGGAGGTCTGATACTCCTGGCTTCTGAGGGTCAAACAACTCCAGCAGCCGCGCGGCGGCCGGGTTTTCGGCACCTTCTGGACCGTCGTCGTCGTCGACGTCCATGAAGAGTCGCTTTTTACCCGATCGGTCGTGGCCCGCTACGGCGTAAAGGTGGGAATTCCTCCACCCAAACGCGCACTGGATGGCACCGTGCAACTCGGCGAGGGTGGCACTTTCCGGGAGGACAAGCTGACGCCAGATCAGGGGCTCCGTGCCACTGATCGAAAGGCGAAGCTCGACCGCCGGAACGGTTTGAGGCGAATCCATAACGGCAATTCTGCCAGTCACCCCCGATCCCGCGTCACTCGCCACCGGTTCCTCTCACTACCTCTACGTAGGGGGTCGAACTCAATGAGGACAAGGACTTGCCAGTGATCACGCATTTCTACCCGGCGGCGCTTCGCATCATCACGTGCGTCATAGCTGTTTGCTCTGCAGTGTCGGCAACTCTGTTGGGTGCGGCCCCGCCGCCCGACGGACTCAATGTTCTCGACCCCTCGGATTTGAGGGCCATGGCCGTCGTCCTGACCATGGCGCTGGGCGTCGTGGCGCCGATCGCCGTGCTGATGGTCGGCTCCCTCAAGTGTCTTCTTCTCAAAGCGGGCGTCTTTGCTGCAGCCGGGTTCGGCAATGCCATGATGCTGAGCCCCTTGATAGTGGTTCCGTTCCAGGACACCTCCACTTTGCTGGCTGTGATTTTCTCGGTCGCGCTGACCATCGCGAGCATCGTCACCTACATGGAGTCTGTGGAACGACGGAACGCACGACGGCGGGCCAACACCTAGGCGCTCACCCTCACCACCTATTTCTTCCGCACCAACACCTAATTTCTCCGAATACGGCACCTAGTTGCCTCTTTTTGCCACCTAGTGAAGGGAAACGGACCATAGTCTCCTGTTGTGCCTTCGAAGCGGGAGTCCCGGTGTCCGGCGGGAGCCCCACCCGCTTTGGCGTAGGAGGCACTGCGGCACGGCTCCACCCGTCTACCCCCAGGTGGAGTCGTGCCCAGCCAGAGACACCGTGAGCCGTCACAGGAGTACACGAGAACGATTATTGATAGTCTCGAACGTGCCTGCCGCCAAGGAAAGCCGTTCATGAAACCCGCCACCAGCTCCACCCAGACAGCACGCCATACCGGGGAACGGCCAGCGAGCCCCAACCCGAAGCTCCTGCTCTCCAGCCAGCTTATTTTCAACATCGGGTTCTACTCCGTGGTGCCGTTCATCGCGCTCACCATGGCCAACGACTTCGCCATGAGCGCGGTGGCGATCGGGGTTGTCCTGGGAGCTCGGACGTTTGCCCAACAAGGGATGTTCCTGGTGGGCGGCGCCATCTCCGATCGCTGGGGTGCCCGCTACACGATGGTCGCAGGCTGCATCGTCCGAGTCAGCGGCTATCTGCTCTTGGCCGCGGCCGACAACTTCAGCCTCTTCCTCGCGGGAGCCATCGTCACCGGCATCGGTGGTGCGTTGTTCTCACCGGCCCTCGAAAGCCTGGTGGCCGCAGCCGAGGAACGGCGGGAACCATCCGGGAAGCACCGGCCAACCTTGTTCGCGTCGCTGGTTATCGTCGGTGAATTCGGGGCCGTTGCAGGCCCGTTGCTCGGTAGCCTGCTCCTGGGTTTCGGCTTCGAAGTCTCCCTCTACGTCGCCTCGGCCATCTTTGCGGTGATGGCTTTCGTCTTCTGGCGGTTCCTTCCACGCGCCGACCGTCGCGGACATCCAACAGACGCAGCAGTCCCCAAGCACCAACTTCTGGCCTGCCTGCGGGACAAGCGCTTCGTCGCGTTCGCCTGCTTCTTCAGTGTCAGCCTGCTGGCACACAACCAGCTGTACTTCGGGCTTCCCGTGGAGCTACGACGCAGCGGCCTCGACGCCGGCGCACTGGGTTTCGTGTTCGCGTACGCGTCCTTGTTGACGGTTTCGTTGCAGTGGCCCATCGCCAAGCTCATGCGCCGATTCGGCGAGCGCAACGCACTGACGTTGGGCCTCAGCCTGAAAGCCGCAGGATTCACCGCCGTCGCAATACTGGCCACTCAGCCGCCCATCGCATCGTTGCCAGTGCTGCCGGCCCTGGCTCTCGTCACCGGCCTGTGCCTTGGCAACATGTGTGCGAATCCCACGGCGATGCGGCTGGTTTTGGACTTCGCCGGTGGCCGACCCACCGGCGCCTATTACGGTCTCCTCGCCAGTTGCGGCGGCGCGATGGTGCTGATCGGCAACACGGCTATGGCGCCGCTTTACGAGTTTGCTGACCAAACCTCGACGGCGGCCGCCTCGCCGTGGCTGTTCACTGGCGTCATCGCTGTAGTTTCAGCTGTTGCGATCCGCCGATTCCTCCCAGTGCCGGCCCGCGCAGTGGCCTAGCGGCGTACCCGCAGCCGGATGAGCCTGTACGCGATACCCACAACAAACATCAGCACGCCCAGCCCCACGGACAACGGCGGCAGCGTCGCGACGAGAACAACACACGCAATCGCTCCAGCCACCTGCAGGAACTTCGGGTATCGCCGGTCCTCACGTGGCTGGGTGTAAGCGGCGACGTTCGCCACCAAGTAATAGAGCAGCACGCCGAAAGACGAGAAGCCGATAGCACTCCGAAGATCAGCAACGGCGATGATCAGGCAGATCACTACAGCAAGAGTCACCTCGGCCCTGTGGGGAACCTTGTACTTCGGGTGGACAGCAGAGAGCCAGTGCGGAAGGTCGTGTTCGCGGGCCATTGCCAGGCTGGTCCGGCCGAGTCCTGCAACCAGTGCCAGCAGTGCACCCAGCGAAGCGACAGCGGCTCCAATACGGACAACAGGCTCAGCCCACGCCAGCGTTCCTGCGACGACGGCATCGGCCAGCGGTGTCGGCGTACCGGCAACACCCTGGGGCCCAAGAGCAGCCAGCAAGGTCACGGCAATGACGGCGTAGATGAGGATCGTGATGCCCAACGCGATCCCGATCGCCCGGGGAATGGTGCGCTGGGGCTCACGGACTTCCTCGCCCATGGTCGCGATCCGCGCATACCCGGCGAACGCGAAGAACAACAGCCCGGCGGATTGCAGGATCCCGTACCAGCCCTCGGCCAGCAAACCCTCCCCCAGGAAGTCGCCGAAGTCAGGACCGGACCCGCCCCACACTGCGGTGACAGCAATCGCCAAGGCAGCTAGAACGGCAATTACCAGCACACGGGTCAGCCCTGCAGTTCGGGTCACCCCGTGATAGTTCACCGCGGTCAAAAGTACGACGGCGGCAATCGCCACCGGGCGTTCCCAACCTTGCGGTGCGGCGTAGGCGGCGAAGGTCATGGCCATGGCCGCAGCGCTGGCGGTCTTGCCGATGATGAAGCCCCACCCGGCAAGGAACCCGGCCCAGGCTCCCAGCCTTTCCCGACCGTAGACGTAGGTACCGCCCGACGTCGGGTATCTGGCCGCGAGTTGGGCTGAGGACGTCGCATTGCAGAAGGCGACGAAGGCAGCCACCACCAAGCCGATGAGCAGCCCGGATCCTGCGGCAGCAGCGGCCGGGGTGAAGGCTGCGAACACTCCCGCACCGATCATGGAGCCCAAGCCAATGAGGGAGGCATCGAACGTGCCGAGTCGACGGGCCAAGGCCGGGGAGGTGTTCACTGAAACCCTTCACGCTGAGGGACCGGGCTCAGGGCATGGCGTCAGAGACCGGCGTTGGGAGAATTGCTTTCAGCTTATCCCGGCTCCTCGCGGAGGAAGTGAATTCCCGACGAGCATGAAGAGTCCGTTGCGGGACGTTGCGCCGGTCTTGCGCAGTGCGTTGGAGATGTGGTTTTCCACGGTCCTGGCGCTGATGCCCAGGTGTTCGGCAATCTCCACGTTGGTGCGGTGTCCTGCCAGCACGGCCACCTCGATCTCCCGTTCAGTGAGCGGTGTGGTCCTGAACGAGTTGAAGGAGAGTTGCTCGTTGGCTGCCGGGAACCTGACCGCGAACATGGACGAAGCCTGAGCCATGGCGTCTGCAGCGGCAGTGTCCCCTTCTATGACGTGCCTCTTGAGTGCGCCACGGAGAAGCATCCCCACTTGATAGGTGTCGATGTCAGGTTCGTAATGCATCAGCAGGAGGCCAAGGAGCTTGTGATCCCCTTCCACCACGGCGGTTGCGATGCCGATGAGCTGATCGTGAATCGTGACGCCGCTGTCCCGCAGGATCTTCTGCAACAGATCCAGGACCGGACGCCCAGGGTTCAGGCAGGTGCATAGCAGTGCAGTCATCAAGGCTTCCAGAACGTAGCCGCTCTTCAGCTGGCGCCGGATGAGCTTCGCGGCCTTGCGGTCGAACGTGGACGGCTGTGCGCTGTTGTGGGCAACCAGTTCATAGGCACCCTTTCCAATGCCAGGTAAGGGCCCGACGTCGGGCACTTCAGTCCGCGCCTGCGCGGCAATTGAGAGGGCCGGCGGCGTGGCAGTGGTTGCGTGGCGTAGGCCCGCGAGGCGCAGCATAGCGTCGTAAAGGGCATCGACCACGAAGCCTGGCCTCCCCATGGCGAAGACGCTGCTCATGAGGTACTCGGCTTCTTCAAAGTGCCCGCGATACAGCAGTCCGTGGGCGGCGATGTAGCTGCTGGTGATCACGCCGAATTGGTCCAGGTTCTTGCGTGCTTCGGTCCGCCAATCCAGAGCGAAGACGAGGGATTCCTCAACGTGTCCGGAAGCGAACATCGCGAACCCGCGGATGAACGGGCGGAGGTGTGAGAAGGCGTCGTCATCATTCTGGCCTTCGACGGCGTCGTAGGCTGCGGCTGGCCTGAAGCGGTAGAGCTCCAGCAGCCCGTGGACCAAAGCGCCCATCCCGGAGGGTTGCGGCTCCAAGGCGTTGAGCGGCGTGGCCGCAGGAACCCGGCCGTGCGAGGCACTGAGGAAAGTGATCGCGTGGCCGACTTCTTCGGCAAGGCGCGGGTGATCGGCTGAGAAGCTTTGGAGAATCTCGACGGCGGCGCCTGGACCAAGTCCTGTGTGCACCGCGAGCATCGCCCGCGTGATGGTGACGAACAGGAGATCCTTGGGATCGGCGTCGGACGTTGTTGTTTCGTCGCAGATTCGGGCCGCCCGCCGGACGTCAACAGGGGCACCCCAATAGATCCGGAGCACGGATGCGGCGTTGGCGGCGTTCTTGTTGGCTTCCCACCGCTCGAAGCGGATGCGTTCCCTTGCGGAACTGTGGTCGTGGAAGTGGCGGGCGGTGACGGCGTCGCCGTCGCCCCTTTCTGCCCGCAAGGTAGCCAGGACCCGAGCGAGGCAGTCTGCGGTCGTCCGGTTCTCGTGCTCTGCACCCGGCACGGCTTCCAGTACGCCGGCAATCTTTCGGCGCAGGAGTTTCCGGTCCCTGAGGTTCTTGTTTCCGCTGAAGTAGTCTGCGATCACGGGTGGGCTGATGGCGGCGATGGAGCCGTTGTGGTGATCGTCCATGACGGAGAGGAATCCCCTGCGTTCAAGGCCTTCCAGAGCCTCGGGCTGGATGACTTTCTGAAGGACGTCCACGCGTGCGGTGCCGAGGATTGCCATGGTGTGCAGGGCTGTGAACTCGTCGGCGCTGAGCTCTGCTAGGAGCGACTCGAGTGTGCCCCGCAGGTGCTCGTTCCAAAGGGTGTTGCTGGTCATCCCCCACTGTTTGTCCTTCATGACCAGCAGGTTGCTCAGGGAAGCTGTCTCGGCGATCCGCACGATGAGGCGGGGGTTGCCGGCCGATTTGGTGAGTATCCGGGCGGTGGTGTCCGCATCTGCCGGGGCACCGAGGACGTGTGCGATCAGCATGTGAACCTGCTCGTAGTGGAGCGGGTCCAGTTGCAGGTGTGCTTCTCGGCCGTTGTTGAGGATGGCCAGCTGCCCTTTGGAAAAGGCCCAGGTTTCCGGCGCCGTGGCGACCATGGGGCACGTGGATCGGCGTCGAACCGCCTCCAGGACCGCGAGTGATTCGCTGTCCACAAGGTGGAGATCGTCGACGACGAGCAGGTGCTTGCCGTTAGTGGCCAGCTGGCTGGTCAACACGTCGGCGATGTCGAAGACGCCGCTGCGGCCAGGCCTCAAGTCCAGCCCTAGTCCTTTGATGGCCGCGTAGGGGATGGTGCGGTGCGTGCGCAGTCCCGTGATGAAGTGAACGGCTACGCCGGTCTTTTCCAGATTGCTCATGACACTGCGGACTACGGACGTCTTACCGCTGCCCGGCGCGCCGACGACTCTCACGCCGATCCCGCGTGCGACGTAGTCGAGGATTCGCTGAACCTCAGAATCGAACACTCGACCCAACCTTCTGTTTCTGTGGATGCCCGACATGCGGCTCACTTCGCAGGCTAGATCGAGAAAACGGGACTAGGTGGCAAAACGGCCTTGCACAGGCCGATTTGGGACTGACTAGGTGGTGATTTGGGCAAATCTAGGTGGTGGCGGGACTCGTCTAGGTGGTGGGGCTGTTCGGAAATCAGGTGATCCATGGGATGCTCCCTCAGCTCTGTGGGTGGATTACCTCCTACGCTACGGAGGGCTGAGTGAGAGTTACATGGGTGTAATTCGCTATGTGGATATGTATTCGAACTACATTTTCTTTATTAGCAAATATGTTCTAACTAGCCATCCGCGGCAGGGATACGCGCAGCCCCGCCGTCGCATCGCATTTGACACAGGCCGGCTCCCAGGATGAGAGTGTTGCTCAATCACCCGGAACCGTCAGCGTGAAGGGGTGATTCTCGGGCATTCAATTGTGGGGGGACAAATGAGGATCAATGCTGCGCATCACCAACCTGTCCAAGAGCTACGGCCGCCATCGCGTGGTCAACAACGTCAATCTCCTAGTTCCGTCGACCGGAATCCACCTCATCCGGGGTGAAAACGGAACCGGCAAGACCACTCTTCTCAAGTGCCTTGCGGGACTGGAGCGGTTCACCGGAGAGGCAACCTGGCACAAAAGCGACCTTCGGGATTACGTCTCCGCAGCTTTCGATGACTCAGCCGTTCATGAACGCCTGACGGGACTGCAGAATCTGAGCGCGCTGCTGGACATCCCCCACCGCCTGGCCATAGCCCATCCCGTAATCCGCACATTCCTCAGCCGCGATCTGCTGGATCGGAGATCGTCCACCTACTCGTTGGGGCAGCGAAAGAAGCTCAAGCTGGCAGCGGCTTTCGCGAGTGGCCGTCCATGCATCCTGCTGGACGAGCCAAACGCAGGCCTTGATGAGCATGGGAGGCGTGCGCTTCGCCAAGCGCTCGAATCCGTTGAAGCGAGCACTTGTGTCGTGGTCTTTGATCATGATCACGTCTCTTACGGAGACCTTGCCTCTTCCGGCTTCACCATCCGCCGAGGGAAAGTCCGCCTCGACCGGGAACCCCGGGCACTCGTTCGATGAGCAATTATCTGCAATCCCTGAGAACAGAACTCCGCTACCAGCTCTGGAGCAAAGCCGTGGTTTTGCCCATCGGCGGCTTGGCAGCGTCGCTGGCCTTCTCCTTCGCCGGGAGCATCAGCAACGTCACGGCGACATCGTCGAGGCTGCAGACCTCGGAGGCACACGCTGCGGAAAATGGCGTGTCTTTAGGCGCAGCCATGGAACAACCAAACAACGTCCTCATCCAAGGCGCCCAACGCATCGTGGACAATCCCCTCCGCTTTGACTACGAGGCCGCCTACTTCGCCGACCGCGCCTTCGAGGGATCTCATGCCATCGGCACAGGGTTGGAGATGATCACGTTCCTGGTCATCCCGCTGCTCTTCTTCATCTATGGATGCGGGACAGCCGTGGGCGATGTTCGCCGTCGGACTCTGAAGGATCGAATTGTTGCTCAGGGCGCTGCGGCCTATGTGGCTGGGAAGGTCGTCACTATCATCCTTGTTTCGGTGGCGGCGGTCGTCCTCAGCGCGATGCTGAGCCTGGGGGCAGCGCCAATCCTGAGGGCCGTGTTCCTGCAGAGCAATAGCCACGACTTCATCTATTCAGTCAACGACGCCGGTGCTGGCAACCCCATCATTCAGATCGCGTTCGCCACTGCTGTAGCCGTCGGATTTGGTTGGTTAGGGCTCTTTACTGGACTCGTGGTCAGGAGCATGCTGATCCCTTGCTTGGCCGCCGGCGCATTGCTCCTGCTGCTGCCGTTCGCCGGACCCTATGATCCCCGCAACATCCTTACGGCGGCGGCGGAAGGCGTCTTCAACTACTGGGGCGGATTTAACCCACGTGCGCCTTTTCCAGTGTGGACTGAGCTCGGGGTCTTGCTGTCCGTAGCGGCCTTGGTGCTGGTGGCGCTGGTCTCGACGGGGGTCTGGTCGCGGATGTCGAAGTTCGTATAGTTCCGGAATCACCGGCTTGAGGGCAAACAAAAGCAGGGCCGGTCAATGACCGGCCCTGCTTCTTTGTTATCCGAAGACTAGATAGCCTGGATGTTTACTGCCTGGGGACCCTTGGGGCCCTGCTCGACGTCGAAGGAAACCTTCTGGTTCTCTTCGAGGGAGCGGTAGCCCGAGGAGTTGATCGCAGAGTAGTGAGCGAAAACGTCCTGGCTGCCATCTTCAGGAGAGATGAAGCCGAAGCCCTTTTCGGAGTTGAACCATTTCACGGTACCTGTAGCCATTTTTTCAGTCCTTACTGAAGGTGGAGATGCTCCCGACTTTCGGGTCTCCGGTGTGGGGTGTTCTCCACCGTTACTTCAGAAGGTCACGATCCAGAGGGACCGTGGGGACTGCCTGAACTACCAAATGCCAAACACAACAACACCGTCAAGTCTACAGAGTTCTGAGCAGATAGCTAGTGCTGGGAAATATTTATCCAGTGGATGTTTTCCGCAGGGCGGTCTGGACGGTGGAATCAGACCAGTTTGCAGGGCTCCAGACCACTTGTAGGGCAGAGTGTTCTTACAGCCGAGACTTGGAAGCAGGTGAGCATGGCCAGCAGTGAATACCGGGCGGGGGAAACAATCTATGGCCCTCTCGAGCTCAAGAGCATCTGGATTAACCATGAGTTGAGGGACTTTGAGCTGATGGTCATCATTCAGGTCTCCGGCTGTGAACTCATCGCGGAACGGC
>NZ_JABMCX010000181.1 GCF_013179505.1 Paenarthrobacter sp. CM16 | reverse complement strand
CCGGTACGTTCATTCCCATCTTCAGCCGTCTTACCCAAGAACTTTTCGTTGTTCTGCTCCGTCTTTCATCTGCTCTTGCTCCACGACCGGGGGAGGTCCCTGGAAGACCCCCTCCCCGCAGTCGTCGTGCAGAGCTTCTGCCTGTAGGGCTAGTTGGTGGACAGCGCCGGCTTGCGTAGAAACAGCCCCACAACCAGTGCGGTGAGAAGGCAAAGGCCAGCGTTGATCCAGATGGCGGTTGTGACACCGCTGAGGACGGCTGGGGCCTCGTTGTTCCCGATGCTGAGGATTTGAGCTGTGAAGATGGCGCTCATGATCGGGATGCCCATGGTGATGCCGATCTGCTGGCTCATGGTTGCCAGTCCGGTGGCCAAACCTTGTTCTTCATCGGGCAGCCCCGAGGTAGCGGTGACCATGAATCCGACGATGACTACGAGGTTGGCTACACCACCAATGAAGGTGGCGACCAGCAGCAGACCGATGGATGCGGGGTCTGCGCTGAGCAGGACGAGGGCGCCGGTCGCAATGGCTTGGACTATGAATCCGTAGACAATGGCTTTCTTGTTGCAGATTTTTCCAATCACCTTTGGTCCGACCACGCCACCGAGCACCGTGCCGAGACCGAGGACCGCAAAGGCCAATCCTGCACCGAGCGGGGTGTAGCCGAGAACCTGCTGCAGGTACAGCGTCAGCAAGAACACCAGGGACGTTTCAGTGACGAAGGCCAGGATGCCGGCGATGTTTCCCCAGGCGACAGTGGAGCGCTTCAAGATCTCCAGCGGTACCAGCGGCGAGCTTGCCCGGCGTTCGACCGCCACAAAGGCGACAAAGAGCACAACGGCTGCCGCGAGGGAGCCCAAAGTCAATGGATTGGTCCAGGAGTGCTCGGCGGCGTTCGTCAAACCGAAGACAAGGGCCAGAAGGCCGAGGGTAACGGTGACAGCACCCGGAACGTCCAGCTTCAACTTCGTGGTGGGCTTGCTCTCGGCAAGGACGATGGGAGCGATAACCAGTACTGCGATGGCAACAGGCACGTTAATGAAGAACGCCCACCGCCAGCTCAGCAGGTCCGTCAGCAGTCCGCCGAGGATAGCGCCCGTCGTAAAGCCTGCGGCCATGAGTGATCCGTTAAGTCCCAGTGCCTTATCGCGCAGCGGGCCTTCCGGGAAGGATGCCAGCAACAGGGACAGGGCAGCGGGAACGACTATGGCCGTCGCGACGCCTTGTCCCACGCGTGCAATGAGCAACAAGGCCGGGTCGGCAGCCAATCCGCCGGCCAGCGACGCCACGCCAAGCAAGGCCATGCCGATAATGAACATCTTTCGCCGCCCGGCGATGTCTGCCACACGGCCAAACAGCAGAGTCAGCCCCGCTGCGCAGAGCGCGAACGCCGTTGCGATCCACTGGAGGTTCTCCAAGCTGAAGCCGACGTCGGCGCCGATGGCTGGAAGGGCTACGTTGAGGATGGAGAAGTCGACAGCGAGGGTGAAGCTCGCCGCGAGCAGGACAATGAGCGCTAGGCGCTGCCGGCCGGTCATCTGCCTTTTCGAGTCCGATTGGGGTTCAGGGTCGGTGGCAGATGGAAGGCTGGTGCCTTTGGTGACATCCGGTTGGGTCCTCATTTAGGTGATCCTTTGCTGGAGCTGTATCCGCCTCGTTGGCGGCTTTCTTCACAGCTCCAACGGTCTACGCATGTGCCCGGATCAACCACACCCCCTCCTGCCTACCCCTGACAGGGACAGGACACTGCCGGCGGGGACCGGCAGAATGGTGAACATGACTATGGTGAGTGAACTTGGGGAGTTCCTTCGAGTCCGAAGGGCGTCGCTGCAGCCGGAAGACGTCGGCCTCTTGAATTACGGCATCCGCCGCGTACCAGGTCTCCGGCGGGAGGAACTGGCAATGCTCGCCGGAGTCAGCAATACCTACTACACCCGCCTGGAGCAGGGCCTCAGTAACAACGCTTCTGATGCCATCATTGATGCGATTGCCCGGGCCCTGAATCTCAACACTGACGAGCGGGCCCACCTGTTCAATCTTGCCCGCGCCCGCCCCGCCAAACGCCGCACCGTGACGAAGCCGGACAAGGCCAGGACAGGGACGCTCCGCCTTATTCAGTCAATGGCCAGCACCCCCGCCATCGTGCTGGGACGCCGCAGCGAGGTGCTTGCCTGGAACCGGCTTGGCCATCGCCTGGTTGCCGGGCACTTGGACTTCGACGCACCGAAGTCGGCTGCAACAAGGCCAAACATGACTCGTTTGTTGTTCCTTGACCAGCACACCCGCGAACTTTACTCACGGTGGCTGGAGGAAGCCACGCGTGCAGTGTCATCACTGCGGCTCGTCGCCGGCCGGGCCTCGGATGACCCTGAACTCGCATCTTTGGTAGGTGAGCTCACCTTGAAGACTGAGGAGTTCGCGAAATTGTGGGCTCGGCACCCTGTGCAGAACTGCATGTCCGGGTTGAAGCACATGCACCACCCGGAGGTGGGCGATCTGAAGTTGAACTTCGAGGTCCTCACACCTCCCGATGAATCCGGCCACAGAATCCTCATGTACGCCGCAGACCCGGGGACGCCGGCCGCGGAAGCACTTCAACTGCTGGCCGCCGGCGATGTGGTCTCCGAAGAGCCACGCAGCTTGTCCCGGGAGCTAAGACCATCCACGCCGACACAGTGCCGATAGTCCGTTCCGACTTCGCTAGGCTGCCCCTATGCCCTCGCCGTGGACTTTACTCATCGCCCTGCATGCCATCGCAGCGGGCTACGCCCTGATCTTCGGTGCCGTGAACCTGCTTCGCCGCAACAAGGGCAGCTCAGCGCACAAGACCCTGGGCCGCATCTGGGCGGCGGCCATGTACGTTGTGGTCCTGACCTCCTTCGGGATCCGGACCATCGACGGCGGGTTCAACTGGCTTCATGCCCTGTCCGTGCTGACGTTCTGCACCCTCACGATGGGTCTGGTCACAGTCCGCCGCGGCAACATCCGTGCCCATCAGCGTTTCATGACCGGCAGCTACTTCGGGCTCCTCGGGGCGTTCGTCGGCGTCGTAGCGGTCCCGGATCGACGGCTCCCCCAAATGGCCGTCCACGACCTCGCCGGCCTCACCCTCTGGGTAGCAGCACTGGCGATTTCAGCCGGCCTGACCATCGCCGGGCTCATGAACCTTCGCGCGAAAACTGCAACGGGGCAGTAGCGCCGAACAGCGATTGGGTTGGTCAAGCAATGTCCATCCAAAGAGTCGCCACCGAGATTCCTCAGCAGCCGCCAAAGCCATTGGATCAAACAATTCTGTGGCCCAACCTCATAGCGACGATCGACAGGCTAGATGCCGCCGGTCAGGAGCGCAACGCACTCGGTTTGGCGGGCGAAATGATCGCCTACCACTGGTTGTTAGAGCGCGACCCCGGACAAGTTGACGAGCAGTGTAAAGGAGTCCCGTCGCGGGATCATAGGCAACGGACGTGAACGTGCCGGAACCCTCGTAGGTATCGCTGACGATTCGAGTCAGGTAACTGCGCATGCGGCTCACCCTACCGTCAGTCATGAGCCTCACGGGGTTATCCCGTTGATCGGGTGTGAACGTGCCATTGCAGAGACCTCTCGACCCGTCTCCTACTACGCACTACTATAAGAAATATAAAGACTTTAAAAAATTTATAGGAGTGTAAAAGTGGCAGCGAAAAACCCGTTCAAACCGACAGCTGGTGCCCGCCCACCGCTTCTTATCGACCGGGATGACATGCGCCAAGATTTCGCAGAGAGCATCGAGAATGGTCCCGGCGCCCCCGGATTGCTCTCTATCTTCACCGGCCCCCGCGGCATCGGCAAGACCGTCATGCTGGGGGAAATTGAAGACGAAGCCATCGAGCACGGCTGGATTGTCATCTCGGAAACCGCCACGGCCGGACTCGTCGACCGCATCGGCAGCGCCGTCCGCGCCGCGGCTGAAGAGCTCGGGGACGGCCCTGGCGGCCGCCGGGTTACCGGGGTGACGCTCGGAATCCTGCGCGTGGATACACAGCTTCCGGCTGCGCGTGAGGTTCACTGGCGGCGGCAGATTACCGAACTGCTGGAGAAGTTGAGCGAGCAGGACACCGGGTTGCTGATCAGCATCGATGAGATTCATGCCGTGGACCGGACCGAACTCTCCGAAATCGCAGCGGTCGTCCAACATCTGATCCGCGAAAGTCTTCCCATTGGCCTGGTCCTTGCTGGTCTGCCGAAGTCTGTCGAAGACCTGCTCAACGAAGGCGTCTCCACCTTCCTTCGCCGCGCCGAAAAGTACGACCTGCACAGGACCTCGATAGACGAGGTCGCCGAAGCCTTCCGGGATACTTTCTCGGAAAGCGGCGTGAATATCAGCGACGAACATCTCCGGCAGCTGGCCGAAGCGACGGGCGGCTACCCATTCCTGATCCAGCTCGTCGGCTACCACGTGTGGAGTCAAGCCAGAAAATCAGGGGCGGTAGTCACCGACGAGGCGCTGGCTGCCGGAGTACAGAAAGCCCGCCGTCGCATGGGTGCCACCGTCCTGCAGTCTGCCTACTCGGCTCTTTCCGATGTCGATCAGTCGTACCTGCTGGCCATGGCTGAAGACGATGGCCCGTCCAGCACCACAACAATTGCGGAGCGTTTGGGCGTCAACGCCGTATACGGCGGCCAATACCGGCTTCGGCTATTGGCTGCTGGGGTCATCGAAACAACAAGCCGGGGATACGTCGATTTCGCCGTCCCGACATTCCGCGAATTCCTCCGCGACACACCCGCTTATGGACTTCGGCTGCAGCACCCCAAACACTGAGAGCCACGCTGTAGCGCTCTGCGCGCAGTAGAAAGGAAAGAATTGGGAAAGCGGAAGCCAGCGGCGTGGGGAATTGTCGTCCGTCTCGATAACGGATTGCAGTTTTACTACTACCTGCACCCCAACCGTCCAGGAGACGAATGGAGCCCCAGGGAGAACCAAGCATTGCGGTTCACATCAGAGGGGGAAGCTCAAACCCGCTGCAACACGTTCCTCACCAACAGCAAAGCCAAGGAGTACTACGTCGTACCGCTACCCCTTTTGAGGTCGTAGATCACTGACAGCTTCAGGTCTGGTCTCTCGCGTGGCCTCGCACCAGCTATGCGGAAACGCGTAATGTGCCCAGTGCCAATCGGAGGCTGGACCTTCCCATCAGGCGGTCCCATTCACTGGCTCAGAACAGTCCGGCACTTGGCGGCCCTTCGCACACTGCCTCTGCATTCCTGGTGCTTCGAGGCGTCGGAGTCACAGCCGGCACAGATGTTGTTCCGGGTATCCATCGGAATCGGTTGAAACCTTCCGACCGCCCTGCAGAAAGCGCGTCCCGCCCTGCATGTCAGACACAAAAAACCCCTCCGTTCCGGGCAAAATCGCCGGAATGGAGGGGTTCGTGGAGCCCCCTGTCGGATTCGAACCGACGACCCCCGCTTTACAAGAGCGGTGCTCTGACCAACTGAGCTAAGGAGGCACGCTCCGGTCACCCGAAGCACTGCGCGAAAGAGCGCTAGATAAGGTTAGCCCAGACCATCCCCGTCAACGAAATTCACCGGGACCACCCGGGACCAGCCAAGCCAACCCGGACCAGCCGGGACAAACCGAACAACAGCGGCCGGCCACCCGGGAAAAAGGGTGACCGGCCGCCGTCGTACATTCCGCGGGTATTAGCCCTTGGCGTCAACTGCCGTCTGGATTTCAGCGTTCAGGTCCGTGCTGCCGTCCCACTGCTTACCGTCGATGAACACGGTGGGCGTGCCGGTGATGCCGACTGCAGCAGCTTCCTGGGTGGCAACCTTCACCCACGGGCGGAACTGCTTGCTGTCGATGCAGGAGTCGATGTTGGCTGCGCCGACTTCGGTGGCCATCTTCTTGAGGTCGTTGTCGGAGATGCCCGCGCCGCCCTCAGCCGGCTGACGTTCGAAGAGCAGGTTGAAGAAGTCCGCGTACTTTTCCGGGGAAGAGTTCACAACGCACGCAGCAGCGTTGGCCGCGCGGGATGAGTAGTTGGTGGTGGACTGCCGGTCCAGGAATCCGAGGGGACGGTACTCGAGGGAGATCTTGCCTTCGTTGCGGAGGTTGGTCAGCGACTCACCATAAGTGGTTTCAAACCGCTTGCAGACGGGGCAGATGAAGTCGATGTAGGCAATGACCTTGACGGGCTTGCCGGCTTCAGCTTCGCCGCCCGGGACCGTCACGGTGGCAGGCGGGGTGGCTGCAGGCGAGGGAACGTCGGCAACGTTGACGGTGGCCGGCTCGGACTTGACTACTTCGCTGTTGGCCAGCAGTGTCACTCCACCGTGGACGTTGCCGTTTGCCGGCGTCGGGCCCTGATCGGCGATAGGCGCGTTGTTCTGCGCCTGGCCGATCACCACGAACGCCACCAAGGCGATGATGACCACAACGGCAACCACAATGCCCCAGCCGACCAGAAGCTTGTTGCGCTTTTCCTTCTTCAACTGCTCTTCGCGGATTGCGCGCGCCTTTTCCCGTGCCTGGGCGGTGCGTTCAGCCTTGGACAGGCGTTGTTCGTTTGCGGGGCTCATCAGTTCCTCGGGGTATTCGACGTCATAGGGCATAGCTAGGGCAACGGGGTCAGTTTACGGGAGCAAACTTGAAGATCCGCCGCAGACCCTCTTGCCCGGTTGTTGAACGATCAAGTGCCATGGAAGATTCCGCTAGTAGGCTGGGAGTTGAGTCACAGCAACCCCAGGGAGCATTAATGCAGGATTTGGCAAGCGAAAAACTCAAGACCGAAGAAGTAGTTCGGGCTTCTCCAGTCAAGAAGCCCACGGCAACCAAGTTCGACTTCATGGTGGTCTCCAACAGGCTGCCCGTTGACCGCATCAGCGACGACAACGGTCACGGCGCCGACGGCTGGCGACGTTCGCCCGGTGGACTTGTGACGGCGCTCGCGCCGATGATGACAAAGTCCGACGGCGCGTGGGTGGGTTGGCATGGCGCCCCGGACGAGACGGTGCGCCCGTTCAGCCACGAAGGCATGGACCTCATCCCGGTCCAGTTGAGCAGCGATGATGTGGAGCTGTTCTACGAGGGCTTCTCCAACGCGACCATTTGGCCGCTATACCACGACGTCATTGCGCCACCTGAATTCCACCGCACCTGGTGGGACTCGTACCGCAAGGTCAACCGGAAGTTTGCCGACGCCGTCGCCCGCCATGCCGCCGATGGCGCCACCGTGTGGGTGCAGGATTACCAACTCCAATTGGTTCCGCGCCTGCTGCGCGAAACCAGGCCGGACCTCAAGATTGGTTTCTTCAACCACATCCCGTTCCCGCCGCCGGAAATCTTCGCCCAGCTGCCGTGGCGCCGTGAAATCATTGATGGCCTCCTCGGCGCGGACCTCCTGGGCTTCCAGCGGCCCAGCGACGCCGGTAACTTCATGCGGTCCGCCCGCCGGTTCCTGGGTGCCAGCGTCAAGCAGCAGCAGGTCCACGTCAAGGGTCCCGACGGCGAGGTAACGCACATCGCCAGGGCGCAGGCCTTCCCCATCTCCATCGACGTCGCCCAGATCCGCGAGCTCGCTACGAAGCCGGAGATCATTGAGCGCGCGCAGCAGATCCGCAAGGACCTCGGCAATCCCAAGACCATCCTCCTTGGTGTGGACCGGCTGGACTACACCAAGGGCATCCGGCACCGGCTCAAGGCTTTCGAGGAACTCCTCGCGGACGGCCACATCAAGGTGGAGGACGCCACGCTGATCCAGGTGGCGAGCCCCAGCCGGGAACGCGTGGAGCAGTACAGGTTGCTCCGCGAGGAGATCGAGGGCACCGTGGGCCACATCAACGGCACCTACGACACCATCCAGAACACTGCCGTCCGCTACCTGCACCACAGCTATCCGGTGGAGGAAATGGTGGCGCTGTACCTTGCCGCGGACGTCATGCTGGTCACCGCGCTGCGCGACGGCATGAACCTCGTGGCCAAGGAATACGTCACGGCGCGTTCCGAGGATGACGGCGCGCTGGTCTTGAGTGAGTTCGCCGGTGCGGCAGACCAGCTCAAGCAGGCCTTCCTGATCAACCCGCACGACATCGATGGCCTCAAATCAACCATCCTGCGTGCCGTGAACCTCCCCCCGAAGGAAGCCCGCCGCCGTATGAAGCTGATGCGCAAGCAGATCCTGGATCACGATGTTGATCATTGGTCAGCTGAGTTCCTGGCTGCTTTGGAGGAGAAGGTGGTCCGTGATGACAGCTGAGAAGCTTTCATTATCGCCGGAGCTGCTTGAAGCCGTCGGGCGCATTTCCGGCACGGAGCATCTGCTGGTGGCACTCGATTTCGACGGCACCCTCGCCCCGATCGTGGACCATGCGGAGGACGCGCGCCCCCTCCCGCGTTCGGCAGCAGCTTTGGCTGCTCTCGCCCAACTTCCACGCACGACGACGGCACTGATCTCGGGCCGGGCACTGGACAGTTTGCGGCTGGTCGCCACACCTCCGGCCGATACGCTGCTGATCGGCAGCCACGGGGCCGAGGTCTGGCTCGGCGAAGGATCCCTGGGCTTGGAACTGGACCATGAGCAGCGGAGCAAGCTGGCCGCAGTGCGTGAAGTGCTCGCGGAAATTGTGAACATCGCTCCGGGGACGTTGCTCGAAGACAAGCCTGCCGGCGTGGTCCTCCACACGAGGATGGCCGACGACGACGTCGCGGAAGACGCCGTCGAGGCCGCCATGCGGGTGCTCCGCGAGCATCCGGGGGTCTACCTCAAAACCGGCAAACGCGTCCTGGAGACCTCCGTTGTCCACGCATCCAAGGGTGAAGCGATTGAGTTCCTCCGGCAGGCAACAGGAGCCACGGCCATCCTGTTCGCGGGTGACGACGTCACGGACGAGGACGCCCTGGGCCGCCTTTTGGGTGATGACGTGGGCATCAAGGTGGGCTTGGACTTCACCCAGGCCCAGTACAGGGTGGAGGCTCCGGTGCACGTGGCGGAGTTGCTTGAAGCCCTGTTGAGGGAGCGTCGGCGGGTCACCGCCGAGGCTTAGAGGGTGACCAGCGCAACATGTGACGTTCGTAACATTTAGGTAGTAAGTCCAAAAGTCTGACATACTCTTGGATGTGATGTGACGCACAGTACCGTGCGACGTCACATGATCCTCCCCGGCCATTGGCCGGGGAGTTCAACTGAAGAAAATGAACCATTCACAACGGATCGTCCGGCACGTACCTGCCGGTGAAGGGATTGATAACTGTGGCTACAGTTACTTTTGATAACGCTACGCGTCTGTACCCGGGCACAGATAAGCCCGCCGTCGATAAACTCAACATCGACATCGCCGATGGCGAATTCCTGGTCCTCGTTGGACCCTCCGGTTGCGGTAAGTCCACCTCCCTGCGCATGCTCGCAGGCCTTGAGGACGTCAACGCAGGCCGCATCCTGATCGGCGACCGCGACGTCACTGACGTTCCGCCGAAGGACCGCGATATCGCAATGGTCTTCCAGAACTACGCCCTTTACCCGCACATGACTGTTGCGGACAACATGGGCTTCGCACTGAAGATCGCCGGCGTCTCCAAGGAAGAGCGCGCCGAGCGTGTTCGCGAAGCCGCCAAGCTTCTTGACCTTGAGCAGTACCTGGACCGCAAGCCGAAGGCACTCTCCGGTGGTCAGCGCCAGCGTGTTGCCATGGGCCGTGCAATCGTCCGTAACCCGCAGGTCTTCCTCATGGATGAGCCGCTTTCCAACCTTGACGCCAAGCTCCGCGTCCAGACCCGTACGCAGATCGCATCCCTGACCCGCCGCCTCGGCGTCACCACGGTTTA
>NZ_JABMCX010000180.1 GCF_013179505.1 Paenarthrobacter sp. CM16 | reverse complement strand
TAACAACGAGTAGGCAGACGAACATTTACGACTGAAAACCGGGCCTACTTGGTGAAAAGCTACATGGAGGTCCGCCAGTACATCCCACTCAGTAGATGCGGCGAAAGAAGGGTACTTTAAGGAAGCCAAGGTAACGGCTTCTTGGCAGGACCAACCCCTCCGGCTGCAGGGCAAACACTGTCCGCCGCCGGACGGTACAACGAGCATTGGAGAGCCATGAGGGCACTGAACAACGACGTCGTTGACGCGCTGAGCGCCGATGTCACCCGCATTCTCAAGGAACGCTACCCGGATGAACTGGCACACGCACAGGCCGTCCACGCACGCTCTGAGAAACTGGTTCTCGTGATGATGTTCTCCACGGTGGCGCTGTGGTTCCTCGGCCCGGTACTGTTCCTGAACGGTCTCATCAACCAGGTGGTCGTCGTCATGGTGCCCGGCCTGATGACCCTTGCGTTCCTCGTCGTCGCGCTCGTAGCAATCGTCCGCAACAAGGCTGCGGCGAGGCCCGTCGTCGAGTACGCGAAGCAGCTGGGTCAGAACGTCACCAGTGTCACAAAGAAGGGCATTACCGTCGCCGTACCAAAAGGCACTGTCACGGTACCCGAGGAGTTCCGAGAGACGCGCAGGGTCACCCGCCAGCCGTAGTGCCGCGTTGGTCGCCAGGTCCGGATCAGCGCTGCACGCGATACCGTACGTGGGTGACGAGCCCGGTGCCACGGGTCTCGATCGGCTCCAGGGCCACGTTCCCCACGTCGTCGAACAATCTCTCACCACCACCAAGGATCACTGGCGAGATGTGGAGCCTCAGCTCGTCCATGAGGCCCGCGGAGAGGAATTGGCGGGCGGTTTGCGCTCCCCCTGCAACCGCCACATCCCTGTCCCCGGCGGCCTCCCGGGCTTGGGCCAACGCCGAATCGATCCCATCATTGACGAAGTGGAAGGTGGTGCCGCCGTCCATCTCCAACGGCTCACGGGCATGGTGGGTGAGGACGAAGACAGCTGAGTGATAGGGCGGCTCCTCACCCCACCATCCTCGCCAGTCCTTTTCCCACGCGCCAGGTCCGGGGCCGGCAAACATGTTGCGCCCCATGATGTAGGCACCGGCTTCGAGGATGCCCGCAATTTCAGCCGAGTTGGCTTCCCGTTCCTCGAACTGCCAACGGTGCAGGCTCTCACCGCGCTCACCAAGCGGCTCCTTCAGGGACTGGTTGGGCCCGGCAACATATCCGTCAAGGGAAACAGTGAGATCACAGGTGACTCGGCTCATGGGCCCATCCTGCCACCTGCTGAGTGCCTGGCGCACCAGTGGTCAGGAAACGCTGAAACCACCGTTGCTGTTCAGGATCTGGCCGTTGATCCAGGAACCGGCGTCAGAGAAAAGGAACCTCACCAGCCGGGCAGTATCCTCCGGAGTTCCCAGGCGCCCGGCCGGCGTTGCACCTTTGACCCACCCGCGGGTGGCATCGTCCATCCAGCCAGTGTCGATCGGTCCTGGATTAATCACATTTGCCCGCACTCCCCGATCACCGAGTTCAACGCCGGCAGCAGTGACGATCCGGTCCAATGCTCCCTTACTGGCACCGTACGGCACATTGTGCACGGTGTGATCGCTGGTCAGGGCCACAATCCGTCCGCCTGCCTCACCTGGCATGGCAGGCGGAAGTTGCTCCGCGAAGGCCTTGATCAGCAGCCAGGCAGCGCGCGCATTCACCGCAAAATGACGATCCCAACTCTCCAGGGAAGTGGTGAGGATGGAACTGTCCACTGATTCGCAATGGGAGATCACCAGGCCACGCACCGGCCCAAGACCGCGGGCTGCAGCGATCAGTTCCGCCGGCGTCGTGGGATCGCTGAGATCGGAAGCAAAAAGTTCGACGACGGCGCCCAGTTCGCGGCACTCGGCAGCGATGCTTTCCGGATCCCCAGGAGAGGATTCCATCCCCAGCCGCTGATCGTACGGTTCCCAGTAATTCAGGGCCAGGTCCCATCCGTCCCGAGCCAGGCCCACAGCAAGGCCGGCCCCGATTCCCCGGCGCCTGCCCACTCCTGTTACAACAGCAACTTTCGAAGAGTCAGCCACCCTCAGACTCTATGCGGGGACGTCGGCAAGTCATACCCTGAAGCTGTTCAACAGCGTGAAGACGCGAAAAGAGGCCGGCCATGGCACGGGATCCACAACCCACGATGGAGCAGCTTAATATCCTCGTCGGCAGCTGGGAAACATCAGTTCCGGGCAAGGATGTGCCCGGCCGGACCACCTTTGAATGGTTGGAGAGTGGAGGCTTCCTCATTCAGCGTTCCACGGTCCAGCGGCCGGAGTATCCCAATGCGGTCAGCGTCATCGGAGCCACGGGCTCGGATGGAGCCTTCCAACAGCATTACTTTGACTCCCGGGGCGTCGCAAGGATCTACGACATGACGCTCAAGGACAAGGTGTGGACCTTGTTCCGGGACGGGCCCGACTGGCCCCAACGCTTTGTTGGCCACTTCTCCGAGGACGGCAACACCATCACGGCCCGGTTGGAACGCGGCAGCTACCCGGGCGGGCCGCTGGAACACGACTTTGACATGATCTACACCCGCATTCCCTAGTGCACGCGGAATCCACTGTCACCACCTCATTTACAGATCCCCTGCCCGGTGGGAACATAAGCCCCATAGTCCGCGGAGGCATCGCCCGGCCAGGCCCGGCGCCGTCAGCTGCAGCTATGTAGTCAGCTTTCCTCTGAGAGGAACGGCCATGGGTCCTCTGGGGACCGGGAACAGTGGGGATGCGGGGCCCGACCCCGTTTCTGATCAGGCACGCCGCGGCGATGGCATCGAAAAGGTTGACGCCGTAGTGGTGGGCTCCGGTTTTGGCGGTTCCGTCGCGGCGCTTCGGCTCGCCGAAGCCGGGCAGTCCGTGGTGCTCATGGAACGCGGAAAACCGTACCCGCCGGGCAGCTTCGCGCGCTCGCCCTCGGAGATGGGCCGCAACTTTTGGGACCCGGACCGGGGCCTGTACGGTCTCTTTGACGCCTGGACGTTCCGCGGCACCGAGGGTCTGGTGTCCAGCGGCTTGGGCGGTGGTTCGCTGATCTATGCCAACGTCCTCCTGCGCAAAGACGAAAAGTGGTTCGTCAACGAATCCCCCATCCCCGGCGGCGGCTATGAGAACTGGCCCTTCACCCGAACAGACCTCGATCCCTATTACGATGCCGCCGAAGCCATGCTCCAGCCTGTCCCGTACCCCTATAAGGACACCGCGAAGACCATGGCCATGGAGAAGTCCGCCGCCAATCTGGGACTGTCCATCACCAGACCCCCTATAGCCGTAACGTTCTCGGCAGCGCCTGGGACCGAACCGCGGACCAACCACGCACTGCCGATGCCCGGCTACGGCAGTATCCATGGACCCGCCACGGTGCGCACCACCTGCACCCTCAGCGGTGAATGCGACATCGGGTGCAACGCCGGCGCCAAGAACACCTTGGACCACAACTACATCTCTGCGGCGGCCTTCAACGGAGCCGACGTCCGGACCTTCCACGATGTCCGCGGAATCCGACCGTTGGAACCGGGTACGCAGGGCGGCGGTTATGAAGTCCGCTATGTGGTGCATCATCCGGAAGATGATGGTGGGCTCCTCACCGAACGCATCATCCATTGCCGCCGGCTCATCCTGGGCGCCGGCACGTTCGGCACCAACTTCCTCCTGCTCCGCAACCGGGGTTCCCTCCCCGCGCTCAGCGACGCCCTGGGCACCCGTTTCAGCGGAAACGGGGACCTTCTAACGTTCATCATGAGTGCAAAGACGCCCCCGGCCAACGGCTCACGGCCCGGCGTGCGGAACCTGGCCGGCAGCCGGGGTCCGGTGATCACCACGGCCATCAGGGTCCCGGATTCACACGACGACGACGGCGATGGCCGCGGCTACTACGTGGAGGACGCAGGGTATCCGGCCTTCATGAACTGGCTCATCGAGACAGCCCAACTGGGCACCACCATCAAGCGGACCGCCAAGGTGGCCGGGCAGCTCTTCAAAGACAGGCTGTTCGACGCCGGCCGGTCCAACGTTTCCGCCGACCTCGCCGCAGCGTTGGGCGACGGCCGTTTGTCCTCCAGTTCGGTGCCGCTGCTGGGAATGGGCAGGGACGTCCCGGACGGCGTCATGACCCTTCGCGACGGGAGGCTGGCCATCGCCTGGACCATGGCAACGTCCAAGGAGTACTTCGGCCGCGTCCGCGAAACCATGGAGTCCATTTCCAAAGACCTGGACGGGGACTTCATCGACAACCCCCTCTGGTGGGCCAAACGCGTCATCACGGTCCACCCGATCGGAGGAGCACCCTCCGGGCGGCATCCGGGCGAGGCGGTCTGTGACTCCTATGGCGAGGTCTTTGGGTATCCCGGATTATTCGTGGTGGATGGAGCTGTGATGCCGGGCCCTGTGGGCGCCAACCCGTCCCTGACCATCGCAGCGTTCGCCGAACGCACCTGCGCCCACATCCTCGGGAACGCAGGGGAACCCGGCCGCCGGGGCATCCGCCCGGCAGATGCGGCAGGCTCCGGCGGGGCCAGCGAAGAGGCGGCCGCCCAGCGGGAGGCAGCAGGCGCCGTCGTCGACGTCGCCGCGTTGGCTCCGCGCGCGTTGGCGCCGGACGCCACCAAAGGCAAGGCCGCACCGGAGGAAAAACCTGCGAGCGCCGCAGCTGAAGACTCCGCGGTTTCCCAAGTGCGCAGCCGCGGACTGGGCAGTCCCGGCGCTGCAGGCGTAAGCGGCAAGGAGGCCACGTCCGTCCGATTCACCGAGCAGATGCACGGCTGGTTCAGTCCTGGTGTCACCGATCCGGAGAAGGGGCGGAACCTGGGCCGGGACCGGGGCAGGAAGATCATGTTCGAGCTGACCATCGTTGCAGAAGATATTGAGGCGTTCGCATCCGATCCGGCTCATCCGGCCACAGCTGAGGGCTATGTGTTGGCGGACTATTTCGGCGGCCGGATGCCCGTGGAGCGGGGCTGGTTCAATCTGTTCGTCCAGGACACCTCCGACGACGGCGCACCGGCAAGGCGCATGCTCTACCGTTTGTGGCTGCGGGACCCGGGCGGAACACCGTTTACGTTCACCGGACACAAACTGATCCACAACGAGGCGGGTTTCGACCTCTGGGCGGACACCACCACCCTGTATGCCACCGTGCTTCGGGGCCATGTTCCTCCGGACAGCGAGGGTACTGAACCGGCCGCCGGTGTCGCCAGCGGCACTGGCAACGACGGCGTCGTTGGCGCGGGCATCCTCTACATCCGTCCTCTGGACTTCGCCAGGCAACTCACCACGTTCCGTGCCGGCGGACCGGCGCCCGCGGCAGGTCTGGTGACCTTCGGGAAGCTGTTCGGCGGCGAACTGTGGCAGGTCTACGGCCGGGGCCTGAGACGGGTCCCGTTCCCCGTCAAGCCGAAGAAATGAAAAGTCGGGAGCTCGCCAAGCACTACGCTGTCCTGGGCTTCACGCCCCAGACGGCGGTTCGTTGGCTCTCGCCCATGTCCTTGGCCCGGACCGCGTTGAAGGTGGCTGCGGCTACGGTCTTTGCCGACTTTGGCGACAAGCGCGAGCTCGAGGGCAGTTTTCCCGCGGACCCACTGCGTTTGGACAAGCTGCCTGTTCCTGGCCAACCGGCCCAGCCCGCTGTCACCAGCCGGGGCCTTCCAGCGCCTGCTGATCTTCAGGAGGAGCGTCCCTCAGCGCCGACAACAACGGAGATGTGGCTCGACTTTGCAGCTGACCTCGGCGACGGATTCGATGCCACCTACACTGTGGCGTCCTTGCTGGCCCAGGACTCGCTCAGGGTGGACGGGCGGGAACTTCCCCGGGGCAACGTGCTGGTCCTGGGCGGGGATGAAGTCTATCCGGTGGCGTCCCCGTCAGCGTACGAGAATCGGATGGTGGGTCCGTACCGGACGGCCTTCCCACCTGCGTTGCGAGGCCCGCTCAGCGCGCCAAGAAGCTCCGAAGGTGCGCAAAGCGGGCCCCACAACATGCCTCCGGTCATGCTCGCCCTCCCCGGAAACCATGACTGGTACGACGGCCTCACCTCTTTCATCCGCGTATTTACCAGGCAGCGGAGCATCGGAAGCTGGCGGACCATCCAAACCCGGAGCTACTTTGCCCTCCGGCTCACGGGAACCCCTCCCGGTCCGGGCCGGAACGGCACCCCCGGCTGGTGGTTGCTGGGCCTGGACAGCCAACTCGGGCAATACATTGACGAGCCACAGCTGGACTACTTCTACCGGAACGTCACCCTTCACCTGGTCCCCGGTGACGCGATCATCCTCTGCGTCGCCGCCCCGTTCTGGGTTGATGCTGATGAACCCGGCTGGGGCGGGTTCCGGCAGGTGGATTTCTTTGAACAGGACTACCTGCGCCGCCGCTTCAACCCTGAATCCGGCCTGTTCGAGGCCACCGGCGCCAACGTCAGGCTCTGGCTCACCGGAGACCTGCACCATTACTCCCGCTACGAGGACTCCCCTTCTCCGGATCCCTCCGGCAACCAGCACCGGATCCCGGATCCCGGCAGGACCCAGATGATCACCTGCGGGCTGGGCGGCGCTTACCTCTCCGACACCCACGACCTCCCCGAACACCTCACCCTGCCCGGCCCGGCCGTGACCGGTGAATCCTCCAGCGTGCGCAACCCCCACCAGACCGGAACAGAACAGAAGGGCACACCCCGCACCTTCACCCGAGCGCCCACAACGTTTCCCGGCCAAGGGGACTCCCGTCTGCTCGGGCCGCAACTGGCGAACCCCTTCTCCCCGTGCTGGCTCTCCATCCGCAACCCTGGCTTCGGCCTGTCGCTGGGCATAGCGCATGTGGTGGCTGCCTTAACGCTGTGGACGGTATTCAGCGCCTTCCGCGGGGAAGGATTCGTGGACAGCCTGCGCAGCCTGGCCCGCGGCAACACCCTGGTAGTGGTGCTCTTCCTGATCTTTGCCTTGCCCCTCCTCCTGGCCGTTGGGTCCTTGCTCGCGCGCTGGTTGGGAGTGGCCACAGCGGGCATCGTCGTTTTCGTCCGCGGCGCACTGTCCCAACTCTCCGCGCTCGCGGTCAGTGCCGCCGTCGTGATCCTTATTCCCTGGCCGGAAGGGTGGCCGGACGTCCTGATCCTCCTCCTGTCGATTGCCCTGGTGCACTTGGGCGGCTGGGCGCTGGGCAGCGAGGCCTTCGCCCTGTACATCCTGGCGACACCCAGCGGAGAGGTGGCCTCCTGGAAAATGTCCGGCCAATCGATCGAGGACCACAAGGGCTTCCTCCGCCTTCACCTCGCGGCCGATAACAACCTCACCGTCTACCCGCTGATGGTGGACACCATCTGCCGCGATTGGCAATTGGCACCGGACGACGACGGCGCGCGGCTTGTTCCGGTGCCCGGCCTGCCGCCCGTGCGGCTGCTTGAAGAACCCATCACCATCGCAGGGAAGGGAAGCGCCCCATGATGATCACCCGTGCCGAGCACAGGACCGAGGTCATCCCGATCCGTGCCCGGGACAACACACCGCTGAGCCTGGTCCACGTCACCTCACCCGTTGAAGCGGACAAAGGGCCGGTGATCCTGGTTCACGGCTCCGGCGTCCGGGCCGAACTGTTCAGGCCGCCCGTCCGCACCACCATTGTTGATGTCCTCCTCGAGGACGGGTGGGACGTCTGGATGCTGAATTGGCGTGCATCGATCGACCTTGATCCTCTGTCATGGACGCTCGCCGATGCCGCAGTGCACGACCACCCAGCCGCCGTCGAGCACGTCCTGGACGCTACCGGCGCGCCGAGCATGAAAGCCGTCATCCACTGCCAGGGGTCCACGTCCTTCACGATGTCGGCCGTGGCGGGACTGCTGCCGCAGGTGGACACCATCGTGTCCAACGCAGTATCCCTGCACCCGGTAGTACCGGCGTTCTCGCGGCTAAAAATCGATTACCTCACGCCAGTGGTCAAAGCCTTCACGCCTTACCTGTCTCCGGCGTGGGGCTACAAGTCCCAAGGCTATTTCACACGGGCCATCCGTGGCCTGGTCAAAGCCACCCACCATGAATGCGACAACACGGTCTGCAAGATGGTCAGCTTCACCTACGGCAGCGGTCGTCCCGCCCTCTGGTCCCATGAAAACCTCGACGACGCCACCCACCAATGGCTCACCGGCGAGTTTGCGGAAGTACCCGTGACATTCTTCGAAGAAATGGGCCGCAGCATCAAGGCCGGGCACATGGTGGCGGCCGGGGACCATCCTGAATTGCCGGACAACTTGGTGGCCGACGCCCCGCAGACCGATGCGAGGTTCGCCTTCATCGCCGGCCTGGACAACCGGTGCTTCCTTCCCGAAAGCCAGCAACGCACCTACGAATTCTTCCAAAAGCACCGCCCCGGGAAGGACTCCCTCCACCTCATCCCCGGCTACGGCCACCTGGACGTCTTCTTCGGCGAGCATGCCTGGCAGGACACCTTCCCCATCATCATCGACGAACTGAATCGAACCCCAGTACTGACCACAGCCCAGGAGCCGAAGCCATGAAAAACCTCACCGAACTGGCCACACCTTTGCTCAAGCTCCTGCCCTCCCCCGTTCCGCGGAGACAGGAACGCCTGCGCGGACAGCATGCCTTCGCGGACGGCATCAAATACCTCATGCCCGTCAATTCAGATGACTCGCCCGTGTTAATGGCAGCGTTCCCCATCAACAAGCGCGCAGCCGCCGCCGCACTCCCCGGTTCGGAAATGCGGCCCTTCGTCCTGGGCGGCAAGGGGCTGCTGGTGGTGACAGTGGTCAACTACAAATCCACCGACATCGGCAAGTACATCGAGTACTCCCTTGCCATCGCCATCACCCACGGAAGCAGGCCCGCCCCGCCCATCCTTCCCCTGATGTTCCAAAAAACCTTCAAACTCGGCCAGTTCGTAGTTGACCTGCCCGTCAGTTCAGAAGTTTCCGTCAAAGGGGGCAAGGGAATCTGGGGCATGCCCAAGCACCAGGCCAACCTGGACTTCGTGGTCACGGACACCACCGTCTCAGCCCAATACGACAAAGACGGCCGCCTGGGTTGCTACATCGAAATCCAACGGCCAGAACCCCTGAACCTGCCCCTCAAATTGGCGGCCTCCAACTACTGCGTCTTCCGCAACATGCTCTGGAAATCGGACATCTACTTCGAAGCCACCGGAGACATCGCCCTCGGCGCCCAGGCCAAGGCGCGGCTCATCCTCGGTGACGCGCCCGGCGTCGAACCCTTGAAAAACCTGCAAGTAGAGAGCAAACCGGTGTTCACCGCTTGGCTGCCCCAAGCCCACGGAGTCCTGGATGACCACTACGAAGCGTGGTTCCTCACCGCTCCCACCCCACTGGAGGCTGTAGCCCTTCGTGGCGGGGACATGATGGACAGTGTGGTGGAGCTGGGCCAAGGGCAGGAATGGTTGACGCCGCCGGACCGGAGCCGGGTCCCCGGCGCCGTTCCAAGCCCGGCGCCCCACGGTGGTGCCCGGTGAACTGGCTACTGCTCCTCAATGCCCTCTACTTCCTCTTCGGTGCCACCATGTATGTGGGCACCATGTGGGTCCTCAAATTTTTCCTCTACCCCACCTGGGAATCGTTGGCCCGCGATAACGTGGACATGCACTTCGGCATCCCCACCCGGGCGGCCACCAAGTTCTTCACCATCGTGGTGCCCGTCATGTTCATCTCCGGCGGCATCCTGGTCTGGTCCGAGTGGGGCACTATCCGCGTCATCCCCGCCGCCATCTGCCTGCTGGGAATCATCGTCCTGACCTGGGTGGGGCAAGGGATCATCATCCCCATCAAC
>NZ_JABMCX010000018.1 GCF_013179505.1 Paenarthrobacter sp. CM16 | reverse complement strand
GATCTCGATCGTTGCGTCGTAGCCTGCCGCCCGCAGCTGCCGCTCGGCGGATGCGGCCAGCTGGTCGGCCAGCAGGCGGCTCGACGACGGGACACCGAGTCCGGCGGAAAGAACGGTGATGCGGCGGGTTTCCATGGCATTCTCCTGTTGCTTGTTCCTCCAGTTTACATGCGTTTGCATCTAAATCAATGAACAGGGCCCCGCCCGGAAGTATTCCCGGAGGGGTCTAACTCATCCCAAATTGAGCCAGAAACGCCACCGTAGCCGCGGAAATCTGCTCTTGGGCAACCTCACGGCCCACGGAAGGTTCTCCATCACCGGGCTGGGCCCCATAGCTCCCGAAGAATGCGTGATTGCCGCCCTGAACCTCCACGAACGTGGCATCCAGAGGCAGGAGTTCGCGGGAGGCGTTGATCTTTTCGGGCGTGCTGAGGCCGTCCTCGGAACCGGAGATGGATAGAACCTTCAGCCCTGCCCGGTCACGCATGGAATCCAGCGGATAGGAGGCGTACAGGAGCAGGCCGTCAACGTCCTGGTTACCCAGCGCGAACGAACTTGCACTGACTCCACCCAGCGAATGGCCCCCAACCGCCCACGTTGAGATCTCCGGATGCGCTGCCATGGCACTACGCGCTTGGTTCCCGTCCAGCAAACTGAGGTTGAGGGGTGTCTTGAGGATGACCACCAGGGCACCGGCTTCCGCAGCCGGCTTGAGGATATCCACATAGGCCCGGGCCTCAACCCGCGCCCCCGGGTAGAAGACCAACCCCTTGCCGGCCGGCCCGCCGTCGGGCGTCAGGACAATCGCCGTCGGCTCTTCAGCAACAGAAACGCCGGCCGCTGTGGCAGCCCCTGCCGGTTGATAGGCGAAAGGGTTCAGCCAAGCCAGCATTGCCACAAGCGCCAGAACAACCAGGCGAACAGCCCACGCCCCTACCGCCCTGGGGACAGAACGCTTCAAGGGAACGCGGCGGCGCCGCCACAGCAGGACACCCCAAAGAAGTCCGACGACGGCGGCACTCACCAACACGGCGGGCAGCAGCGGGTGACCACGCAGAACGGCTGGATTCCCGATCAGCATCCACAGCGGAACCAGGACCAACGCCGCAGCACACACCCCCGAGGCCCAATAGAGAACGGGCCTGCGAGTTGCCGGAAGGACGTCAGGAGAGGAAGTCATCCTCCAATAATAGTTCCATCATGGAGATAGTTTCGACCGAGTGGGTACGGTTCCGGCCCGTCAACTACGAGGAGCGTGCGTGGACAGGAAGGCAAACGTCTTGTCCCGCGCCTCGCGTGCCTCGTCAAAGTTCAGGTGGAATTGGTATTCGTGCGGAAGTTCAGGCTGGTGGTTCGCGGGCCAGAACAGCTCAGTCACCGGGACGCCGGCGTCCTTGAGGCGGTTGCTGTAGGGCACGGACTGGAGCCAGGTGAGCCCGTCACCGTTGCCGCCGCTGATGAAGGTCGGCGGAAAGTCGTCAGTGACGAAATCGATGGTGGACATGGTGGCCCCGGCGTAAGTGGCAGACCAATCCTTGGTGCCCGTGTAAGCCCAGAGGGAGGTCTTGAAGCCCCAGGCTACGATGCCGCTGAGATCAGCCATGGCCCGGAGGTCGTAGACGCCGCAATGCAGGATGGTGGCCGACAACTCCGATTTTTGGAGGGCCGGCTCGATCCCCATCAGGTTGGCGTAGGCGGGGTTTACAGTGAGCGTGGTCATCTGGCTGGCCAGTTGGGCGCCTGCAGAGTCACCGGCCAGCACAATGCGGCTGGTATCCACGTTGAGTTCGGCGGCGTGTGCCTTGATGTAGGCGAGGGCTTCATTGATGTCACGCACGGCAGTGGGATACGTGGCCTCGGGGGCGATCGGGTAGCTCATGCCAATGGTGGTGTAACCCTCGGCAGCGATGATTTGGAGGTACGGATTCACATCCCGCTGCGCTCCGGAAATCCAGGCTCCTCCGTGAATCCACACCACCGTGGGAAGTGGCGTGGTGGTTCCCTCGGGGCTGAAGACGTCAAAGGTGGAACCGGGCTTGTACACCACGCCGGCTTGGGTTTGCAGCGGTGCATCGGGAACGTATGGCGTCATTTCATCGATGGTTGCCTGCGCACCGCGCTCAAAGACAGTCCGGATCAACATGGCGGAAGGCCACGGAGTAGCGGACAGCGCCACGGCAATGATCAGCACCACCAATATCGCCAACTCGAGTTTCCGGTGCCGGGTGGACCGCCTTCGCCGGCTCTTCGAGGGAGAACCCGCCTGCGCTGATTCATCCCGCCTCGTACTGGCTTGGATCGATTCCAACGGCCCCATTGCACACTCCCCCGGTCGGCGTATCTCTGGACCATGGTATGGCGCAAGGGCGTCCGCGAGCATCAGGACAACGGTCGCGCCGCCTGCAGCAGGACGCCTTCGCCGCCGTCGAACCTCACCGTATGAAAACCGGGGCGCCGCGCAACCTCCCTGAAGCCCCACCGCGCGTGCAAAGCCAACGACGCTTCATTGCGCGCGTTGACCACGTACCAGGCACTCTCCGCCCGCTCCCACACCCACTGGAGCCGGTCCCGGGTCAGCTCCACCGCCACTCCCTGACGCCGGAAACCGGGCCGAACGGTGACTCCACCCAAATAGTGCCCCGCTGGTGCCGGACCGTCGCCATGGTCCCAGTAGTGCGTTTTCGCCCAGCCCACGACGCCGGAACCTCCATCCGCCGCCACGTTCGCTTGAGTTTCTGCCACCAGGACCAGACGCACGGGGTCCATGATTGCGGCGGTCATATTAGCGGCGAACCGCTTCGAGCCGGTGGTGGAAATACCACCCGCATCCAGCTCCACAGCCAGTATGTTCGCCACGTCAGCGGGCAGGGCGGGCCGGATGGTGAAAGACATCGGCTCAGTCTAGTCAGCAGAAGCGCTTGCAGAATGAGTGCCAACTCATAGAGTGGGATCTGGCCACTGATCGCCTGTCCGGCACGTACGAAAGCAGACCATGACACACCCAGCAATCGCCCCCTTGGACGGTGTCCGGGTCCTGGAACTCGGCAACTACATAGCGGCTCCCACGGCAGGACGCCTGCTGGCTGACTTCGGAGCCGAGGTCATCAAGGTGGAGCGGCCCGGAACGGGCGATGAGCTGCGCAACTGGCGCCTGCACAAGGGCAACACCTCCATGCTCTACCGCACCCTTAACCGCAACAAGAAGTCCGTGGTCCTGGATCTACGCACCGACGCCGGCAAGCAGGCAGTGCTGGAGCTCGTTGCCAAGTGCGACATCCTCTTGGAGAACTTCCGCCCCGGCACTCTGGAGAAGTGGGGCCTGGGCCCGGAAGTCCTCAACGAAGCGAATCCGGACCTGATCGTCACCCGAATCTCCGCTTTCGGGCAGACGGGGCCGTTGTCCGAGCGGCCCGGTTTTGCCGCCGTCGCCGAAGCCTACGGCGGGTTCCGCAACCTGGTGGGCGATCCTGACCGCGCACCGGTTCGGGTGGGCGTCTCCATCGGAGACTCGATCGCAGGCCTCTACGCCGCCTTCGGCTCCATGATGAGCCTGTACCAGCGTGAAGCACGACGCCGGGACTCGGCTGGCGCTGTCCCCCTCACTGAGCGCATCATCGACGTCGCGTTGAACGAGGCCATGTTCTCCATGATGGAATCGCTGATCCCGGACTATCAGGCCTACGGCGTGGACCGGCAGCGCGTGGGTGGCCGCATGGAAGGAATCGCTCCGTCCAACGCGTACCTGTGCAAGGACGGTTCCAGCATTGTGGTGGCCGGCAATAGCGACTCGATATACCAGCGGTACATGCAAACCATTGGGCGCCCGGACCTGGCGGAGGACCCTTCCCTGCAATCGAACGCCGGGCGCTGGGCAAAGCGTGAGGAACTGGACCAGGCCATTGGCCAGTGGGCGGCGACGCTTACAAGCACCGAGGCCCTCGCGGTTCTCGAGGCCGCCGAGGTTCCGGCCGGGCCTATCTACACCGCTGCTGACATCAGCACGGACAGCCAGTACGCAGCCCGGAACATGATCCAGAAGTTCGATGTTTCCACAGGGGAGGAGATCCTCCCCGGCGTCGGTTTCCCCGGCATTGTTCCGGTGATCGGGGACCAGTCCCTGCCCATTCGGAACCTGGGCCCGGACCTGGGCGAGAACACCCGGGAAATCCTTGGCGGGCTCCTGAACATGGACACCGCTCAGATCAATGCGGCTACCGGCCGCGAGGAAGCCACCCGAGCATGAACCACTATGAAAGCCCCCTCGCCTCAACGCCGGGCAACGTCATCCTGCGTGACGTCACGCTGCGCGACGGACTCCAGCTCACGGGCAAACTCCTGCCCACCGAGCAGAAGATCGAGATGGTCCGCGAATTGCTGCGGCTGGGCGTGCCGGCCATCGAGCTCGGTTCCATGGCCCGCGCAGACTTGGTCCCCACCATGGCCAATACGCTTGAAGTGGTGCAAGCACTCACCCCGGAGGAATTGGAAAGGTGTTGGATCTGGGTAGCCACCCCCGGTCACGTAGCCAAGGCTTCAGCGGCGGGTGCCCGTAATTTCCAGTACTGTTTATCGGCCTCGGATTCGCACAATAAAGCGAATATCGGGCGGACCACGGACCAGAGCTTGGCCGCTCTGCCTGAGGCTGTTGAGTACACGCGCGCCGTGAACGGTCGGATCCAGTTGTGTATTGCCACCTCGTTCACCTGCCCGTTCGAGGGATATGTCCCGGAGGAACGCGTTCTCTCCATCGCCAATGACCCCCGCGCTGAAGGCACCACGGACATCGTCATCTGCGACACCTTGGGCCAGGCCTTCCCCGCCCAGGTTTCCCGCCTGATCGCGCGGGTCCGGGACGAGTCTCCCGCTCGACGGATCGTCTATCACGGCCATGACACCTGGGGCCTGGGGGTGGCAAACACCTTGGCTGCCATCCAGGCCGGTGCGGCCATGGTTGACGGCGCTCTTGGTGGTTTGGGCGGTTGCCCGTTCGCGCCCGGCGCCAGCGGCAACACCGCCAGCGAGGACATTCTCTTCGCCACCCGCCCGGAGTGGCTGACGCGGGAGGTGTTCGGCGGGCTCGTGGTTCTTTCCGAAAAGCTGCTGGCCGAATTGGGTGAGCCCAACCGCTCCAAGGCGGCCCAGGGTGCACGTTCCAAGGCAGAGGCATTCGACTGGGTCATTCCTGCCGCTGTGCAGCCTGCGCCCTAGCGCTGCTTCCTAGCCTTTCCTGCCCGCTCCACCGGCAGCCATCAGTGCCAGCCGCCTCAGGGTCTCTCGGTTCCGCACAGCTATCACCGGGTCCCGCAGTGCCTTGGGTATCACTTTTCCAGGCCCTCGCACGGCGTCCTCTTCAATGGAGACCCTGCACTGGTTACCACCGAGGTCTTCCAGGGTGATCAGCACTTTGGCTTCGCCCAGAGGCCAGCCCCTGGCCACAATTTCCAATGACTTGCCCGGATCCATGCCGGTCACCCTGCTGCTGTCATCGAGCAGGAAGGGCCATGACCCCACTGAATGGTGCAGCTTGGAGCCTACCTGCGGCCAGTGATCGTCCACGGCACGGATCCTTGAGGCACCCACCACCCAGCCGGAATAGAGCCAGCCGTCCTCAATGACCTTCCAGACCTCGACGGCGGGAGACGTGAACAACTGCGTCACGGTGGACATGTGGATCCTTTCTGAGCAGATGCGGCCGCGGCGATGACATTAAGCTAAGCATGCTTATTGTTCACTTGCCATAGGCTGCTGCTTTGTCAGGAATGCGGCTTGGTGGCTTTGCCGTCCAACCAGAGCATGTCCGACTCGTCCCGGTGAGTCCCGTCCGACCCCACATGCTTGCTGTCGATCTGTGGCCCCTTTTTGATGACGTGAACCAAGGCCATTCCATGGCCACGGCCAAGATCGTAGTCAGCTTTGAGCCATTCAAGGATGGTCCCGGCCTTCACGGAAGGATCATTGAACCCCTTGGATTCGGCGATCTCAACCAATTGCCGCGGCGTGAGCCCGGTCTTGTCTTCAACGGCATCGAGGTAAGCCTGGAATGACATCAGCGTGGCCCTTCAGAGTTGGTTCACCGGGAGGAATTGTTAACTGCGTGCGGTCATCCTATCGGCCGGAATGCATGGCCACGGCCAAGGTAGGCTGAGATCTTCAATCCGGGGGAAATACATGGCTGAATCGCTCCACGTTCAAGCGCGCCCGCGCAAAGGATGCATCTCCGTGCTGATTAGCGGGGTTGTCCTGGTTGCGTGGCTTTGCTCAATTCTGTGGACCGCAATAGATGAAGGCGGCGTCCCGTCCGATGCAGGATTCCCCGCAATTCCCGCACCCAGCACAGTAGGCGCGATTTCCGAGGAATGTGGGTCGGGAGGCTGTTGGCGCGAAATGGTTGTAGACGTCAAACCACCGCAGACCGCCGGCTCCCTGGCAGTGGAAATGGACCTGGCTTCGGAACGTTGCGAACCCGTGAATTTATGGACCCTGCGAAAGACCTGCACCGGGATCGCCAACGCCGGCGGCAAGGATTTCCGGATCTACCTCCGCTACTCCCCCGTACTCTCCAAGTATTAATGGCGCGAATGACTGAATCCAAGGAAGCGAATTTATGACGTGGCGCCGGGTATCTGCGCAGGTATCGGGTTGCTCGCACGCGCCCCTACACTGATCGCATGATGTGCCGTGGGTGGCGTTTGTTTGTGGCGGGTATGGCCTTCGCTGTGGCCATCCCGCTTTTGGCCGCCTGCGACTACGGCGGCCCCGGTTCCGTCGGTTCTGGTTCCGAGGCGACCAGCACAAGCCCTGGCACCATCACCGTCGAGGTGAACCAATCCCGGGACCAATACGGCAAACAGGCCATCCTGCTGCAGCTCACCAACACCACGGAGTCACCGGTGACCGTCACCGGAGCCCGGTTGCACTCCGTGCTGTTCCAGAGTGACATCTCCTGGGAACCATCAGAGGGCAGCCTTGAATTGCCGCCGCGTCAGCCTAAAAGCCTTCCCGTAACCTTGCCCGCGGCCGCCTGCGGAACACAAGAAGCCTCAACGGAACTTACCGCCGGCATCACCTACTCAGTACCGGGCAAGGCGCCTGTGGAGCAGAACACCAGCGCTTCAGACCCGTTCGGCGTGCTGAGCAGAAACGCCGGCGAGCTGTGCCTCGCAACGGCAGCAGCCGCCGTCGTGACCATAGTCTTGGATTCGGGACTTGAGGTCGCCGCGGACGGCCGCACCGCCGTCGTACGCCTTGTCATGACCCCGGCCGGACCGGGATCCGGCACGGAACAACTCACCATTGAATCCATCGATGAGACCACGTTGCTGGCCCAAACCCCCACGGCTCCCTGGCCCCGGAATGTCACCCTGGGCGCCGCCAAGCAGGAACTCCCGCTGACCATCCGCCCTGCCCGTTGCGATCCGCACGCTGTTGCCGAGGACAAAGTGGGGACGCTCTTGCCGCTGCGGGTCGCAGTGGGCAACCGGAAGGGTGTGCTGAAGATTCCGGCGCCGGATGACCTGCGGGGCCGGATCTACGACTTCGTCACGGCATCCTGCGCCCCTGCAGGCTAGCGGCTAGCCGAGGGTGGCAAGGGCGCGTGGAGCGCACTCCACTTTCACCTTGACGTTGGCCTCTACGGACTTCACTTCGCCGTCCATTTGATACGGCAGCGGCTTGAGCGTGGTGAATTCGTAACTGCTCACACTCGGCTGATCGCCCAGGCCCTGCGTGGTGGCCTTCAGCGCAGTCAGGAGAGTGCGCCATTTGGGCATGTGCGGGAAGACGATCACCTCGAATTTCCCATCCGAGGGGTGGTCGTCAGCTTCGCTCAACGTGGCGTACTTGGCCATCTCATTGATATTGGCGAAAACGAGGCTGTCGAACTTCCGGCGTTTGCCGTCGGCCATGCGGATGCCAAAGGGCTCGAACTTGGAGAAGGTCTGGATCACGGTGACCATTTCCTTCAAGGCACCCTTGCTGCCCTTTTCGAGTTCGGTGGCCACCACCGGGGTGAGGCCGAACCCGATATATGAGTGTGCGTATTCAAGGGGCTCATTCTCCGTTTGGCCCGTGTGAATCCGGAGAAGGTCGATGTGATGGACATGTCCCTCCGCAATGGCCTCTTCCAAGGGCTTGGTGGCCATGATCCGGCTATGGTCGTTGGCGTTGCCGGCAGCCCTGACTGCGCAGACGGCTCGAGGATTCCCGGCCTGCATCACACCGTTGACCACCTCGTTGTAACCGCCGTCGCCGCTGACGGACACCACCAGGACGTCACCGCCCGTGGAGGCTGCTTCCCGTGCAAGATCGACGGCGTGACCGGCATGTTCAGTGGGCTGGAGGGTGATCTCGGGCTGGTACTTAAGGAGTTCCTTCAGCCGGTCATGCAACTGCTGAGCCAGTTCGGGTGCATCCCCCGTGCTGTTCGGGTTGAAAATGATGACGATCGACTCAAAGGTCCGGGCAGAATCCACAGTGTGCTCCTGATTCATTGCGAGGTCCCTTTTCAGGCGGTAGTTTTCCTCGGAAGTTCCATACTATTCGCAATGCAATGGGGTTCCGGATGAGTCCGGAACGTGAAACCATGAAAAAGGGTTTCCAGAAGCGGAGGCCCAAACAATCAGCCTGATGCGGTGTGTTGCTGTATCAGCAGCGGGGAAAACCCATGGAAGACTCACGCCAGACGGCGCGCACGCTGGTCAGGGAGCATGAGATCACCCTCGACGACCTTTGGGCCTGGTATTGGGCCAACGGTGGGAACGCGAGGCTTTGGGATTTCGACGCCTACATTTTCGGCATTCAGGAACGCGATCCGTTCGACCTGAAGATCCTCACTTGGGCGATGGAAGACCTGGACGCCCGGACACTGCTGTAACGGCACGAATCAGCGCTTTTGCGTCCTTTCCGCTGCCAGCCGGGCGGCAACCCTGGCAATCAACTCATAAGGGATCGGCTTGTTCAAGGGAAACTTCAACGTCCCCTTCCCGGCGAGATACGGCTCCAGATCGATATTCAGCGTTTCGTCTCCACGCGGCACCGGATACACCGAAATGTGGTGTGCCCAGGCAGCGAAGTACACCACGTAGTGTCCCTCGATGGTGACAGTGGGAATGTCATAGCTGATCATCTCGCCGGCGCCGGGAACTGCCGCGTGAATGTGCCGGCGAATCTCCTGGAGGATCCGCTGGGTTTCCGCAGGTTGGGCCGCGATGTACGCGTCCACCGTGGGGTGTTTCTCAACCATCGCCACTCTCTTCCTCACCGTGGATACTCAGCACCTCGGACTCAGCACCGTCGGTAAACCGCCCTCGGGTACTGACATAGGAGCCACGCTAAGCGCTCCAACAACGACCCGCCAGTCCCGCCGGTAGGGTTGCACCATGGGGACAGTTTTGGAGGCCGAAGGCCTGTTGGTTGGTTATGCGGGGGCTCCGGTTTGCGGCGAAGTCAACGCTTCGGTGGCCGCAGGGGACGTCTTGGGAATCGTCGGAGTCAATGGCGCAGGAAAGTCCACGGTGGCCCGGACTCTTGCGGGGCGTCAGGCTTCCCTGTCCGGAGACGTGAAGGTCCACGGCTTGCTTATCGATCCGGATGCCGTCCCCTTCCGACGGCAGGTCTCTGCCGTTTTCGATGACGACCTCTTCTTCCCGTCCCTCACAGTCCGGGAGCATTTGCTGCTGGTTGCCCGGGGGCACTCGCTGGATGACCCGGAAACGCGGGTGGAGGAGGAGTTGGAATTCTTCGGGCTGGTGGGCAGGTCGCATGCCATCCCGGATGCGTTGTCTTCCGGTCAGCGGCGCAGGCTGCTGCTCGCAGCGGGACTGATCCGCCCGTCGTCGCTCCTGATCCTCGATGAGCCTGAGCAACGGCTGGACCCCCGGATGCGGGTGGCCCTCAGTGATCGCATCGCCGCCCACGCCAAAGATGGTGGCGCGGTGGTCCTGGTAACCCATGATCCCCAGCTGCTGCTCGCCACAGCCTCCACGTGTTTGGTCATCGACGAGGAAGTCCGGGAATTCGACCCGGAGCAGGGGGCCTCGATCATTGCCGGCTCCTGACATGCTCAATCGTGAATCGTTGGCACAAAGCAGTGAATTGGCCGCTGACGTTGTCCGCTTCACCCGCCGCTCCGCCCGGCGTTACAAGCGCAGCCGGACCTCGTGGGGTGACCGTTTTGTTGACGCCTACAGCTGGGGCCTTGGGATCGGCGTCTCGTTGACCATGGCAGCCTCGTTCGTCCTGGCGCTGCGCACCGAGATTGCCGGGCGGGCATCAACCGGCAGCATCATCGGGGAGCAATGGCTCCTCCTTCCGGAACCCGTCCTGTGGACGTCAGTGACATTTGCAGTCCTCCTGGTCATCAGCAATCTGGCGCGCAAGCTTGGACCCATGACGGTTAGCGGCGCAGAGAGTACCTGGTGGTTGTCGCTGCCGGTGGACCGCCGACCCATGGTCCTGCCCCCGTTCTTCCGTAAAGTGGCTCTCACGGCGGGTGGTTCGGCCATCATCTACCTGCCCTTCAGCTTGGTGACCGCCGTTGACCGCACCGCGGTTGATCATATTCTCGCTTCACTTACCTTCGCCGGCGCAGGCACGGTTGCCGTGCTCCTATCGGCCATGCAGCAGCTCGGCTGGTGGAGCCGGCGCACAGCCAAAATCACGACGACGGCCGCCCTCCTCGCCTGCGCAGTCCTTCCCGCGCTGTCCTGGTCTCTTTGGCCGCCGGCGCTGGTGGCCGCTGCCGCCGTCGGACTCCTGGCGTTGGTGGCTCGCCGCGCCGGGCGAGTGCGGGGTGAAGAGTTGGTTCGCGGTGGTGCTGTTGCCGGGCACGCCGGCGCTTCACTGTTCATGATGGACGCCAACGAGGTACTGCGTGCTCTGGGCAGCGGCCGTCAAAGGGTCGACGGCGGCCGGGCGGCCCGCTTTTACGCCCGGCCAACGCGCGGCCCCCTGCGGGCGCTGATCCGTGCCGATGCCGTTGCCTTCCTCCGGCTGAATCCCCCGCTGGCCCCATCCATCCTCTGGCTTGCAGCCTGCATGGCGATACTGCTCGTAGAAGGCGGACTGCCCGAATTCGCCCAGCTGGCGGTCATCGTGATCGCCGGATGCGCCGCAGCGTCCGGCATGGGAACCGTGGCCCGCAAAACCGCCCTGGTTCCAGAGCTCGACGCCCTGCTGCCACTGCATCCGGCCCTTGTCAGGACCAGTCGCACGCTGATGCCCTGCCTGGCAATGGCACTATGGATGACCGCGCTCAGCGGGCTGCTGGTTCTTCTCGGTGCTGCAGATCCCTTGCTGATGGCGGTGGGCGCCCTTGCAGGTGTGGGCATGGGTGCTGGGACTCTCCGCGCCGCCACCAGGACTCCGCCTGACTGGACAGCTCCGCCGGTTGAGACTCCGTTCGGCCCTGTTCCCCGCGCCCAACTGGGCTCCCTGCTCCGCGGGCTGGACGTGACCATCCTGGCCACGATTCCACTCCTGGTGGCCCTTTACCTGGGCTACGTCCCGTGGTCCGTGCTGCTGGTTCAAGCCGTGTTCAGTGCAGGGATCTTCCTGGTGGTTGTGCTGTCACGGCCCAAGCGGACCTGACGACGTTAAGGATTCAGAGCCGTACCGTTCCCTCGATGCACGTGGCCGACACTCCACCCACCCAGATCTCCCCGTCCTCGGCTTTGATGTGCACCCTCCCGGCCCTCCCGAGCACGGTGCCTTGGGCCGCCACGTATTCCTGGGGTGCCCTGCCGGAGCCGATCAGCCACTGGGCCGCACCGGCATTGAAGCTACCGGTCACAGGATCTTCCACCATGGCATCTCCCGGAATGAACGTACGGACTTCAAAGTCCACGGGGGAACCTGGCTGGTGCGGACCGATAACCCCAACCTTGAACTCACCCATGGCGACGAGGTCCGGATCGATGGCCAGCACCTGCTCCGCCGAGCTGAGGAGCACGCCGATCCAGGTGGGTCCATTCACCAGCCACGAAATATCCAGCAACTCATCTTGCGGAAGACGCAGGGCTGCCGCGAGCCGGGCCTTGATATCGTCTTCAACCGGACCAAAGCGCGTCAGCGGCGGCGCAGCGAAAGCCAGCCGCCCGGCGTCGTGCTTCAGCCTCACCAAACCGGCGCCGCACTCCTGGACAAGGACACCGTCAGTCTTGGGCACTCCCCCGGCCTGCAACCACGTGTGCGCCGAGCCGAGGGTGGGGTGCCCGGCGAACGGGAACTCTTCACTGCCCGTGAAGATCCGCACCTTGTAGTCCGCCAGCGGGTGGGTGGGAGGGAGCAGGAATGTGGTCTCGGAGAGGTTTGTCCAGTTGGCGAAGTGCTGCATTTTCTCGCTGCTGAGACCCTCGGCGTCCACCACCACGGCAAGCGGGTTGCCCCGATACGGCTGATCGGAGAAGACGTCCACTTGGTGGAACGGGCGGCTGCGCAGGGCTTCTGAAGTCACCCGTGAAGGCTACCATCGGGCTTTGCCGGGTAGTGCTGACTGATCTGTCCCCCGTCTGCGAAACTACCCCTATGGCAGAGAACAAGACCCAACCCACGGCGGTGTCCGTGGAAGAATTCCTGGCCGCGGTGGAACACCCGACACGGCGCGCGGACGCCTTCGAGCTGCTGGAGATGATGCGGGACATCACCGGTCAGGAACCCGTCATGTGGGGACCCACCATTGTGGGCTTCGGCAGCTATCACTACAAATACGAGACCGGCCGCGAGGGTGACTCGGCCGCCGTCGGGTTCTCACCACGGAAGGCCAACCTGGCACTGTACGGGCTGACCTACGGCCCCGACGCCGACAGGCTGCTTCCCGACCTCGGCAAACACAAGACCGGGGCCGCCTGCCTCTATGTCAACAAACTGGACGATGTGGACAAGGACGTCCTCGCGCAGATGATCCGCACGGGATACCGGCACGTCATGGACGAGCTCCACACCCCTTAAATCACCCGTCGATTTGGGCAAACAAAAGACCCCCACCACCGGAATCCGGTAGCGGGGGTCTTCAGTTGCAGTCAGAGACTACTTGCGCTGCGCGGGGTTACTTGCTTGCTACGACCTCGAGGTCGATGACAGCGGAAACGTCCTCGTGCAGGCGAACGTTGGCCGTGTACGAACCGACAGACTTGATGTGGTTCGGCAGTTCAACGTTGCGCTTGTCGATGGCGCCGAGGCCAGCGGCCTCGACAGCAGCAGCGACATCAGCAGGCTTGACGGTGCCGAAGAGACGACCGGACTCGCCGGCCTTCACCTCGAGCTTGACCTTCTTGGAGGACAGAGCCTGGGCCTGTGCCTGTGCAGCTTCAACAGAAGCGTGCGCACGAGCGGCGCGGGCAGCCTTGATGGACTCAACCTGCTTCTCGCCACCCTTGGACCAGGTCAGAGCGAAGCCGCGGGGCAGCAGGAAGTTACGTGCGTAACCGTCCTTGACCTCCACAACGTCGCCAGCAGCACCGAGACCGGTTACTTCGTGGGTCAGAATGAGCTTTGCCATGTTAGTTAATCCCTTCCCTTAGCCGCGGCCAGCGCCGGAGTAAGGCAGCAGAGCAACTTCGCGGGCGTTCTTGATTGCCTGGGCGATCTTGCGCTGTTCCTGAACGGTAACGCCAGTGACGCGACGAGCGCGGATCTTTCCGCGGTCGGAGATGAACTTGCGCAGCAGTGCTACGTCCTTGTAGTCGATGACAGTGATGTCAGCGGCCTTCAAGGGGTTGGACTTTGGTTTGGGCTTACGGAGTTCAGCCTTAGCCATCGTGGAGCTCCTTTTCTATGGAGCCCGTGGATATTGATCCACGGGATGGTGGTGTTCGACGGCGGTTGTCACCTTGGTGCCTTGCGGCAGTTCCGGTGAGTGTCCGGCGTCGGACGTTTATGTTTTGTTTAGAAGGGAGGTTCGGAATCCGGGCCGTTGCCCCAGCCGCCAGCGTTGCTGACACCGGGCGTAGCCCAAGGGTCATCCTGCTGTTGTGCGGGCTGGTTGCCACCCCAGGTTCCACCGGAGTTGCCGCCGCCCTGGTTTCCACCAGGAGCGCCACCTCCGAAGCCACCGGAATTACCGGCGTTACCGCCACCAAAGCCGCCCTGCCCGCCGCCGGAGCGCTGGGTGCGGTTGACCTTGGCGTTTGCGTAACGCAGGCTGGGGCCGATTTCGTCGACCTCAAGCTCAATTACGGTGCGCTTTTCGCCTTCTTTTGTTTCGTAGGAACGGCTCTTCAAACGGCCGGAAACGATGACGCGCATTCCCTTTGTGAGGGACTCCGCTACGTTCTCGGCTGCTTCGCGCCATACAGATGCGCGGAGGAACAGGGTTTCCCCGTCCTTCCACTCATTGGACTGGCGGTCAAAGGTCCGGGGAGTAGAAGCGATGGTGAAGTTCGCTACTGCCGAGCCAGACGGGGTGAACCGCAGCTCCGGGTCATTGGTGAGATTACCGATGACCGTAATAGTGGTTTCGCCTGCCATCTACTGCCTCCTTGTTCGTTCCTTCGGGGTAAAGATCTGGAAGGGGCTGATTACTCAGCAACGACCTTCTGGTCTTCAGGGCGGATGATCTTGGTGCGCATGATCGTCTCGTTGAGAGACAGCTGGCGATCAAGTTCCTTGGCGGTAGCCGGTGCTGCGGTGAAGTTCACCACTGCGTAGATACCTTCGGACTTCTTCTTGATGTCGTACGCCAGACGGCGACGGCCCCAGATGTCTACCTTTTCGATGGTTCCACCATCGGTGGTGATGACATTGAGGAACTTCTGAAGCGACGACTCTACGGTACGCTCTTCGACCTCGGGGTCGATGATTACCATCAATTCGTAAGGACGCATATGTGAACCCACCTCCTTTGGGCTAAGCGGTTACGGTATTTCCGTAACAGGAGGTTCATTTGCGATGCTGCGTCGGCGCTCCCCCACCGAAGACACGGCAAGAGGGCGTAACACAGACTTCAATATCTTAGTGCATCTCCTGCACTCAAAGCTATTCGAGAGCCTGCACGGCTGGAACCGGCCACTTGGCGTATGTGGATAACCCGGGCGCCCTGCAATGAATAGGCAGGAAACAAGGCGGACATGGAGCACGGAATACTGGATCCATGACCGTCCTGAAGTCCACCATCCTCTTTGTTCTGGCCGCCGTTGCAGAGATCGGCGGCGCCTGGCTGATCTGGCAGGCCGTCCGGGAGGGCAAAGCCTGGTGGTGGGCCGGCCTGGGCGTGGTCGCCCTGGGGATCTACGGCTTCTTCGCGGCGTTCCAACCCGATGCACACTTCGGCAGGGTCCTGGCCGCCTATGGGGGCGTGTTCATCGCGGGCTCACTTGCCTGGGGAATGCTGGTGGATGGCTTCCGTCCGGACCGCTGGGACGTGATCGGCGCGGCAATCTGCCTGGTTGGGGTGGGCGTCATCATGTTCGCGCCCCGCCCGGGCGGCTAGGCATCAACGCGGCCCGCGTCAGCCCGGATACTGCAAAACCCCCGGAAGGTGACCTTCCGGGGGTTTTCTTTGTGCGCGGAGGGGGACTTGAACCCCCACCCCCTTTCGAGGACTAGCACCTCAAGCTAGCGCGTCTGCCATTCCGCCACCCGCGCAAGGTGATCAGGAGAAACAGTGTTTCGTTTTTCTCCTCGACAGCGACAAAGACAGTAACACGAACCTGCCCGATCCGTGGATTCCTGTTCCCCTGGGAGCCTCCCGCTAGGGTTGGGCCCATGGATGCCACACCTGTTAGTGCCCTGCTTTTGACCATCACCTTCTCGGCAATTGGACTTTACGCCCTGTACTTCGTGGTCCGCTCAGGTGTACGCGACGGCATCCTCCAGGCTGACAAGAAGCGAAACGGGGCAACCGACGTCGAACGTTGACGCTGGCTGCCCCGCTGCTGAAGGACGTCTACGACGCCGGTCCCCCACCAATAGTCGCCTGCTCGGCTTCTTTGGTGGTCGCCTCAGGTGTATTTGCGCCACGCTTGCGGTAGCGCCACACGCCGATGCCCACCACGATCGCGGCCAAAGCCAGCGACAGGAAGAGCGACTCGCGGGTGGATTCGATGATGACCATACCGATGATCAGGGCCACAATTGCGCCGATGGCGATCCACGTGAGGTACGGGAAGAACCACATCTTGAGGTCGAGCTCCTTGGCCGCAGCACCCATGCGCTTGCGCAGGATGAGTTGCGAGGCTGCAATGACCAGCCACACAAAGAGCGCAATGGCTCCGGAGGTGTTCACGAGGAACAGGAACACAGTGTCCGGGGCGATGTAGTTCAGGCCCACCGTCACGAACCCCACCACGGTGGAGGCCAGGACTGCTGCTGCCGGGACGCCACGCTTGGAGATCTTCATCCATGATTTCGGGGCATCGCCGCGCTGCGAAAGCGAGAACAGCATGCGGCTGGCGGTGTAAAGGCCGGAGTTCAAGCAGGACAGCACGGAAGTGAGCACAACGATGTCCATGATGGTGCCAGCGCCCGGGATTCCGTAGAGCTCGATCACGGCAACGTACGGGCTCTTTGCAACAGAAGCGTCGTTCCACGGCAGAAGCGTGACAACAATGGCGATGGAGCCGATGTAGAAGATGAGGATGCGCCACACAGTGGACTTCACGGCCTTCTTGACGGCGTCCACGGGGTTCTCCGACTCACCGGCCGCGATGGTGGCGATTTCGGCGCCGAAGAAGGAGAAGACCACCACGAGGATGCCCGCAAGAACCGCGCCCGGACCGTTGGGCATGAAGCCGCCCTGGTCAAGGAGGTTGGCGACGCCCGGCGCGGAAACGCCCGGCATGAGGCCCAGGATGGCAACGATGCCGGCCAGCAGGAAGATGACGATTGCCGCCACCTTGATGGACGCGAACCAGAACTCAAACTCGCCGTAGGACTTCACGGAACCAAGGTTGGTCAGCGTCAGGAGCACCATCAAGATCAGCGCCCAGATCCACTGGTCCACGCCGGGAACCCAGCGGTGCATGATCGCGGCGCCGGCGGTTGCCTCGATGCCGAGGACGATGATCCAGAACCACGCATAGAGCCAGCCAATACTGAAGCCCGCCCAGCGGCCAAGGGCTTTGTCTGCGTAGGTGGAGAACGAGCCGGTCTCCGGGTTGGCAGCAGCCATCTCACCCAGCATGCGCATCACCAGGATGACCACCAGGCCGGCAGCCAGGTAAGCCACGAGGATGCCGGGACCAGCCTGCTGGATGGCAGCGCCGGAGCCGACGAAGAGTCCTGCGCCAATGACGCCGGCTATGGCAATCATGGAGAGGTGTCGGGGCTTCAGGGATTTTGAAAGTTGTTGGTCAGCGTGCATGGATCTGCGCCGTCCTTTAGGTGTTCGCGGGGTGGCCGGCGTGGTGTGCCACGGGCCACATGACTCATTCACGCTAACCTGCTACACAGGCACCACGGCTGTGCAGCCGAACATTTTTACACCGCCAAAAAGGGCTTTGTGCACAAAATGTAATCCTCTGGGCATCTTTTGTTTCGTGTAGAGAACTTTTGAAACAGCCCTGAAATGAGTGTTTGAGGCTTCAGCTCACACTGAAGTGCGGAAGAACAACTCAACAACAGTGGTCAGGAACCGGGGATCCTCAACGCCGCAAAGCTCGCGCGCAGAGTGCATCGACAACAAGGGGATGCCCACGTCCACCGTGCGGATGCCAAGACGAGTAGCAGTCAGGGGCCCAATGGTGGACCCGCACGGGAGATCGTTGTGGGACACATATTCCTGGTAGGGAACACCGGACTCGTCGCATAGCCGGGCCCAGAACGCAGCACCGGTGGCATCCGTGGCGTAGCGCTGATTGGCATTGATCTTCAGCAGCGGCCCGCCGTTCAACACCGGCTTGTTGGCAGGGTCATGCTTCTCCGCATAGTTGGGATGGACAGCGTGGCCCGCATCCGCGGAAACGCAGAACGACGCCGCCAGGGCCTGCCGCCGCTGGCTCACCGAGGCACCGAGCCCGTCCGATACGCGGACAAGAATGTCTTCGAGGATGGGACCGCAGGCGCCGGAGCGTGAGTTGGAGCCGATCTCTTCATGATCGAACGCGGCCAGCACAGCGATGGGGCCCTCTTCAGGAGCTGTTGCAGCGTGGCTGATCAATGCCACCAGGCCCGCGTGGGTGGAGGACAGGTTGTCCATTCGACCTGAAGCGAAGAACTCGCTGTTGGCCCCGAAAACCGCGGGTGGCTGCGTGTCTGCCACCACGACGTCGTACCCGCCAATGTCAGCGGCATCCACCGCGGCACCCTCAACGCGCTCCGCGAGCAATGCCAGAAGGTCCTCCCCAACCGGGTCCCCCTGGCCGAAGATCGGGTTCATATGCTGCTGCTTGGACAGATGCAGCCCATTGTCGTTAACCCCGCGGTCCAAGTGAATGGCCAGCTGGGGGAAGCGAAGAAGAGGGCCAGTGGATGTCAGGTGCTGCGTGCCGTCACGCATGACCAGCCGGCCGGCCAGCTGCAGTTCCCGGTCCAGCCAGGAATTGAGCAGGGGTCCCCCGTAGACCTCGACGCCGGCCTGCAGCCAGCCGAATTTGCCGGTGGTGGGTTTGGGCTTCAGCTTGAAGGACGGTGAGTCCGTGTGCGCGCCGAGGATATTGAAGGCAGTAGTGGGGCCCGCGCCCTTCGGCGTCACCCACGCGATCAGGGCGCCGTCGCGGAGTACGTAGAACCTGCCCGCTCCGCCTTCCCAAGGCTTCAGCTCATCCAGTGCAGTGAAGCCTGCCTCATCCAGGCGACGCGCGGCCTCGTGGACTGCATGGAAACTCGACGGCGAGGCCGAAACATAGGCGCCGAGGTCCCGGATGTGGTCAATTGCTGAGGAGGCGTTCGAAGGCATGACCCCGAGTCTAGCCCCGCTTGGGGCCGTGATCGGGCTAGACGGTGACGTTCAGGGCAGCCGTATATCCGCCTGCAACCGAACCGGATATAGTCGCCAACTGGTATATGCCTCCGTCGTCACCAAAGACGTTATCCGAGGTCAACGTGGTGTTGGGGAAGTTCCGGGCGCTGGATTCATAGCCGTCGGTGGCGTAGACCTCCTTGCACGCCGCTTCAGTGAGGGCAATCTGGGAGACCGCCAGCACCTGCCCCGCCGTGGTTGTGTTGCTCATGGATTCGAATACCTCAAAGTGAATATGTGGCCATCGCCCGTTGTAGGCACCCGGAAAGATGGTGCTGAAGGTCAGCTGCCCATTGGCGTCAGCCTCCTGCACGCCCCTCAGATAGTTCTCGTTTTCGAGGCCGGAATCGTAGAGGGAATACTTGCCGTCCCGGTCGCAATGCCAGGCGTATACAGCGGCACCAGCCAGTGGCGAGCAACCGTTCGCGTTGTCCAGGAGCGTCAGGGTCACTGTCAGGGGTACTCCCTCAGCGGCTGTTGTGGACGTTCCGAAGCTGGACCTGATGTCCCGGCGGACTACTCCCGAGGCTTCAAGCACGTTGGGGCCATTGGAACCATCGGCAGGGTAGGGCCCCAATGTCTCCTCGGGAATCTCCACACCGCACTCCGCGAACGCCCGGGTCACAGTGCTGGTAGCGGAAGGTGAGGCCGCCGTCGTCGAACTTTGACTCGCCGTAGCGGCGGCACTGCCAGTGCTCGACGGCGTTGCGCCGCCGCCTCCCGTACCGGGCGTGCAGGCGGCGAGGGCTGCTGCTGTTCCGGCGCCGAGGAGGACGCCTAAAGTCCGTCGCCGGTTGAGGAGCGTGGAGAGATCGAACTCAAGGCCGCGGTCGTGGTCCGGGTGGGGAGTAGTCATGTCTCCATGTAACGCGCGGGGCCTGTGTCCTGTACATGGGGCAGCTGTGGCACATCTGTGAAGAGTTGAGCCGGCGTGCAATATAAACATTTTCATATGCTTGTAATGAGCGTCACGTCATGGCACGATGACTGAACGGACATAAAGACGGAAGGTCACTCGCCATGAACATTGAACTCAAACCGGTGCGCAAGCTCCGGATCCACTGGCCAATCCCGGTGGAAACCATGAAGCAACTGGCCGGCGGCGACCTTGGAGCCCTTGACTCCGATGCCGGCATCACCTCCCTGTTGAACGAACTGCAATCTGCGCCCGAACTGGGGGGCTTCGGCAATTACCACCACGTTTTCGAGTCCTCCGCGGGTTTCGAGGGCTTCACTGTGGCTGAGGGAGCCAAGCCCACGCTGGGCACCGTAGGACAGCGGACCATCTCGCCGACGTTTGTATTCACCACCTACTTCGACGACTCCCTTGACCAGCGCACTGTCAAGGAGCTGGTGCAAAGGATCGTCGATATCCACCCTTGGGAAGTCCCGGTCATTGAAGTTTCCGGGCCGCTCAGCGTCTCCAGCAGCTCCGCAGCGCACGCCGATGTGCGGGTGGCATCATGAGTACCCCACTGTGGCAGGAATTGGCGCCGCTGCTCCGGAACCGGACCTTCACCGACCTGACGCACGCGTTTCATACAGGACAACCGCATTTCCCGGCCTTTCCTGACGAATCCAGGGAAACCCTTTTTGACCTGGAAAAGGGAGACGGATTCACGGCCCACAAGTACTCGATCGTGGGTCAGTGGGGCACCCACGTGGATCCGCCGTCGCATTTTGTCCGCGGCGGCCGCACACTCGACCAATTGCCGGTGGAGGACATGATCCTGCCACTGGTGGTCCTGGATATCAGCGAACGCGTGGCGGCCAATCCGGATGCCACCCCCACCCTGAAGGACGTCCACGGCTGGGAGAGCCGCAACGGGGACATTCCGGCGGGGTCGTTTGTAGCCCTCCGCACCGGATGGAGCCACCGCTGGCCGGACAGTGCCGCCATGGCCAACGTTGACGACGCCGGGATCAGCCACACACCCGGATGGTCGCGGGAAGTACTGGAGTACTTGATCGAAAAGCGCTCAGTCAGCGCGGTGGGGCACGAACAGACTGACACCGACCCCGGCATGGCCACCTCCCGGCAGGATTTCAGCCTGGAAACCTACGTCCTGGCCCAGGACAAATGGCAGATTGAACTCCTTGCCTCCATGGACCATCTTCCGGAAGCCGGAGCCGCACTGGTGGCTACATGGGCCAAGCCGCTCGAGGGCAGTGGTTTTCCGGCCAGGGTATTCTCCATCCACTAGCCCCGACAGTGACGCCTGGGCAGGCCGAGGGTAGCTAGAATCGATCCATGTCAAAGACCTCCAGCATGGGCCGCGGCATGATGGCCCTTCTTGCAGTGGGGGCCCGTCATGCGGAAGGTTTCGACGGCGGCACGGTGGCCGACGTCGCAGCCCGCCTCGGCAAAGACCGCAGCCAGGTGTCGCGAAGCCTCAAGGGCGCACAGCAGGAAGGCTTCCTGTCACGATCGGAACAACGCGAGTACAGCCTGGACTGGTCCATCCTCACGGACGCCCAACTGGTCACCGAGCAACGGCTGAAGACCGACGGCCTCACCGCCTTGGAGGGGTTGGCCACCGAAACCAACGAGGCCTGCTTCCTGGGCGTACTGAGCGGAAACAGCACCGTCACCATTGGCGAGCAAGTTCCCGAGAGCGCAAACCTTGTGGGTTCCTGGCTGGGCCGGCCCTACCCCGCCTACTGCAGTGATGCCGGCCAGGCGCTCCTGTGGGACGCCCCGGAGTCCGAGATCCGGAAGATCTTTGGCACAGTCGAATTCGTGAAGCACGGTCCCAACACACCGGTATCCGTGGATGATTTCCTTGAACGGCTCAACAACGCCCGCGTCCGCGGATACTCGATTGTTGATGAAGAAGCCGAACCCGGGCTCTACTCGCTGTCCGCGCCCATCCGGGACTTCAAGGGAGATGTCGCGGCGGCCTTGCAAATCGTCGGGCCAAAATCACGGGTGGAACCCCAGCGGGAGGCTTTCGCCGTGGCCCTGGCCTCCTGGCGGATGTGGCTCGAGTCCAGGGTTGGCGGAGTTGCCCGCGCCTAAACGTCCGACGCCGGCTGGCCGCTGAGGCGTTGGGCGTCGGGTCCCTGGGTGCCAAGGCGTTCGGCGCCGAGCCTCCGGGCGCTGGCGTGAAGAACGGCGGCGATTTCCGGGGCTGCAAGCTCCACTGCGGACTTGCTTCCCAGCACGCTGAGGGCTGCGATGATCCGGCCATCCTCAGCCCGAACGGGAACGGCCAGCTCCCACACTCCATGCTCAAATTCTTCAGCGGCCAGGACATAGCCTCCAGGCCTATCGCGCTCCATCAACTGTGAGACTTCGGGGGCTGTGTGCGCCGCGGCTGGTCCACCAACGCCTATGAAGTTCACATCCCTCAGCAAGGAACTGATGTCCGGTTGCGAATGGTCCCACAGCAAGGCCCGCCCCGAACCTGTGCACCACACCGGCGTCACCATGCCAGGTTTGGCGAACCCACCCAGGACAGAGTTGTTGGTGGACGAACGCAGCAAAAGAACACGGACGCCCTCCCTGACGGACAGCCTGGACCGGAGTCCGAAAGCGGACACCAGTTCTTCAAGCTCAGCACGTGACTGCTGGACCCAGGTGCTGTTAAGGGAAGCTGCCAGGCTGAAGAATTGTGGTCCTGTACGGAAGGGGCCGCGGTCCACCCGTTCCAACAGTCCCAGGTCACACAACTCCTGAGCCAATCGGGAGACCCGGCTTTGCTCCATGTCCAGGCCTGCCGCGAGCTGCGAGACGCCCAGGAGTTGGCGTCCCTGCTTTTCACGGTCCGTGACCATTCGGACAAGGCGAAGTCCCTGGGCCAAGGATGACGCCTCCGGTGACACCTCCACGAAATCCGCTCCTTCCACCAAGCGCTCACGCCATTCTCACACGCTGACACCTGCGGCAAGGACACGGGACCGGTTGGCCCACACTGTGTACAGGTCAGCGAGGATCGCAGCATTCGCGGCTTCAAGTTCCCCTACGGAGACCGTCCCGCCGTCCTGCACGCCGAAGAGGACTACCTCGTCCCCGGGGCGGACATGCTTCACTGCAGAGACGTCCACAACCATGGAGTTCATGGAGATGATGTCCACCACCGGCACCCGCTGTCCACGGACCAGCACATGCCCCCGCCGGCCAAGTGAGCGTCGATACCCATCGCCGTAGCCCACGGTGACTGTGGCGAGGCGGGAATCCCTGGCAAGGGTATGGGTAAGTCCGTAACCGACGCTGCTTCCGGCGGGGTAGCTGTTGACTGACCCGATCCTGGCCTTGAAGGTCATGCAGCGTCGGAACATGGCGTGCCGCGGATCCGAGTCGCCGTACAGCGCAGCGCCTGTGCGCACCATGTCCAACCACGCGGCTGGAACGTTCAGCGTTGCGTAGGAGTTTGCGGCATGCAGCAGGACGTCATGCCGGGGTATCCCTGCTGCGTGAAGGACTGCGCTCGATTCGGCTTCGAAGCGGTCCAGCGCATGCGCCACGTGGTCCACATCGTCCTGCGGAAAGTGCGTCATGATGCCGGCGAGCTCCAATTGCGGATGACTGATGATTTCCACTGCAGATGCCAGTCCATCAGGGGAGGACACATCGAGGCTGTGTCGGCTGATTCCCGAGGAATTGATGTCCAAGTGCACGCGCAGGCCCTGTCCCTCACCGTCGGCGATCCTGCTCATTTCCCAGGCACTCCGGGGATCAGCAACGAGCTCCTCGATGCCATGGCGAAGTCCGGCCTTGATCTCCTGCGGCGCCGCGGCCCTGACCCGCAACAACCTCCCGGTGAAGCCATGTGCCCGGGCAAGTCCTGCTTCTGCGTTGGTGCCCACCCCTATGTACGGAACACCTGACGCCACCAGGAAAGGCAACAGCAGGTCCGCGCCGTGCCCGTAGGCGTCGGACTTGATCACGGCGCACAGCATGGCCCTTCCTTGGAGCATGCCCAGCATGGACCGGACATTTTCGGAGAAGGCGGCGCCGTCAATCTCAAGCCAACTGGAAAGATCATCTGTCTCCCCAGAGAGTGTTTCCTTCACTGTCATTCTGTTGTCCCCCGGAATTGGCGAACACGGCCGGGCGTGACGCCCGGCCGTGATGGATGGCCAGTGGTGGATCAGGCCAGTGGTGGATCAGGCCGAACGCTTTGCCTTGGCCTTCGGGCCGTAGCGGAAGTGGAAGAACAGGTAGCACGCTGCGACGAAAGGCACGCCGAAGTACAGCGCAGCGATCTGGGTGGGGTCGAATGCGATGCCGATCAGGGACACCAGGCACAAGGTGAAGGCCAGGATGGGCAGGACCGGGAAGAACGGTGCTTTGTAGGCCAAATCGGACACCTTTCCGCCATTCCGGATGAATGCCCTGCGGTGGAAGAAGTGCGAGGCCGTGATGGACATCCACACACCCACCACGGCGAATCCGGCAATGGACACCAGGGCCAGGTAGACAGTCTCCGGTGCAGCCACACTGCTGACCAGTGATGCCAGGCCGCCCACCATGCTGACGGACAGAGCCACCAAGGGAATTCCGCGGCGGGTCAGCTTCTTCAGTGCCCTGGGGCCGTGTCCTTCATCGGCCAGGGAATAGAGCATCCGGGCACAGGAGAACAATCCGCTGTTTCCTGCTGAGAGCAGTGCGGTGATGATGACAAAGTTCATGATGTCCGCTGCGAAGGGGATACCCACTGAAGAGAAGACCGTGACGAACGGGCTTTCATCCAACCCCACTTGGTCAAAGGGGACAGTTGCAGCAATGACGGCGATGGCACCCACAAAGAAGATCAGGAGCCGGATGACTGTGCTGCGCATTGCTTTGGGGATGTTCTTAGCCGGGTCTTTGGTCTCTCCCGCTGCGACGCCGATCAGTTCCGAGCCGGAGAAGGCGTAGAAGACGGCCAAGGCGGTAACAAGGACACCGGTGAAACCGTTGGGGAAGAGACCGCCTGAGGTATTGAAGTTCTCGAAGAGGAACGGGTGGTTGCCGGATTCCGCAAGGGGGTGGAAGCCGAACAGCGCAGCTCCGCCGAAGACGATCAACGCGATGATTGCCCCCACTTTGACGATCGAGAACCAGAACTCGGATTCCCCGAAGAACTTGGAGGAGAACGCGTTGAAGCCGAAGAGGATGGCAGCGAAGACGAGGCACCACACCCAGACCTCCACGTCGGGGAACCAGCGCTGCATGAGCAAGCCTGAGGCTGTGAACTCAGACCCTATGGCCACTGCCCAGCAGAGCCAGTAAAGCCAGGCCGTGGCGAAGCCCGTTGCCGGACCGATCGAACGGGATGCATAGATGTGGAAGGCGCCGGAGACGGGGTAGGCAATGGCGAGTTCGCCAAGGCATGCCATCACCAGGTAGACCACAAAGGCGCCGACCAAGTAGGCGATCACTGCTCCCAGGGGGCCGGCTTGCGAGATGGTGTAGCCAGAGCTCAGGAAGAGGCCCGAGCCGATTACACCTCCCATCGCAATCATGATCAGATGCCGTGGTCCCATGGACCGGCGCAACCCGGGTTCCGCAGGAGCCAAGGGAGTATCGGCTGGATGATCCAGTTTCAGGGGTGTTGAAGATTCCATGTCTTGTCTCCGTTAAGTGACAGATGCGAACGGTACGCCGATGACTTCCGGAGCAGGGAGCCGTTGGGGCGCTTGTAGTGACGAAGGTAACACAGATTCTGTGACTTTAGTCATTAAAAACATTTGTGAATGCGAATAACGCACACTATGCGTTCCGGGCATGTCGAAGTGACCATGGAAGAGTCAGAATGCCCGCCTGAGGCCGGATCAGTCACGGAGGGTGGGGGGCGCGGGAAACCGGGAGCCCCACCCCGGCACTACGTCTCCTAGAGGGAGGCCCGCCGGACCACGTTGGACAAGGTTATTGCCGTCACGGTGTCACTCACTCCGGGAAGAGCCGCAATCTGCTCCCAGATCTCCTGGACACGGCCATGGGAACGCGCTTCAACGCGGACAATGAGGTCAAAGTCGCCGCTGAGGACATCACACAAGACCACTTCAGGAATGGATCGGAGCTCGTTCAGTACGTCGGCCCCCCGCATCCGGTCCTTGCGGTACACCATCAGGAAGGCGGAAACCAAGGAATCGACGTCGACTCCGGCTACCACCGTGTAGCCCTGGATATACCCCTGCCGCTCCATGCGATCAATCCGCTGCCTCACCGCATTTCTGGACAGGAGGACCTTGCCGGCAAGTTCAGCGTGCGGGATGCGGGCATTCTTGGTGAGTTCCGCAAGAATTCTCTGATCGATGCTGTCCAGACCAGCCCGCTCCATGTGTCCCTTTCCATCTACATCTGCAGGAACAGCAAGCTCCTGCCCGGACCGAAAGGGCCGCGAAAGACATGATACGTCCCCGCATCCCGGAAGAATGTGCTCAGTAGTCCGGGTTGCTCGGCACCACAAGCCCGGTCTCGTAGGCATACACCACAACTTGCACCCGGTCGCGCAACTGGAGCTTGCTCAAGATCCGGCGTACATGGGTCTTGACGGTCGCTTCCGAGAGGAAGAACTTGTGGGCAATCTCCGCGTTGGACAGGCCCTCGGCAATGGTGGTGAGGATCTCGGTTTCGCGTGGGGTGAGATCGTCAAGCAACGGATCACGGTGGGCTGTTGGCGCCTGCCCGGGTACCGCCCCGCCGCGAACGTACGTTTCCAGAAGCCGCTGCGTCACCCGGGGAGCCACCACGGCATCACCGCTGGCCACGAGCCGCACAGCGTGGACCAGTTCCGACGGAGCTACGTCCTTGAGGAGGAAGGCCGAAGCGCCGGCCTGCAAACCCGTGAAGGCATACTCATCGAGGTCGAAAGTGGTGAGGATGATGACCCGTGCCTCGGACCCTGAGTCCGAGATGCGGCGTGTCGCCTCGATCCCGTCCATGGTGGGCATCCGAACATCCATCAGCACCACGTCCGGTGCCAGCGCTTCCACCTGGCGAACGGCTTCGGCGCCGTCGGACGCCTCACCCACCACATGGAAGTCGTCCTCGCCTTCCAAGATGAGCCGAAAGCCCATTCGAAGCAGCGGCTGATCGTCCACGAGCAGCACTTTGATGATGTCTTCTGTCATGATTCCCCCTTGTCGCCGGCCCAGTGGAGCTCCGCGTGAACTGCCCAGCCTCCCCTTTTGCTGGGCCCGGCCGTAACGATTCCAGCATAAATTCCGGCGCGTTCATTCATCCCGGCAATGCCCTGGCCAGTGCCGAGGCTGCCCACGGGGTCGCTGCTGCCATCCACGGTTCCGCGGCCGTCGTCGTGCACGTCAATGGTGACCAAATCGGCGTCGCGGGCCACTTGGACGTCAACACGGCTCAGCGAACGGCCGTACCGCAGGACGTTAGTCAGGGACTCCTGGACAATCCGGTAAACGGTGAGTTCAAACGCGGGATCGGCCGGCAGCCCAGGGCCTGAGTGCGCATAATGCAGCGGCAGGCCGGCGGTCCGGAAGCCATCCAGCAGCTTGGCGAGGTTGTGCCCGGATTCCAAGGGCGTGAGCGGCGCAGGCCGTCCGGAGTCGTCACGAAGCACACCCAGCACGCGGCGCATATCGGCCAAAGCGGCCCTGCCGGTCCGGGACAATTCGCCAAGGACCTCACCCGCGCGCTCCGGGTTCTTCCTGACCACCACGGCGGCACCATCCGAGAGACTGATCATCACAGTCAGGGAGTGCGCCACGACGTCGTGCATTTCACGGGCGATCCTGTTCCGCTCCGTCACCTTGCCCAGCTGCGTGGTGCGGGCCGCCCATGCCGCGATCTCAGCCTCGTGCTCCCGCCGCTGCCGGACCGAAATGCCGATGCCGGTGGCCAAAAGATTGGACAACATGATGGTC
>NZ_JABMCX010000179.1 GCF_013179505.1 Paenarthrobacter sp. CM16 | reverse complement strand
GCCGGGGAAGCGAACATGTTTCCGCAGGCTGAACCTGTGGCCAGACCTGGCCCGACCAGTCCGGCGAACGCCGGGTAGTGCCCGGACCCACCTCCAACCACCAAGGCAACCTGGCCGGCGGGGACTTCCGTGGAGCGGACCACGCCGCCGTCCACTCGGGCAACATATCCGCGGTTGGCGGCGACGAAACCGTCCAGCGCTTCATCGGCAAAGTCTGCCGGGTTGTCGAAAATCTGCGTCATCTTCCTAGACTCCTGCGAGCTCGGTTACCGGCACCTGGCGTCCCTGGGCTACTTGGCTCTTGCCCAGTGCATAACCCTCGGTCTTCGGCAGGACATGGCGGCGCAGGTAGTCCTGGTTGCTGGCCGTGACGCTCAAGCCATCTCCGCCGTAGTGCTCGGTGCAGAGGATTCCCTGGAAGCCGACGGATAACGCAAACTTGAAGGCCTCGCGGTAGTTGATCAGACCGCTTTCCATGGGGGCCGGCATGGTGATGTAGCTGTCGCGGGCTACGTCTTCATCGCGGATGTAGTTCTTCATGTGCCAGTAGTTGGAGTACGGGAGGGTTTTGGCCACCATCTCGCGCCAGTCCTCGATGGGGCGGTGCAGGCGGATCAGGTTGCCGATATCCGGGTTGAGGCCCACGTTGTCCAAGCCGATGTCCTGGACCAGCTGGACAGAGGAGTCCGCGGTTCCGAGGTAGGTGTCCTCGTACATTTCCAGCGAGATCAGGATGCCGGCCTCTGCGGCGTGCTTCCCGAGTTCCCGGATCCGGGAGACGGCGTTGCTCCACACTTCCTGGTCACCCACCGGATCCTTGTAACCTTCCACGGTCCAGAACCACAGCTGCTTTTGCTGCTCCGGGGTGATGGCCTGGTGGAGCCCGAAGGAGACAACCTCGCAGCCGAGTTCGGCAGCGGCGTCGATGGTGCGGTGGCTGTAGGCAAGGTTGTCAGCCCAGTCGGTGGCGTGGATAACGCTGCGGCGGATAGCGGAGATGACGGGCACGCCAATGCCCACTTCGTCCGCGGTTTGCTTGAACTCTGCGAGGCGCTCCTTGCTGAGGTCGCCCGGGCGAACCCAACTGTCGGTGAGGTCCGCGTTCGCGAAGCCGGCCTCCTTCACTTCCTGGAGAACGGCCGCCCACGCTGACGCGTCGGCGTCGTTGACGTGCCGGCCCGCGGCGTCCGTGCCGGGGAACTGCAGGAGGGCCGCAGTAATGGGCCAATTCTCGGCGGTGTAAGCCATGGTGTTCACTCCTTCGTGGAATCCTGTTTCCTATAGGATTTACGAAAGAAGCGAAGGTGTCAACCCTTTTCAGAAACTTCCTAGATCCTATATGTCATACATATGTGTGTGAAGGGGGTCACTTGGGTGTGCTCAGCTCATGGGAGCGGTGAACGTCCAGTGGGGTGGGCGGGCGCCCTTCGAACCGTCGCTACCCCTACCGCCAAATGCACCCGTAACCACTGGTGCATTCGGCGCAAAAGGGTGCGCCATCAACCACGAACGGGCGCGCACGGCGGAAACGGGTGCGAGCCGGGACGGAACGTTGGGCTTACTCCTCCGGAGCGTCGGCCATCGCTCGTCCACGGACCTTTTCCACGTGGTCCACCATCATTTCCGCGGCCTTCCCGGGGTCGCCGCTGGTCATGGCATCCAGTACGGCCTGGTGCTCGGCAATGGCCTGCTCGGCGTCGGTGATACCCACTCCCCCGAACAGCCGGAAACGCTGGATCTGGCCGCCCAGCGTGTTGTAGGCCGCCAGCAGGAACTGATTGTTGGCCTGCGCGGCGATGAGTTGATGGAAGCGTTCATCAGCTTCGAGGTAGCTGCGATATTCAGCGAAAGTGCCGCCACGCGGTGCGGTCTTCAGATCCTCAACCGCTTGCTTCAGCGCGTCCAGGCCTTCGGGCGTCATCCGGGAACAGGCAAGCCGGGCATTGACCGGCTCAATGGACAAGCGGGCTTCCATGAGTTCGGCGAAATCCTCGCGGGTGAAGACCGGAGCCACCCGGTAACCCTTCAACGCCACACGTCGGACCATCCCCGTGTGTTCCAAACGCGCCAAAGCCTCGCGCACCGGAGTGGGCGAGACGTCCAGTTCCCGAGCCATCCCATCGATGCTCACTGCTGCTCCGGGCTCAAGCCGCCCATCCATGAGCCACTCGAGGAGGGCTTCGTAGACGTGGTCGGCCAGCACTTGGCGGCTGACGGGAAAACCAGCGCGGGCAACAGCCGGAGAAGGATCAGACATGCACAAATCCTATAGGAATCCGCGCTCCAGGCCCGGGACGCGGCTCCGTCACATTGCGCATGGGCGGCCAATCCCCAGGCGGCCTCACGTTAAACCAAGACGCCGGCACTCACGTGAGTGCCGACGTCGTGGTTTTGCCTGGGTTCTCCCCATCAAGCGGGGGCGGAGCGTTTAGTTCGCGTAGAACGGGTAGTCCGTGTAGCCCTCGGCGCCGTCAGCGTAGAAGGTGGAAGCGTCCGGCTCGTTGAGCGGCAGGCTTTCGCGCCAGCGGCGGGCGAGGTCCGGGTTGGCGATGGCAGGGCGGCCCACCACTACGGCATCGGCGAGGCCGTTTTCGATGATGGCGAAAGCTTCGTCCCGGGTAGTGATTTCGCTGAAGCCGGTGTTGACCAGGAACGTTCCGTTGAACCGCTCACGGAGGTCCTGAACCAGGGAGCTCATGGGATCGTGGTGCAGGATGCTCAGGTACGCCAGGTTCAGCGGGGCGATGGTGTCCACCAGTACCTGGTACGTTGCCCGGACGTCGGCAGCATCGGTTTCTGCGATGCCCTGCACATTGTGTTCGGGGGAAATGCGGATGCCAACCCGGTTGGCACCGAGGGCCTCCACCACGGCGTTGACAGTCTCGATGACGAAGCGTGCCCGGTTCTCCGGGGAGCCGCCGTAGCTGTCCGTGCGCACGTTGGAGTTGGGGGCAAGGAATTCGTGCAGCAGGTAACCGTTGGCGGAGTGAAGCTCAACGCCGTCGAATCCCGCCTCGATGGCGTTCTTGGAAGCGGTGACAATTTCCTGGATAACTGCCGGGAGCTCGTCAGTGCGCAGTTCCCGCGGAACCGGGTAGGGCTGCTTGCCGTTGGGGGTGCGGACCTCGCCGTCGATGGCAACAGCGCTGGGGCCCACGATCTCGTGGCCGCCGGTGATGTCGGCGTGCGAGACGCGGCCTCCGTGCATGATCTGCGCGAAGATGCGGCCGCCCTCAGCGTGAACGCCGTCAGTGACGGTCTTCCAGCCGGCAATTTGCTCCTCGGAGACCAGTCCCGGCTGTCCCGGATAGGACTGGCCGGCCTGAACGGGGTACGTTCCTTCGCTGACGATCAGCCCCAGGGACGCCCTCTGCCGGTAGTGCTCGGCGATCAACGGACCCGGCACGCCATTCTGGCCTGCGCGCAGGCGCGTCAAGGGCGCCATGACAAGTCGGTTGGAAAGTTCGAGCTCACCGAGGGCCAGAGGAGAAAACAGCATGCGCAGTTCCTTTCAGAATGAATCAGGTTCATACTGCGCAACTGCATGGCGTCTGCAACTATTCCGAAGGAGGCGCAGATCACACTCCTGCGGCAAGCCCGCCGCGCTACTCCGGGTTGGCGCCCCTCATCGCGTCGTCAAAGCACTCGCACAGCGCCAAAACGGCCACCAGGTGCGCTTCCTCAGCGTGGGCGGGGTCCGTGTTGACGCAAATAGCCTCGTTTACGGACTGGGCCAAGTCCCTCGAATCCCTGCCGGTCAAGGCCCACACCCGGGCGCCCTTGGATTTTGCGGCGGCGGCAGCATCACGCAAATCCTCAGTGATCCCTTTTGCCGCGAGCAGGACCACGATGTCGCCGCTGCGTACCTGATGCGAGATTTGGGCGCTGATGCTTCCTGCGCCATCAGCCTCCGGGTTCATGGACAGGGAGATGGCCTTGAACGTGGCGCCGTCGCCGGGGTCGTGCGCTGCCAGCTCGGAGGTGAACCTCTGAGCTTCATGTGCCGAACCATCGCTTCCAGCCGCAAAGACGCTGCCTCCGCGGCGGCGCACCCGCGCCAACTCTTCACCCCATTCAGCCAGCCTCGAGGACTCTCGTCGAAGCGCCGCTACCGCCGGCCCTATCTCGCCCAGATGCCCCAGAACCACATCAACTGCGTGCCGGCTCGCTTTGGACTCAGCCGAGCGCACCGCCTGACCTGTCCGCCTCACAACGATGCTCACTTCCTGCCTCCGTTTCTCCGTTGAAACTACAAATTCCTGTCGCCCTCGCGCGTTGAACCGTCGCGCGCCGCACCGTCACGCGCCGCACCGTCACGCGCCGCACCGTCACGTCCGCTCCGGTCCCGCGCCAGGCGCTCACCGTCGTCGGCGGTCGCATCGGTGGAACGGTCGCGATCGTGCGCATCATTCCTGCCGTCGGCGCGGCCCCGGTCACCTGTACGGTCCCGGTCAGCCTGTGCATTGGGGTCCAGTTTGTCGGCATGACGAAGGTGCTCTTCAACACGGTTGTGGGCCTCGCCGGCTTTCTCAGCGTGGCGTTCTGCGTCCTTACGGAGGCGGTTGGCCTCCACCTCGGCCTGAAGCGCGGCTGCTTCCGCTTGCGCAGACTCAGCTTTGGCCTGGTGTGCTCCGATGGCTTCCTCGGCTGCTTTCTCACGCAGTTCCGCAGCCCGATGCCTGTTGACCTCTGCCTTCTTGCGGCGTCCGATGACTACCGCGACGATCACCACGGCAATAACAACGACGGCCAACACGATGATGAGAACCAGTTGTCCTGTATCCATGTGCACTACCTCCTGGTGGGCGGCTTGTGTGGGCGCCGCCCGTGGCCCACGTTCTCCCTCCACCCATCTTAACACCAACAATCAGGTTGCTTACTAAAATTTGGCAATGGTGACTGACAAACGCTGCTGGAGTGGCGGCGTCGAACGTGGTTTTCAGTGCAGTGCAGGCGTTAGCTGCCGGTCGCTTCCGGGTGTTCCCTGGCCCGCTTTTCTTCCGGCGTTTCGCCGCTTTCGTCCGGAACGAACGTGGGGTCTACTTCGGTGGTGAAGTCGCCGGTACCGTCGCCGGTTTTGCCATGCTCGACGGCGGCAGGCGCCTCCTGCGATGAGGCGTCGGAAGGCGTGGCTTCAGCTTCGCTCGGTTCTTCGCTCATAACCACAATCTAAGCCTGCTCCGCGGCGGTGTCGAGGTTGCCGGGTCTTGTGCGCAGGTTCCATCTCTGCTTCGCTGGAGGGGTCTCCAGCAGGGCGGGACCCACCCAGCCGAAACGCAGGGAGAACCAACTTGTGAAAGCAGTGACATGGCAAGGCCGGCGCTCAATGAGCGTCGAAGAAGTCCCCGATCCCTCCATCCAGGAACCAACGGACGCAATTGTCCGCATTACCTCCACAGCTATTTGCGGCTCGGACCTCCATCTCTACGAAGTCCTGGGACCCTACATGCACAAGGGCGACGTCGTTGGCCATGAGCCCATGGGAATCGTGGAAGAAGTCGGTTCCGAGGTCCACCGGCTCAAGAAGGGCGACCGCGTGGTGGTGCCTTTCAACATCTCCTGCGGGCACTGCTACATGTGCAACCAAGGCCTCCAATCCCAGTGCGAAACCACCCAGGTCACCGCGAAAGGATCAGGGGCGGCGCTGTTTGGCTATTCCGAGTTGTATGGATCCGTTCCCGGCGGGCAGGCACAGTATTTGCGCGTTCCATTCGCGGATTACGGGCCCGTCACAGTCGATTCCGACGCCCCCGACGAGCGTTATCTCTTCCTCTCCGACATCCTTCCCACCGCGTGGCAGGCAGTCCAGTATGCCAACGTCCCCGACGGCGGCACCCTGGCCGTGCTTGGACTCGGTCCCGTTGGCCAGTTTGCTGCGAGGATAGGAGTGCACAAAGGGTTCCGGGTGATCGGCGTTGACCCTGTTCCCGAGCGTCGCGCCATGGCCGAACAGCACGGCGTGGAAACCTTGGATTACAGCTCGGATGTCGCCGGGAAAATCCGGGAGGAGACGCTGGGCCGGGGCCCGGATGCAGTGGTGGACGCCGTGGGGATGGAAGCGCACGGTTCCCCTGTGGCATCCTTCCTTCACCGGGCCGTCTCTTTGCTCCCTGACAAACCGGCACAGGTTGCCATGGAGACCATGAGTGTCGATCGGCTTGCCGCGCTCCACACATCCGTGGACTTGGTGCGCCGCGGCGGGACTGTTTCACTGAGCGGGGTCTATGGCGGCCAGGCCGATCCCATGCCCCTGATGACCATGTTCGACAAGCAGATCCAACTCCGTATGGGTCAATGCAACGTACGGCGCTGGATCGATGACCTGCTCCCCTTGGTGGAGGACGACGCCGATCCGCTGGGAGTGATGCATCTGGTCACCCACACCGGTTCCCTTGATGAAGCGCCGGCGCTTTATGAGAAGTTCCAGAAGAAGCAGGACGGGTGCATCAAAGTGGTCCTCAAGCCCTGACGCTCGCTTGAAACCCTTCCGGTCAGGCCAGGTGTTTGCCGCCGGTCACACCGATGACCGAACCCGAGATAAAACTGGAGTCCTCACTGGCCAACAACACGTATGTTGAGGCTAGTTCGGCAGGTTGCCCCGCCCGGCCCAGCGGGGTGTCCTGCCCGAACTTTTGGATCTTTCCCGCCGGCTGGGTGGGCGGTTGGAGCGGGGTCCATACAGGGCCGGGGGCCACCGCGTTGACCCTGATCCCCTTCGGACCCAGGGCTTCGGCCAAGGAAAAGGTCATGCTGTTGATGGCGGCCTTGGTGGCGGCATAATCCACCAGTGCCGGACTGGGGTGGTAGCCCTGGATGGACGAGGTGTTGATGATGGCGGCACCGGGCCGCAAGTGCGGAAGGGCGGCTTTGGTGAGCCAGAACAACGCGTAAACGTTGGTCTTGAACGTTCTGTCGAACTGCTCGGTGCTGAGGTCTTCGATTCCTTGGTTTGTGGTCATCTGGAACCCGGCGTTATTGACCAGGACGTTGAGCCCGCCGAACTCTGTCAGTGTCTGGGCGATGACTTCCTGGCAGAATTCTTCGTCCCGCAAGTCTCCGGGCAGGGCCAGGGCCCTGCTGCCGGCGTCCTCGATCACTTGGACCGTGTGCTCGGCGTCCTGCTCTTCTTCGGGCAGATAGGTGAAGGCGACATCCGCTCCTTCGCGCGCAAAGGCGATGGCCACGGCCTTACCGATTCCACTGTCGCCGCCGGTGATCAACGTGCGCCGGCCGATCAGGCGCTGATGGCCCACGTAGCTCTGCTCGCCATGGTCCGGCCTCGGATTCATGGCTTCGGTCCAGCCGGGGTACTCCTGGGTTTGCGGCTCGAACTCCCCGGACGGGTACCTGCTGCGGGGGTCCGAGGCCTCCTCCTCAGGATCATAGGACTCGGAGACCACCTTGTTGACCAACGCCATGGCGATGTCCTCGTCCAAGTCTGTTTGCTCCGTTTGCTCGTTCCGGATTTCCTCAGCCATGCTCTCAGTGTAAGCATGCTGACTATTTTGGGGAGTCCGTTCAGGAAGTACCCAGAATCGCTCGCTAGCCTAGCGATTGTCAGCGTTGGATTACATCGAAGGAGGTCCCATGGGACTCGGAGACAAGATCAGCAACAAGGCACAGGAAGTTACGGGCAAGGCGAAGGAAGCCTTGGGTGACGCCACCAATAACGAGAAACTGCAGGCTGAGGGTGTAGCTGATCAGGCGGCCGCCAAGACCAAGCAGGCCGGCGAGAACGTCAAGGACACCGCGAAGGACGCCTTCGACAAGTAAGCCCCCGGCACCAAACAAAACCACGAACCACACAGCACAACGCCCCGGCTCCGAAAAAGGAAGCCGGGGCGTTCGCGTGGGGGTTACTTTTGGGCCGGCAGCACCAGGGCGCCCGACTTATCCGTGGACAACGCGAGGGACGAGATGTACTGGGGCTCGCCGTCGGGCCCGTCCTGACCTGACCGGAGCATGTCCGGGCGTTCGAACTCCAGGCCGGTGACGTGGCAGAGCAGCTTGGCATCGCTGGGGTTGCCGTCGGCGTCAAACATGGGAAGGTCAATGCCGTCGTCAGTGCGGCGCAAGTAGTAGCGCCCCTTCGTGGCAAGAGCGAGCACCGGCGGCAGCACCAGCGCCAGGCCCACAGCGAAGATGGGCGAGAACGGCTGCACCGCTGAGCCGAATGCCCCGAAGAACACCGCGATGGAAACGCCCGCAGACACCAGCATGGACACGAAGCCCACCGGATTGACGGCGTAGAGCATCCCGCGGCGGAACTCCGGAACCTTGGGCGAGATCTTCAGCAAGTACTTGTTGATGGCAATATCGGAGGCCACCGTGACCACCCAGGCCATGGCGCAGTTGGCGTAGAAACCCAGGATCGTGTTGAGGAACTCGAACATGTTCGACTCCATGAGGACCAGCGCGATCACCAGGTTGACCACCACGAACACCATGCGGCCGGGGTAGGTCTTGGTGATGCGCGTGAATGAGTTGGTCCAGGCCAGCGAACCGGAGTAAGCGTTGGTGACGTTGATCTTGATCTGGGAAATGACCACGAGCACCACGGCCAGGGTCATCGCCAGCCACGCCGGCATCATTTCTTCATAGACGCCCAGGAACTGGTGGACGGGTTCGTTCGCGTGGACAGCTGCGGCGGGGTCGAGCTTGGCGATCAGGTAGATGGCGATGAACAGGCCAATGATCTGCTTGATGGCACCGAAGATGACCCAGCCCGGTCCGGCAAGAATCACCGCACGCCACCAAGCACCCTTGTTTTCGGCGGTCTTGGGCGGCATGAAGCGAAGGTAGTCGATCTGCTCGGCGATCTGGGCCATCAGTGACAGGCAAACACCGGCGGCCAGCATCACTGATGCGAGGTTGGGGCCACCCTGGCCGGAAGCGCCAGTGAAAGCGAAGAAGGCATCAATGCTATCCGGGTGGGACAGGAGCAGGTAGCCAACCGGAACCACCATGAGCAGCAGCCACAGGGGCGTAGTCCATACCTGCAACGTGGCGAGCGTCTTCATCCCGTAAATCACCAACGGAATGATGATGATGGTGGAGACCGCATAGCCGATCCATTGCGGGATACCGAGGCCCAGCTGCAGGCCTTGGGCCATGATGGAGCCTTCGAGGGCGAAGAAGATGAAGGTGAACGTGGCAAAAATGATGTTGGTAACCACCGAGCCGTAGTAGCCGAACCCCGAGCCACGGGTGATGAGGTCCAAGTCGATGTTGTAGCGCGCGGCGTAGTAGGCCAGCGGGAAACCCGTGGTGAAGATGATCACCGCGGCCACAATAATGCCGAAGATCGCGTTCACAGTGCCGTAGGCGATGCCGATGTTCGCCCCGATGGAGAAGTCGGCCAGGTACGCGATGCCGCCCAAGGCGCTGGTGGCCACCACGCCGGCACTCCACTTTCGATACGAACGCGGAGCGAACCGGAGCGTGTAATCCTCCAGGCTCTCCTTCGCAGCACTCATGGCGTCGGCGTTGCCTGCCGCTGGTGCAGCCGCCGTGCCGGGCCCGACGGCGGTGCGGGCCGCCGTCGTCGGCTCCAGTGTGGCGGTACTGGTCTTGTCGTCGATCATTCGTGGTCGCTTTCGTCGGGGAGGTTGCCTCGCCCACGACGCTAGTCACGCAGCGCGTCAATTCAGTCACGTCCATGTTTCACGGTTGTAACTTCTCCCAAAACCACCCGCCTTGGGTTTGTCCACACCCCACAAAACCGCCTCCCACCAGCGCCGATACCGTCAAGGACATGACCAGCCAAGCAACGCATGAAGCCCAAAACACCAGCTCCTACGCCATCCTGGACACCGCCCGGCAGCAGGTCCTGGAACGCGGGGAGGGCCTGAACGAGGCCCAACTGAAAGAGATCCTGGAACTTCCCGATGACGCCGTTCCCGCAGCCCTTCAGCTTGCCCACGAGGT
>NZ_JABMCX010000178.1 GCF_013179505.1 Paenarthrobacter sp. CM16 | reverse complement strand
AGTCCGAATACCCCGATGCTCCAAGACTTCACTGTGTGCCGACCTCAATCCGATGCGCCTTACGACCTCTCGACAATCCTGCCTTAAGCCGGCCCAATATGTCGTAATTCCGGTGTCCGCCCGTCACGAATCCATGTGTCGCAGGGCACTGATGGGTATACTCAGACTTCAACGGCGCACTGTATTGGCCTTGATCCCGTTACAACGGGCAGAGGCCGCCAATGCGCTGTGACCGGCCGGGATTCTCCGGTTTCGACGCCCGATGATGCGCGTACAGCCCATTGGAGGAACTATGTCGCACATCCTGCTCCTGACGAACAGCACCGGCTCATCGGTGGACATTTTGCCTGCCTTGGAGTTGCTGAACCACCGCGTACACATCCTCCCGGCAGAACCCACCGCCCTGCTTGAAACCGATCCCACGGACATCGTTTTCCTGGATGCCCGCAAGGATCTGGTGGGCGCCCGCTCGTTGACCCAGCTGCTCAAGGCCACCGGACTCAGCGCTCCACTCATGCTCATCCTGACGGAAGGCGGCATGGCTGCCGTCTCCTCTGCCTGGGCAGTGGACGACATCGTGCTGGACTCCGCAGGCCCCGCTGAAGTGGAGGCCCGGATCCGCCTGGCCATGGCACGGGCGGTTCCCGGTGAAGAGGAAACCCAAACGGAGATCCGCGCTGCCGGGGTGGTCATTGACGAGGCCAGCTATACCGCACGCGTCAGCGGCCAGCCACTGAACCTGACGTTCAAGGAATTTGAGCTCCTGAAGTACCTGGCACAGCACCCGGGACGGGTGTTTACGCGCCAGCAACTGCTGACAGAGGTCTGGGGCTATGACTACTACGGCGGCACCCGGACGGTGGATGTCCACATCCGGCGGCTTCGGGCCAAGCTCGGCGTGGACCACGAGAACCTGATCAGCACAGTCCGGAACGTTGGCTATCGGCTCACGCTGGTGCGGCTGCCCGATGACGAGCTCTCCGAGGCCTAAGCCGCCCTGCGCCTTGGGAAAACGCGCTCAACATAAGAAAGAAGGCCGGAATCCCCTCGGATTCCGGCCTTCTTTATCTTCTTGGTGGAGGACATACGGGTCGAACGTATCGAGGCCACCCCACTGGTGGATCCCCCCTGCGCTGACCTGCAGGTGACTTACGAATAAGCCACGAAGCCGAGCGAGATATTGAGACTACCGCCCTTACAGCGGGACTTCAAATCAACGGGCTTGCCCTGGGCGTATAGCCTTGCATCATGAGTCACGCGCACCCGGAAAACTGGCCCGTCCTGATCATCGCCGGCGCCTTGGACCCCGATCTCCTCAAGGACGTCAAGACCCTCGCCGCAGCAGCGGAAGAGTCGGACGGGAACCCGCCCTTTTCGGAGCAGACGCTGGTAATGCTGCGCGGCATCGATTCCGGCGACCACTCGGTGCTGTCCTTGGTCCTCTACGCCCCTGACGAGGATTCCGATCCGGCCACGGGTGAAGACCTGGCGGGCGTCGCCGTCGTCGTTGAAGCGCCTGACTCCAGCGGAGTCCTGGAACTGGCTGTCCACCCGAGCTACCGCAACCAAGGCGTTGCCGGACGGCTGCTGGGCGCGTTGCAGGGCAAACGGAGCCTGGACGGCCTCAGCGCGTGGTCACACGGAAACCACGAGGCCGCAGCCGGGCTTGCCGCCACCTTCGGATACGGGCCGGTACGTGAGCTGTGGAAGATGCGCCTCATGTCCTCCGCTTCGGCACTGCCCGACGACGGCCTCCCGGACGCCGTTTCCCTCCGCGCCTTTGTGCCCGGCCAGGATGAGCAGGCATGGCTGGCAGCCAACCGTGCCGCGTTCGCCCACCACCCCGAGCAGGGTTCCATGACCTTGGCGGACCTCGAGGCCCGGAAGGCTGAGGATTGGTTCGACCCCGAGGGCTTTCTGTTGGCCGTGGACGCCGAGGGTGAGCTCCTGGGATTCCACTGGACCAAAGTCCATCCGCGCCAAGGACCGCACCCGGCCATCGGCGAGGTGTACGTGGTGGGCGTTACTCCAGCGGCGCAAGGCCTGGGCTTGGGCAAGGCCCTGACCGTCGCTGGAATCAAGCACCTCCAGGACAAAGGCCTGCACGCCGTCATGCTCTACGTTGACGCCGACAATGAGGCGGCGGTAGCCCTATATCAGAAGCTTGGCTTCGTTCGCTGGGACACCGATGTAATGTATGGACCTTTAACCAAAAATTAACCCGGGGCGATTGCCGGACGGAAAGCCGGTGACATCTATGATTCGGGCAGCACAATTGCTTGTAATGTGGGAGGAAACCCCGTCCTGAGCTTAGGAGAACCCCATGCAGCCGGACCCCGTCGGCACCGCCGGATCCACCTCGAAGGGCGCAACTCTGCCCCCACGCTTCGGATCCTCGGAAGTGCCGGCATCGCGAGCCACCCAGGACCGCATCGACATTCCGGAATTCGCGCCGAGCCTTGAGCCCGAAGGCGACATCACCCCGGACCGCTTCCTGGACCGCGAGCTCAGTTGGCTGGCGTTCAATTCCCGCGTGCTGGAACTCGCAGAGGACCCTGACTTGTTCCTGCTGGAACGCGTCAACTTCCTCTCGATCTTTGCCTCGAACCTGGATGAGTTCTTCATGGTCCGCGTGGCAGGCCTCAAACGGCGCATCGCCACGGGCCTCGCCGTACCCTCCCCGGCCGGGCTGAGCCCCATCGAGGTGCTCGAACAGATCGGCGAAGAGGCGCACAAGCTGCAGGAACGCCATGCACGGGTCTTCGCCGAGCAGATCCGCCCGGCACTGGCCTATGAACACATCCACCTCATGCACTGGCACGAACTTGATGAGGATGCCCGCCACAGGATCAGCATCATGTTCCACGAGAAGGTCTTCCCCATCCTGACCCCGCTGGCCGTGGATCCTGCGCACCCCTTCCCGTACATCTCCGGGCTTTCCTTGAACCTTGCCGTGATTGTGAGCAACCCGATCAGCGATAAGGAACTCTTCGCCCGTGTGAAGGTTCCGGACCAGCTCCCCCGCCTGATTTCCGTGGACGGCCCCCGCGCAGGCGCCATCCCGGGCCGTGTTGCCCGCTTCATCGCGCTGGAAGAAGTCATCGCCGTCCACTTGGACAAGCTCTTCCCCGGCATGGAAGTCCTGGAGCACCATACCTTCCGCGTCACCCGCAACGAGGACCTGGAAGTTGAAGAGGACGACGCCGAGAACCTCCTCCAGGCCCTGGAGAAGGAACTGCTGCGCCGCCGCTTCGGTCCTCCCGTCCGTTTGGAAGTCACCACGGACATCAACCCGAACATCAAGGCCCTGCTGATCCGGGAACTGGGTGTCGAAGAATCCGAGGTCTACTCCGTACCGGCACCGCTGGATCTGCGTGGGTTGTCGGCTATCAGCAACATCGACCGTGCTGATCTCCACTACCCCAAGCACGTTCCACACACGTCGCGCTACCTCAACGAGTCCGAGACGTCCAAGGCTGCCAACGTTTTTGCCGCCATGCGCCGCCGGGACATCCTGCTCCACCACCCATACGACTCCTTCTCCACCTCCGTTCAAGCCTTCCTGGAGCAGGCCGCGGCGGATCCCAAAGTGCAGGCCATCAAGCAAACCCTTTACCGGACCTCCGGCGACTCACCCATTGTGGATGCGTTGATCGATGCTGCAGAGGCGGGCAAGCAGGTGCTGGCCCTGGTGGAAATCAAGGCCCGGTTCGATGAGCAGGCCAACATTTCCTGGGCACGCAAGCTGGAGCAGGCCGGCGTCCACGTGGTGTACGGCATTGTGGGCTTGAAGACCCACTGCAAGTTGTCACTGGTGGTCCGCCAGGAGGTGGACGGCCTGCGCCGCTACTGCCACATCGGCACCGGCAACTATCACCCCCGCACAGCCCGCTACTACGAGGACCTTGGCCTCCTGACCGCCAACGAGCAAGTGGGTGAGGACCTCTCCAAGCTGTTCAACCAGCTCTCCGGCTACGCCCCGAAGTCCACCTTCAAGCGCCTGCTTGTGGCTCCGCGCTCAGTCCGCGCAGGCTTGGTGGAGAGGATTGAAACCGAAATCCGCAACGCACGCGCCGGCATCCCGGGCCTGGTGCAGATCAAGGTCAATTCCATGGTGGACGAGGCCATCATCGATGCCCTGTACCGTGCCTCGCAGGCCGGCGTGAAGGTTGACGTCGTAGTACGTGGCATCTGCTCGCTGCGCCCGGGGGTACCGGGTTTGAGCGAGAACATCACGGTCCGCTCCGTTCTGGGACGCTTCCTTGAACACTCGCGCGTGTTTGCTTTCGGCAACGCCGGCGAGCCCGTGGTGTACATCGGTTCCGCGGACATGATGCACCGCAACCTCGACCGCCGCGTGGAGGCCCTGGTGCAGCTGGCCAGCAAGGAAGACACAGCAACCGTCATGGACCTGATGCGCCGCTACGTAGATGATGACACTGCCAGCTGGCACTTGGACAACCAAGGCCACTGGACGCGTTATCACCAGGATGAGGACGGCAAGCCGCTGCTGGACATGCAGTCCTGGCTCCTGGACTCCCGTTCGCGCCAACGCGCATCGGCACGGCGGTAGAGGAACCACTTGAACAGCGATACCCCCGTGGCGGATCAGACGGACCACCCCGGCGAGCCGGTGGCTGTTGTCGCGGCCGGCGCCATTCCATGGCGGCTCAACAAGGGTGCCCTCGAGGTTCTCCTCATCCACCGCCCGCGCTACGACGATTGGTCCTGGCCCAAGGGAAAGCTCGACGCCGGCGAAACGGTTCCCGAGTGCGCAACCCGTGAGGTGTGGGAAGAGATTGGCCTCCAAGCTCCTTTGGGCATACCCCTTCCCGCCATTCACTACCATGTGAGTGCCGGCTTGAAGGTGGTCCGGTATTGGGCCGTCCGTGTCAACGGAGCCCAGCTCAGGCCCGATGGCAAGGAAGTGGACAGCGTAATGTGGTGCAGCCCTGACAGGGCGGCCTCGTTCCTGAGCAACCCTACGGATGTGGAGCCGCTCGAATACCTCGAGAAGGCCCATATCCGGGGTGAGCTGGATACTTGGCCGCTGATACTGATCCGCCACGCCAAGGCAAAACCACGGTCCTCCTGGACCAAGGCCGAGGGCGACCGTCCATTGGCGGCTACGGGCCAGCGGCAGGCAGTTGCCGTTCAGCGTCTCCTGGGGGTGTGGAAGCCACAACGCGTGGTCACCAGCCCTTGGGCGCGCTGCGTTGCCACCATCGCCCCTTACGCCAAGGCCAGCGGAGCCAAGGTCAAACTGGTGGAAGCCTTGACGGAACACAGCCACCAGCGCTCCCCCAAGAAGACTGCTGCGGCCGTTGAGGCGCTGTTCGACAAGCAGGTGCCCATTGCCGTGTGCACGCACCGACCTGCCCTGCCTACTGCCCTGAAACAATTGGGCCAACACATGTCCCAGGGCCTCAAAGCGTTTCTTCCGGCATCAGACCCTTACCTGACGCCCGGTGAAGTGATTGTTTGCCAAGTGGCGCGTGGGTCCGAGCGGAAGATCGTTTCCGTGGAACAGGTCAAGCCTTTCGACGACTGACACCACACGGGCCGGGAGTTGACCCCCGGTCTTTTGTATCAAATACTTAGTACATAGATACAAAGACTTGGGGGTCTTTTCCGTGTACATCAGCCTGCCGCCTTTGCTGTTCCTTGGGCCTGCAGTCGGCGCCGTGATCGTTTACCTGTTTCTGCGCATGCAGGTCTGGTCCAAGCCCGATGCCCAATCCGTTGCCTCGCACGGTTTATGGGTGGGCATCATCGGGTGGATGGCCAGCTCACTGCAGGGTGCCATGAACGCCGGGATCATGCGCGCGAATCCCATGGGATCGAACGCCCCTGCAACTCCGGACCAGATCGCCACCGCCCTGGGCTGGCCAATCGTCGCCTGCCTCACCGTCCATGCCCTGGGGCAGTTGAGCTACCCGGCACCGAAGGCCCCACGCAGATACGCTGAACTCACCGTCCGCAGGATCCGCGACTTCCTTCCCCGCAGGCTTGCATGGACCACCGCCGCAATCTTCGCGGTCGCAGCGCTGGCCATCGCGTGGATCGGGGCCCTTCCAAGCCACACACCGGTACTCCCTACACCCCCGGGCCAAGCACCACCCCAGGGCAGTGCATATCCGGACAACGGGTACATGGGTCAAGGCCAGGACGGCCGGATTCCCGGAGCAGAGCTGGCCGCCTGGCTCGGGGCGGCCTTGGTGGTCCTGGCACTGGGAACCGTGCTGGTACTTCTCCTGATCGCCCGCCGCCGCCAGCTTGAGACCCTCGATGGCGACGACAACCGAACACTCCGGACCATCGCCACCAACCGACTGCTCCGGACGGTCTGCACCATCGCCGCCGGCCTGGCTGCCATCGCCGGCAACTTCGGGGCCCAGCCCGCACCGGGAGCCCTTTGGCAATCGTCGTGGTTCAACGTCCTGGGCCTGGTCAACATGGTGGTCCTCCTCATGATGTGGTGGTGGCGGGTTCCGGAATTGCCGTCGCTGCAGAAAGCGGCCAAGACCACCAGCGCAGCAACACTCCGCGCCGATCCCCGAACGCACCCCGCTGCACGATTGAGCATTTCCCTCGGAGCGGCCCTGGGAGTGGTGGGCGGACTAGCGTTGGCCGCCGGCTACGCAGCAATACTGTTCCCGCCCCGCCCACCTGCCGTGTGGTCCTTCCCGGTATTGACGGGCATTGTGGCCGTGCTGCTCCTCGCAGCCATCGCTGCGGGCGACCTCCTGGCCGCCAGGAATTACGGCACACCCGACGCTCCGGTCCACTGGCCACGACAACCCGTCTCCAGGGGCCTGCTCTCCTTCGCCATTGGCAGCACCCTGGTGCTGGCCCTGGCGGTTGCTTTCGCTGTGGCCGGGGAAACGCAGCCCTTGGGTCCGAAAGCCTGGCCGGCCGCCGTTCTTACTACTGTCATGGTTGGGCTCGCCGGCGCCGCAGCTATCCTGGCGGTGCGTCGTCGTCGTGGTATCCCCGAGGCAGGCGGTAATGCGGGACTGGACGCCGCGCTCCGGGCCATCAGCATGTACAGGATCGTCCGGACCCTGGCAGCGTATGGCTTGGGGCAGGCGGGCGCGCTGCTGTGCAGCGCCGGCAACGCCTGGTACGGTGTGTTCCCGCCCACACCCAGTCCCGATCCCATCGGACCCAACCCTGGAATCCCTATCGGCATCGCCCTGATCGTCGTTGCGCTCCTGGTCGCTGTGACTCCGGTGCGGAGCTTGTTCAGGAGCATTCCACGGGGTGGCGCCGTCAAACAGGGAGAACACGCACAATGACCGCCGGGATCACGGTGGACCTCTCGGATCCTGTCCCGCCGTTCGAGCAGATCCGCCGGCAGCTCAGCTCACTCATTGCAGTAGGGGTCCTGGCACCCGGCAGCCGCTTGCCCACAGTGCGCAGCCTGGCCGCCGATCTCGGCATCGCCGCGGGAACAGTGGGGCGCGCGTATAAGGAGCTGGAGCAGTCCGGACTGATTGAATCACGACGACGGAACGGGACTGTCGTCGTCGGCCCGCCACCAGCACCCCACGGCACCGTCCGTTCGGATGCTGCTGTGATGGCCGCCGTCGACGATTTGCTCCGGACGGCGCGTGAGGCCGGCATTGGTGACGACACTCTCATAGATCTGGTCCGGGGCAGGCTGACCAGTAAGCTGGACTCGTGAGCATCCCCACCCCTTATGAAGATCTTCTGCGCGACGTCATGACCAACGGCACGCATAAATCGGACCGTACCGGCACCGGAACGCGCAGCGTCTTCGGCCGCCAGTTGAGGTTCGATCTTGCCGAAAGCTTCCCGCTCATCACCACCAAGCGGGTCCATTTCAAGTCCGTGGCAGTGGAGCTCCTGTGGTTCCTGCGCGGCGACTCCAACGTGAAGTGGATGCAGGACCAAGGCGTGTCCATCTGGGACGAGTGGGCGGATGCCGACGGCGAGCTCGGCCCCGTATACGGCGTCCAGTGGCGCAGCTGGCCGACCCCCGACGGCGGGCACATCGACCAAATCTCCGAGCTCATGACCAACCTGGCCGCCAACCCGGACTCCCGCCGGCACATTGTGTCCGCATGGAACGTCTCCGAACTCAAGGACATGGCGCTGCCGCCATGCCATGCGTTCTTCCAGTTCTATGTGGCCGACGGAAAATTGTCCTGCCAGCTCTACCAGCGCTCCGCGGACACATTCCTGGGTGTCCCCTTCAACATTGCCTCCTACGCCCTGCTGACCCGGATGGTGGCACAGCAGCTTGGCTTGGAGCCGGGCGAATTCGTCTGGACCGGCGGCGACGTCCACGTCTACGACAACCACGTTGACCAGGTTGCCGAGCAGCTCAGCCGTGAGCCGTACGAGTACCCGCAACTGAAGATCCTCCGGAAGCCGGACTCCATCTTCGACTACACCCTGGACGACTTCGAGGTTGTGGACTACCGCCACCACCCCACCATCAAGGCGCCGATCGCCGTATGAGCACTTCCGGGAATCCCTCGCAGCTGCCCGGCGTCATCTTCACGCAAGAGACCGCCGCCAGCATGACCGGCATCGGCATGGTGTGGGCGCAGACAAAGTCCGGCGTAATCGGCAAGGACGGCTCCATGCCGTGGCACCTGCCCGAGGACCTCAAGCACTTCAGCCAACTCACCACCGGGCATCCCGTCATCATGGGCCGCAAGACGTGGCTGTCATTTCCGGAAAAGTACCGTCCCCTTCCGGGCCGGACCAACATTGTGGTGACCCGCAACGCAGGCTGGGCGTCCACGCCCGAGGCGGAGGGCACCGTCGTGGTTTCATCCCTGGACGCGGCCCTGCTGGAATCCCAGTTCGCCCCCGGTGGCCAGAAGGTCTGGATCATCGGTGGGGGCGAGATCTTTGAGCAGTCCATGGAAATCGCCAATCTGGCGGTCATCACCATCATTGACGCCGACTTGGAGGGTGACACCTTCGCCCCCGAGCTCGGTGATGACTGGGCGTTCGACGCCGTAGCCCCGTCCGAAGGCTGGCTCACCGCCAAAAACGGCACCAACTACCGGTTCACCACATGGCGCCGGAACGCAACCCAGGAAAGCCAAGAGAGCTGAGCATGCTGAAGAAACCTGAAACGCTGTTTGTGCTGGGCTACATGCTGCTGCCGCTCTTCGCCCTGATCTCCGCCATTGTGGGACTGACCATGATCCTGGGCGGCAACAAGATTGCTGGAATTATTGTGCTGATCGTTGTTACGCAGGTGTTCGCGTTTGGAGCCTTCTTCGCCCTGCGCAAGCGTAAGGCCGTGCTCCTGCAAGAGCACGACGCCGGCACCCCCTAACCAGCGCGGCAGGCCTCCGCGGCCGCTTGGGCGGGTTTCGGTGTCGTGCCGGGCGTGCGTGACGTAACCAACAGCGGCCCTGCGTCCCGAAAGTTTAGACTTGTTCAATGACTACAGCAGCTAATCCGTCCGTTGGACTGGTCGGTTGGCGTGGCATGGTTGGTTCCGTCCTGATGCAGCGCATGCAGGACGAGAACGACTTCGCCAACATCAACCCGGTATTTTTCTCCACCTCGAACGCAGGAGGTGCCGCCCCGTCGTTCGCTGAAGGGGCTGGCAAGCTCGAGGATGCGTTCGATATTGAGACGCTGGCCAAGCTGCCGATTATTGTCACCGCCCAAGGTGGCGACTACACCAAGCAGGTCCACGGTGAACTCCGCAGCCGCGGCTGGGACGGCCTGTGGATCGATGCTGCTTCCACCCTGCGCATGAACGACGACTCGATCATCGTGCTGGACCCCATCAACCGCGACGTGATCGACGCCGGACTGTCCGGTGGCGTGAAGGACTTCATCGGCGGCAACTGTACGGTTTCCTGCATGCTCATGGGCCTCGGCGGCCTGTTCAAGAACAACCTGGTGGAATGGGGCACCTCCATGACCTACCAGGC
>NZ_JABMCX010000177.1 GCF_013179505.1 Paenarthrobacter sp. CM16 | reverse complement strand
CGTCAAGATCACCGAACTGCTCGCCACCAAGGCACTGACCCGCGTTCCTGCCGAGTCTGCTGGACCGGGCGAAATCGTCGCAGTTGCAGGCATCGAGGAGATCACCATTGGTGAAACCCTCACGGATGCCGAGAACCCGCAGCCGCTGCCGCTGATCACCGTGGATGATCCCGCGATCTCCATGACGATCGGTATCAACACCTCGCCGCTGGCCGGCAAGGTCAAGGGCGCCAAGGTCACGGCCCGCCAGGTGAAGGATCGCCTGGACAAGGAACTGATCGGTAACGTCTCCATCAAGGTCCTCCCCACCGAGCGTCCCGACGCCTGGGAAGTCCAGGGCCGTGGCGAGCTCGCGCTGGCCATCCTGGTTGAGCAGATGCGTCGCGAAGGCTTCGAGCTGACCGTGGGCAAGCCGCAGGTTGTCACCAAGACCATCGACGGCAAGCTGCACGAGCCGATGGAACACATGACCATCGACGTACCCGAGGAATACCTCGGCGCTGTCACGCAGCTCATGGCCGCCCGCAAGGGTCGCATGACCAACATGGCAAACCACGGTACCGGCTGGTGCCGCATGGAGTTCATCGTCCCTGCGCGTGGCCTGATCGGTTTCCGTACCCGGTTCCTGACGGACACCCGTGGCGCCGGCATCGCTGCCTCTATCTCCGAAGGCTACGAGCCGTGGGCCGGCCCGATCGAATACCGTACCAACGGTTCGATGATCGCCGACCGCGCCGGTGTTGTGACGCCGTTCGCCATGATCAACCTGCAGGAGCGCGGTTCCTTCTTCGTCAAGCCCACCTCCGAGGTTTACGAAGGCATGATTGTTGGCGAGAACTCCCGCGCTGATGACATGGACGTCAACATCACCAAGGAAAAGAAGCTCACCAACATGCGTGCCGCTTCCTCGGACACCTTCGAAAACCTGACGCCGCCGCGCGATCTCACCCTCGAAGAGTCCCTCGAATTCGCCCGCGAAGACGAGTGCGTCGAGGTAACCCCGGAATCCATCCGTATCCGCAAGGTCATCCTGGACTCCAACGAGCGCGCCAAGGCCAACCGCGCCCGCGCCAAGTCCTAGCCTGCACTGACTGACACAGTCGAAGGCAGCTGAGTGAAGAATGGAGCCGTCGGTACGGTTCGTGGCATTGCCGCGGCCGTACTGGCGGCTCTTTTCGTTGCTATGGCAGGAACAGGCCTGCACCGCCAGGTGCTGCCCTTGGCCGGCGTCGAGGTCCCTTGGGGTGTTGCAGCGGCATTGATGCTGCTGGCATCGGTGCAACTGTGGCTTGCCGCCTGGTCCCGCTCAATAGTCCCCACGGCGGTGGCAGGCGTGGTGAGCTACGCCGTCGTCGGGGTCCTGTCTTCGGCCGGACCTGCCAAGCAGCTGGTCCTCGGCGATGCCGTAGGCAACGTGTGGGTCTTCGGCATCGCTGCGGTCTCTTTGGTCATGCTGGTGGCAGCCAGCCGCCTGCGGACCGGACGCCCTGCCGCCGCGGCGGTGGCGGCGGAACCTCTTTCGCGGCGATGACCATGGCCAAGGGAATTTCGACGTCGGATGTACGGGTCCGTACCGTGCAACTGTTCTCGCTGGTGTCCAGCAGGTAGCCGAGGGCGTCCGTCAGGCCGTCGTCGATCCTGTACCGGACCACCACCCGGATGCCCGGCTCCGCAGTGAGTAGGAATTGTCTGGGCGGCAAATGCGGGGGAGTCACCGTTTCATACTAAGACGCGGGCTAGGTTGGCGTCATTGCACTGTTGGATAATAGGCTCGGAAGTTGAGTGCCCGGCATGATGCCGGCCGTATTACCCCGGTCATTGCCGGGACAAACTGTGGAGAGGTCTGGGACGTGACGTACGTAATCGCGCAGCCGTGTGTGGATGTCAAGGACAAGGCATGTATTGAAGAGTGCCCTGTTGATTGCATTTACGAAGGTGAGCGTTCCCTCTATATCCACCCCGATGAATGCGTCGACTGTGGTGCCTGCGAACCCGTGTGCCCCGTAGAGGCCATTTACTACGAGGATGACACCCCGGAAGAATGGGCCGACTACTACAAGGCCAACGTTGAGTTCTTCGACGACCTCGGTTCCCCGGGTGGAGCAGCAAAGATCGGCAACACGGGTAAGGATCACCCGTTCATCGCTGCGCTGCCCCCGCAGAACCAAGACCACTAAGGGCGGTATTTTCGTTGATTTCAGCGGCGCCGGCTTTCGGCCTGAACCTGCCTGACTACCCTTGGGAGGCCATGGCTCCGTTTGTGGCCACGGCTTCGAAGCACCCCGGTGGCGCAGTCAACCTTTCCATTGGAACGCCGGTGGACCCCACTCCGGCGCTGATCCGGAATGCCTTGTCAGCAGCTGCAGACGCCCATGGCTATCCCACGGTGCACGGTACGGAAGCCCTGCGCCAGGCCGTGGTGGACTGGTTCGCCGGCCGCCGCGGAGTTCCGGGCCTGGATCCCAAGGACGTCATGCCAACCGTGGGCTCAAAAGAGCTTGTCGCGTGGCTGCCATTCCTGCTCGGCCTGAACGCCGGAGACGTCGTTGTACGGCCTACTGTTGCTTACCCGACCTACGACATCGGCGCCTCATTGGCAGGCGCCACGGCCGTTGCTGCCGATGACTTGGATGAACTGGATCCGGCCACCCGCGCCAAGGTCCGCCTGATCTGGATCAACTCTCCGGGGAATCCGACTGGCAGCGTCCGGGATGTCGAGTCGCTCCGCAGGATAGTGGGCCAGGCCCGCGAGATCGGAGCGGTAGTGGCCTCGGACGAGTGCTATGCCGAGCTGGGCTGGGGCGAATGGGATGCCCAGCGCGGGGGAGAAGCTGTCCCCAGCATTCTTGATCCCCGCGTGACCGGCGGTTCCACCGATGGCTTGCTGTGCGTGTACTCGTTGAGCAAGCAGTCCAACCTGGCTGGCTACCGGGCAGCTTTTGTCGCCGGGGATTCTGCCATCGTGGCCAACCTCGTCAACAGCCGGAAGCATGCAGGAATGATTGTTCCCTACCCCGTGCAGGAAGCCATGCGTGTGGCCTTGGGGGACGCCGGGCATGTCCTGGCCCAGAAGGATCTTTACCGAGGGCGCCGCGAGCGGCTGGTACCAGCGCTGGAGAAGTTCGGGCTGGACATCCACGAATCCAAGGCTGGGCTGTACCTTTGGTCCACCGCCGGCGAAGCCACCTGGGATACTGTGGCACGGTTTGCCGATCTTGGCATTGTGGTGGGTCCGGGAGTGTTTTACGGCGACGCCGGCAATGGTTTCATCCGCGTGGCTCTTACCGGAACTGACGAACGCATTGACGCAGCAGTAGATCGGCTTGCCACAGCCCCATAACAATGCTGTGACATGCGCCACTAACGGCGTCATTCCGCCAGTAACCCGACAACCCGGATTAGTTCCGGGGGGTTACTGGCGGTAGCTTTTAACTGACTATCAATGGTGGCCTTCTCTAAGAAAGCACTTCGGCCGTTGGAGCCCTGCAACAGTAGGGCCGAGGGCGGCGGCACCAGAAGTTGGTTGGACAAGCGTTCGATAGAGGCCCAAAGGCCTCATGAAGGGGACTCCATGACTGAGACCACCAGCGCAACACTGCGCCATGCCGGCGGCGAACTCGAACTGCCGCGCATCAAGGTTGTAGAAGGAAACGAAGGCTACGACGTTTCCAAGCTGCTGAAGCAGACGGGCGCCGTTGCCTATGACCCCGGCTTCATGAACACAGCGGCCACCACCTCGGCCATCACTTACATCGACGGCGACGCAGGCATCCTGCGCTACCGCGGTTACCCCATTGAGCAGCTCGCACAGCACTCGAGCTTCCTCGAAGTTTCCTACTTGCTGATCTACGGCAACCTCCCCACTCCCACGGAGCTGGAAGAGTTTGACCAGAAGATCCGTCGTCACACGCTCCTGCACGAAGAGCTCAAGGGCTTCTTCGGCGGCTTCCCGCGTGACGCCCACCCCATGCCGGTGCTCTCCTCGGCTGTTTCGGCGCTGTCCACGTTCTACCAGGACTCGCTGGATCCCTTCAACGCGGAGCATGTGGAAGTTTCCACCATCCGCCTGATGGCCAAGCTGCCGGTGATCGCTGCCTACGCCCACAAGAAGTCCATCGGCCAGCCGATGCTGTACCCGGATAACTCCATGAACCTGGTGGAGAACTTCCTGCGCCTGAGCTTCGGCCTCCCGGCTGAGCAGTACGAAATGGACCCGGTAGTCGTCAAGGCACTGGATCTGCTGCTCATCCTGCACGCTGACCACGAGCAAAACTGTTCCACGTCCACCGTGCGACTGGTGGGTTCCTCCAACGCGAACCTCTTCGCTTCGGTGTCCGCAGGCATCAACGCCCTCTTCGGCCCTGCCCACGGTGGCGCCAACGAGGCCGTGCTGAAGATGCTCCGCCAGATCCAGGCCGACGGCATCAAGCCCGAGGACTACATGGAGAAGGTCAAGAACAAGGAAGACGGCGTCCGCCTCATGGGCTTCGGACACCGCGTGTACAAGAACTACGATCCCCGCGCCAAGATCATCAAGGCAACGGCCCACGAAGTTCTCGGCAAGCTCGGCGGCAACGACGAACTGCTGGACATTGCCATGCGCCTCGAAGAGAAGGCTTTGGCTGATGACTACTTCATCCAGCGCAAGCTGTACCCGAACGTCGACTTCTACACCGGCCTCATCTACAAGGCCATGGGCTTCCCGGAGAAGATGTTCACCGTACTGTTCGCCATTGGACGCCTCCCGGGCTGGATTGCCCAGTGGCGCGAAATGATCAACGATCCCCAGACCAAGATCGGCCGCCCGCGGCAGCTCTACACAGGGGAGCCGGAGCGCAACTACCCGGCCAACTAGCACCAAGGCAGTAACGACGACGGCCGCTCACCTCGCGCGAGGTGAGCGGCCGTCGTCGTTGGTCCCGGAGGCTTCTGCAGCCTAGGCCTTGTTTGCCGCGGACGTCGCAGCAGAAGCGTTGTAGCCGTACGGGTTGTTCTTCTGCCAGCGCCAGTGGTCCTCGCACATCTGGTCCACGGTCTTGGTGGTGGACCAGCCGAGGTCGGCCAGGGCGGAGGAAGCATCGGCCCAAAACGCGGGAAGGTCGCCTGCGCGCCGGCCCGTGATTTCGTAAGGAATCGGCTGGCCGACTGCCTTCTCGAAGGAGCGCAGTACCTCCAGCACTGAGGATCCACGGCCGGAGCCGAGGTTCCAGCGACGAACGCCTGCGCGCCCGGCGATGTAATTCAAGGCTGCTACGTGGCCGTCGGCCAGGTCCACCACGTGGATGTAGTCGCGCTGGGCGGTGCCGTCCGGGGTGTCGTAGTCGCCGCCGAAGACCATGAGCTTCTCGCGGCGTCCCACAGCCACCTGTGCGATGAACGGCACGAGGTTGTTGGGAATGCCCTGGGGGTCCTCGCCGATGCGGCCGGACGGGTGTGCACCCACCGGGTTGAAATAGCGCAGCAGTGCGATATGCCAGCGGTCGTCCGCGTTGCCGAGGTCAGAGAGGATGTCCTCGATCTGTTCCTTGGTGCGGCCATAGGGGTTGTTGGCACCGATTTCCATCTTTTCGATGTACGGGATGGGGTTGTGCTCGCCGTACACCGTCGCCGAAGAGCTGAAGACGATGGAGCGCACGTTGTGCTTGTCCATGGCCCGGAGCAGGTTCAGGGTGCCAACGATGTTGTTGTAGTAGTAGGCGAGGGGCTCCTGGACGGACTCGCCGACGGCCTTCAAGCCAGCGAAGTGGATCACGGCGTCGATCTCGTGTTGATCGAACACGGCCTCGACTGCGGGCTCATCCACCAGGTCAACCTTGTGGAACACGGCGGTCTTGCCGGTGAGCTCGGAGACACGGCGGAGGGATTCCTCGCTGGAGTTCACCAGATTATCAAGCACGACGACGTCATGGCCGGCTTCCTGAAGGGACAAAACGGTGTGGGAACCGATGTAGCCGGTGCCACCCGTGACAAGAATTTTCATGGTCTCTACGCTAGCGGAAATTGGAGCCACGCCGCTCTGTGTTGAGCGGTGTTGAAGCACGTTCGTGCTAAAAACAATTAGTGCCCAAAATTGTTGATGCCGAAGCCCGGCGCCAGGAAGTTGTCCAAGCTGTTTTCCGGATCATTGCCAGCGATGGCCTGGAACGCGCGTCCCTGCGGGAAGTAGCGGACGAGGCCGGACTGGCAGTGGGTTCGGTCCGGCATTATTTTGCCAGCAGCGACGACCTCCTGGTGTTCTCCTTCGGTACCGTCATCGACCGTATTGCAGGCAGGCTGGAGTCAGCGCTGGCAGGGGTCGGGCAAGCATCGGCAGGCAGCCCGGAACAGGATGCCGCAGTCTTGAACCTCCTGGGCCAGTTCCTGCCCTTGGACGAGGACCTGGCGATGGATGCATGCGTTTGGATGGCGTTCAGGCATGCCGCCCGGATCAAACCTGTCCTGGCTGCCGAAGCCGAACGCAGCCACCGCACTGTAGCCGCCGTCGTCGGGCGCTTGATCATGCTCCTGAGCCCCGGGGAACAGGATGCCCAAGAAACCCTGGTCACGGAGGCGGAGCGGCTCCTGGCTACCATGGACGGCTTGTGCATGCATGCCCTCTTGCAGCCGGAGTGGATGACGGCCGAGATGTGCAGCGACGTCCTCACGGCCCATCTGCGGTCGCTGACCGCCGCGCCTGCCGCTTCGTAAGGCCTGTTCCCTCGGCAGAACGCCTCCATAAAGCAATGAACCGCACCCCTACCCTCCGGGCCCAACGGGAATAGACTGGAAGATGTCGGCACCCTGCCAAGGGAGGATTTTCGGATGCACGAGTCAGGCGGCCCGGGTTGGCGCATCACTATGGATACGTCCGGGCCGATGCTCATTGCCCTGTACTTAAGGGACGTTGCAGGACTGGATGGTGCCGGCAGACCCAGCCTGTCCCACGCGGATCCCAAAGTCCGGCATGCGGACCACAGCCACTTGACCTCAGATGTCGGCGGAATCCACGCGCTCAAGACCGAGTGGGAAGCGTGGTGGGAGAGCCTGGTGAAGGCCTATCCGCACCCTGCTTCGGAACTGGCGCCACCAAGTTTCAAAGCCTTCGGCAACTCACCGGCACTCCAACGCGTGCTGCAGGCCCACTTTGGCTCTGCCCTTGGATGGGCTACCGACAGGATTGACGAGTACGCAGATCTCGAGGCGTCCCGCGAAGCCAACGGGCTAACCCAAGTACTCAATGAAATGGTGGAGGACCGGCTGCTGGAAGTCGGCCGGAGTTCCCGCGACTTCGAATTGACCATCATTGAGCTACCCCTGAACGAGCCACGCGCCTGGTACTTGGAACCCAACACCATGATCATGAGCCACAGGCTGTTGTCCGAGCCCGATGTCTTCCGCAGCTACGTCCAGCCAGTGGTGGAGATCCTCGCCTGAAAACTTACGTGGCGCTGAAAACTCACGTGGCGGGGGCCGAAACAGTGATAGTGACGATTTCGGAGGGAGCCGCCGAGGATTGCCAGCCGTCCCGCTTCTCCCGGTTCCAGGCCCGGCCGCCAACATCCACCTGGGTGATGGACAGAGTCTTGGCATTCGCCACGGCCCAGTGCGCCACGGCCCAGGCCTGTGTGCCAGTGATGTCCAGCTGCACCGAGCGGCCCTGGACTGTAGCCGCTTGGGTACCGAACGCGGTCGTGAGTTCATCGACGACGGCGGCAGGGTCACCTGCTGCTTCGGGCATGCGCAATTCGCAGTTCAGTGCCGCTTCGGAGTGCCCTGTGAGCGCAGAAGCGAAGGCCCTGCCCATGCCCTCGTGCTGGGCGTAGGCGCGTGGGAAAGCCGAGCGTTGGACCGCTTGAGCGGCCTGGGTGATCTCCATGGATTCGTAGCCCGGAACTTTGACCAACCCGTCAAAGAACGCGTTGCTGGCATAAACGGGATCCATGACCTGCGCCTCCGTGCCCCAGCCTTGTGATGGCCGCTGCTGGAACAGCCCACGGGAGTCGGGGCCCGCTTGGTCGCCGTAGTTGATGTTGCGGAGCCGGGATTCCTGCATCGCCGTGGCAAGGGCAATGCTCGCAGCCCGTGGCGGCAGCCCGCGCTGGACGGAGATGGCGGCGATGAGGGAAGCGTTCGCGGCCTGGTCCGTGGCGAGCTCATGGCTATCAGAGCCGGCGACGGCGATGCAGCGCTCCGTGACCATGGTCTCGGAGCGCTGCAGTACAGCAACGATCGCGTAGATGGCACCTGCTACGAGGGCCAAAGCCAGCACCGCAACGATGATGCGGCGGAACCGGCGCATTGATTTTCTCCTGCTAGTTGGCGTGGAGAGCCTCGTTCAACTCCACCGTCTGGCCCTTGCGCGGAAGGACTTCCACGCCGCCGGTGGTGGAGTTGCGGCGGAACAGCAGGTTGGGGACGCCGGAGAGTTCTACGGCCTTGATGATTTTGCTGGTGTCCTCGCCGTTCTCGTCCTTGGGGCCGGGAACGCGGACGCGGGTGCCGGCGGTGACGTACAAACCGGCCTCCACTACGGAGTCATCTCCGATGCTGATCCCCACACCGGAGTTGGCGCCGAGCAGGACCCGCTCGCCCAGGGCAATCTTTTCCTTGCCGCCACCGGAGAGCGTGCCCATGATGGACGCTCCGCCGCCAACGTCGGTGCCGTCGCCGGCTACGACGCCGGCAGAGATGCGGCCTTCCACCATGGAGGTGCCCAAGGTGCCGGCGTTGAAGTTCACAAAGCCTTCGTGCATGACGGTGGTGCCCTCTGCGAGGTGCGCACCCAAGCGGACGCGGTCGGCGTCGGCGATGCGGACGCCGGTGGGAACCACGTAGTCAACCATGCGCGGGAACTTGTCCACGCCGTAAACCACCACGTTGCCGCGCTTGCGCAAACGGGCGCGGGTCAGTTCGAACCCGTCCACGGCGGCCGGGCCGAAGTTGGTCCAGACCACGTTGGGAAGCTTGCCGAAGACGCCGTCGAGGTTGATGCTGTTGGGCTTGACCAGTCGGTGCGAGAGGAGGTGCAGACGCAGGTACGCATCGGCAGTGTCTGCCGGGGCGGCGTCGAGGTCGATCTGCGCGAAGACAACTTTCTGCTCCGTACTGCGGTCAGCGTCCGTGCCTTCCTCGGCAAGTGCGGTTAGCGCGGGATCGGCGTTCCCGACGTCGCGCAAGGACTCGGCGGCAACACCCAGGGCAGGTGCGGGGTACCAGACGTCCAGCACGGTTGCTTCCCCGGAAGCCGAGGTGGCGATGGTGGCCAGGCCGAAGCCGTAGGCCGATCGGTGGTTGTCGGACGCGTTTGCGGGCGCAGCAGAGGAAGCAGTTTCAGTCATGGGGCAAGTCTATCCAGCAGGCAGAGGTCGGTTAAAACCCGTCTCATGCCAGAGAAGTCGCATTTATGGTTGTCGCCGGGGATTAGGCTGGACGGGTGACCCTGAATCCTGCCCCCACCCTCCTTGACCTGCGCCAGGACGTTGCCTTGCTGACGGCCGCGATCATCGACTTCAACAGCGTCTCCGGTAACGAGACCGAACTCGCCGACGCCGTTGAGGCGGCGCTGCGTGCCATTCCTGCCTATACGGTGATCCGTGACGGTGACGCCATCATTGCGCGCACCGAACTTGGCCGCTCCGAGCGCGTCATCCTGGCCGGACACCTGGACACGGTGCCCTTGCCCACCGTAGCCGGCTCTTTGGGCACTGTTCCGGCCACGTGGGAATCCGGCGTTCCCGGTGAAGGGGTGCTGTACGGTCGCGGTACCACCGACATGAAGGGCGGAGTTGCGGTGCAGTTGGCCCTCGCGGCAACACTGTTCGACGACGGGCGGCAGCCGGACAAGGATGTCACCTTCGTCTTCTACGACCATGAAGAAGTGGAAGCGGTCAAGAGCGGCCTTGGAAGGCTGGTCCGCAACCATGGAGACCTGCTCCAGGGCGACTTCGCGATCCTGCTGGAGCCGACCCATGGCACCGTTGAAGGCGGCTGCAACGGAACCAGCCGTTTCGAAGCCACCACCATCGGCGAAACGGCCCACTCTGCCCGGGCATG
>NZ_JABMCX010000176.1 GCF_013179505.1 Paenarthrobacter sp. CM16 | reverse complement strand
CAGGCGCATGTGAAAGCATGGGCCCATGGGTTCATTCATCATTCGCGTCCTCATTAACGGGCTTGCCCTGTGGGTAGCCACTTGGCTGCTGCAAGGCATGGATATCACTACCAGCGCTACCGAGAAGGCTGCCACCAATGCAGGACTGACCCAAGGCGCCGATACCGCCGGCATCATTCTGGCGTACCTGTTCATCGGCCTGATCTTCGGCGTGGTGAATGCAGTGGTCCGCCCCCTGGTCAGGCTTCTGTCACTGCCGGTGACCATCCTGACGCTTGGCCTGTTCACTATCGTGATCAATGCTGCCATGCTGTACCTCACTGCCTGGCTGAGCTCATTCACTCCGGTACACCTCACCCTCGATTCGTTCTTCTGGACTGCCATCCTGGCTTCCCTCATCATCAGCATCATCTCGATGGTGGCAGGACTGATCCCCGGTACCCGCAAGCGCTAGGAGCACGGCAACTACCGTGTTCCAGACCCCGCTTTGGTGTCCTGGACGGTGGGCTGACCAGGTTGCAATGCCCACGGGGAAGCGGGCATCGGCGCCCTTTCCAGTTTGATCCGGCTCACTCTTGCTACCCCACCGGTGCCCACAATGCCCGCGAAGACGGCAGTTGAAGCCATCAGTGACTCGTCCTGGCTTGCAGCAACCAGCTCTGCTCCTGCTGCATAGTTCTCCTGGTCATGTCCGGGACCAAGGCCGGGATCTTGTCCTGCTGGTGTCTTAACCTCGTTGGTCAGCGACACCGTCACCCTGTCTTTCGTATCACTGTTCACCCGGCCATCTGCTCCCGGGACCCAGTCCTGAACATGTTCCAAATGGAGTGAACTGATACCAGGTTCGGGGGTAATTCCGCCTACAGGAGCCCCGGCCGTCAGCACATACTTGAGGTCGAATTCACTGAGAAAGGCCTGGTTCCGGCTGAGGTTCATGGCGTGCACGCCTCCTTGGCTGTGCCCCACCGCCACTACCTGCTCTCCGGCGTCCGCGCCGGCCTCACGAAGAGCCTGACCAACGGCGGCGACTACTTCCTCCGAGTCGTAGGCAACAGCATCACCGATTCCCGGGATATCGAGTGGGTTCGTGTTCGGTGAGAAGGGCTGGGTGCCGGGTATCAGCACCATCCAGGATGAAGAACCGTTCTGTTCGAACTGGATGACCTCAATCTCTCCGCTGTTCCTTGCATGCAGCCTCTCCAAGCGCCGGAGGCTCTCCGCCATAGAGGGCTCGATCTGTTCCGCGGACTGCTCCATCGTCCCGATGCTGACGTGTCGGGGTTGAAGTGCCCCCAAAAGCGGCGACTCCAGAATTCCGTGCAGGATATCCCTCGTTTCCGTCCAAGGAGGAACCAGCACTCCCCTGACGATGTTATGCGTCATGTCACGGCCAGGGAGCAACAACCCGATCCCGGAAAACCTCATCTCGTGGAGGCTCAGCTCATGCCGGAAACCATTTGAGGCCTCCACTAGCTCGTAGTCACGGTGGCTGACCCGCACATTCGCGCTGATCTCCACCAGGTTCTGGCGAACCCTTGCCACGTCCTTCCGGCTTTCGGCAACAGCGTCGATGGCAGCCGGACCGGTGTCGTAGGAGTCGTACAGAAACGTTTCCAGAGAGTCCTGAACCCGAATAGCCTCGTCCTCGATATCGCGAAGCTGCTGGACCACCTCATCCAGCTGAATTACGCCCCGCAAGAGTTCTTCCAGCTGGAACGACATCCCGCCCACTCCACCCCGTATGGTGAGGAAGCCGTCCGCTGCCGGAGGCAAGGGCCGGGGCGCTCCTCCGGCTCCCACTGGAGCTGAATCGGCCATTACTGTCCCCTCTCGCTGGAAACTGAGACGTTCTGGGAATGGCGAAGTACCAAGGCAACGGCGGCATCCATGGACTCACGGGCACGCATCAGCGCCGAAGCATGCAATGCAATGGTTGTTCGGTAGGCGCGTCCCGCAGGAGACTGCCAATCGTTCAGTTGGATTCTTCGCAAAGCGGCAAGAACAGCGTCTGCTTGGTCCACGCACGTCTTGATACGCCAAGCGAGCCGTTGGACTTCATGGCTTCGGGAAGCACACTCCAGGGGGTCGAAGGTGGGCGGGTTGGCTGCAGGCATCAAGCCGACGCTCATGTACGTATACTCCGTTGGTTGTTCTGCTGTTCGGTACGATCGACGCTACGGAGCGGCAGAACCCAACGGAAGCAGCGGCGTCGCGTATGTGGATAACCCGGGACGCCGTCCACATAGCCTTGTCACCGACTCGGGCACCATGGCGGAACATGAAAGAATAGGCACCATGGCTGAATCCCCTCGCGTGTCCCTCGCTTCCGAACCCCTCGCCCTTGGCGCCCTTGACGGCCGCTACCGTGCCGCCGTCGCGCCCCTCGTTGACTACTTGTCCGAGGCTGCACTTAACCGCGACCGCGTTCACGTCGAAGTCGAGTGGCTCATCCACCTGACCAGCCAGTCCGTTTTGCCCGGCGCGGGCCCTCTGTCCGAGGATCAGATCGCCCGGCTGCGAGCGATCGTCACCGAATTCAACGCCGCATCGGTCAATGAACTTGCCGAGATCGAGGCTGTCACCGTCCACGACGTCAAGGCTGTGGAGTACTACATCGGCCGTCGCCTTCCGGCAATTGGCATCGAGAACCTGACGGCCATGGTGCACTTTGGCTGCACATCCGAGGATATTAACAACCTCTCCTACGCCGTAGGCATCAAGGGCGCCGTGGAGAACGTGTGGCTTCCGAACGCCGCTGCCCTCGTGAAGCAGATCGAAGCCATGGCGGAAGAGAACCGCGCTGTGCCCATGCTGTCCCGTACGCATGGACAGCCGGCCACGCCCACCACGCTCGGCAAGGAACTGGCGGTGATCGCCCACCGCCTGAACCGCCAGCTGGCACGCATCGCCAAGACCGAGTACCTCGGCAAGATCAACGGCGCCACCGGCACATACGCCGCGCATGTAGCGTCCGTCCCCAGCGCTGACTGGGAAGCCGTCGCCAAAACGTTCGTGGAGAGCCTGGGCCTCACCTGGAACCCGCTCACCACGCAGATCGAAAGCCACGATTGGCAGGCCGAGCTCTACGCCGACATCGCCCGCTTCAACCGCATCCTGCACAACGTCTGCACGGACATCTGGAGCTACATCTCCATCGGCTACTTCCGCCAGATTCCGGTGGCCGGGGCTACCGGCTCCTCCACCATGCCGCACAAGGTCAACCCCATCCGCTTCGAGAACGCCGAAGCCAACCTGGAGATCTCCAACGGCCTCCTGGACACCCTCGGCGCCACCCTGGTTACCTCCCGCTGGCAGCGCGACCTCACGGACTCCTCGTCACAGCGCAATATCGGTGTCGCTTTCGGACACTCACTGCTGGCTATCTCCAACGTCGCCAAGGGACTCAAAGCACTGGACGTCGCCGAGGAAGTCCTCGCCGGTGATCTCGACACCAACTGGGAAGTCTTGGGTGAAGCCATCCAGATGGTCATGCGCGCAGAGGCGATTGCCGGCGTCGAAGGCATGGAAAACCCCTACGAACGGCTGAAGGACCTCACTCGCGGCCAGCGCGTGGATGGTGCCCGCATGCAGGAATTCGTCCAAGGCCTTGGCCTCTCCGCGGACGCGGAGGCACGCCTGCTCGCATTGACTCCGGGCAAGTACACGGGCATCGCCGACAAGTTGGTGGACCACCTGCAGTAGGACCGAATGCTCGACGACGGCGGGCCGGGGCTGGGTGCCCGGGTCCGCCGTCGGCGTTTAAGCTGGATTGGACACCACGGACACGAAGGCAGCAAGGCAGCGCCGCGAACGCCCAGCAGCCCAGCAGCCCAGCAGTCCAGTCCAGCCCAGTACAGGGGACCCGGACCACTAACGATGTAAGGAGCGGAGCACCCATGAAGCTCCTGTTGATCAGGCACGGACAAACACCCGGCAATGTTGCGGGCCAACTGGATACGGCCTTCCCCGGCCCCGGGCTGACCGAACTCGGTGAACGCCAGGCAGCGGCCCTCCCGGACGCTTTGGCTGACGAGGCCATTGAAGCGCTGTACACCTCCACACTGCTGCGCACCCAGCGGACGGTCGCTCCCTTGGCTAAGGCCACTGGTTTGGACCCTGCCATTCTGGATGGGGTCCACGAGATTGAGGCCGGTGCCCTTGAGAAGAAGACCGACCATGAATCGCACCTGCGCTACTTGAGCACCGTCTTTGCCTGGGCGGACGGGGATTTGGACGTCCGGATGCCGGGGGCTTTCGACGGGCACGATTTCTTCGCACGGTTCGATGCCTCCGTTGAGAAGGTCGCGGCCGCGGGGCACGGGACAGCTGCAATTGTCAGCCATGGTGCTGCCATCCGATGCTGGGCAGGACGCCGTGCAACGGACATCGACACGGTGTTCGCTGAAACCCATCAACTTCCCAACACCGGAATCGTAGCTCTCGAAGGCGACCCCCGGAGTGGCTGGAAGGTTCTGCACTGGGACCAGATTCCTGTGGGTGGCCTGGCCTTGGCAGATCCAACCGCCGAGGACCCCACTGGCGAGGCACTTCAACCCTGAGCCCGGCAGGACACAGGGCGGAGCAGCAATTCTCCCGACGCTTACGCGCAGGAAACACCGCGGTAACCACAGTTCCGTAGGCTTGAGACGCATAGACACCTCCCCGAAACCCGGCGAAATGAGGCAAGATGCAGACCAACCCACGGCTCAACATCCGGCAGGTCACGTGGGCCAACCCCGTGGGCGCTGACCTCCGTGCCGCGCAGCAGGCTGAGCTGGATGCACGGTTCGGAAGCACTGATCATGAGCCCGGACCGTCTCCCTCGGAGTCGGACACCGCCGTATTTGTGGTGGCCTATGAGAAATGCTCCGGACAACCACTGGGCTGCGGCGGGCTGAGGATGCTCGATGAAAAGACGGCGGAGATCAAAAGGCTCTACGTAGTCCCCTACGCCCGTGGTTCGGGAGTGGCGAGCTCGATCCTGGCCGCCCTTGAAGCCCAGGCCCATTCCCATGGCTTCACAGTGATCGCGGCTGAAGCGGGTTCAGCCCAGTCGGACGGCCGCAGCTTCTACGAGAGCGCAGGATTTGCCTTGGTCCCCAACTTTGGGCCGTACATCGGCGTGGACGAATCGTATTGCTACTCCAAAAGGATCGATTCCCACAGTGCCTCGCACACGGCGATGGCCTAAGCCGTCTCGATCGCTTCGACGCAACGTCAAGCGGAGGTCGCCCCAGTTCGATAATCTCAGATTATGGAAAAAGCAGACATCACCTTCCGAACCCGCAAATGGGTCCGGCCCGAGGACCTTAACGCCAACGGCACACTCTTCGGTGGCAGCCTGCTGAAGTGGATCGACGAAGAGGCCGCGATCTACGCCATCCTCCAATTGGGCAACGGGCGTGCCGTGACCAAGTACATCTCCGAGATCAACTTTGTCAGCTCAGCAGTTCAGGGCGACCTGGTGGAAATGGGCCTGACGGCGAAGCGCTTCGGCCGCACGTCCCTGACCATGCGCGCCGAGGTCCGCAACATGATCACCCGCGAGGCCATCCTGACCATCGAGGAAATCGTCTTCGTCAACCTCGGTGCCGACGGACGTCCGCAACCACACGGGTACACCGAAATCACGTACGACCGCGACCGCATCCCCACGCATCACCTGACTGAAACGCTCGACGAAGACTGAGCCGCCCGGCGTCGTGCGTTTCGAGTAGTCAGGCAGCGTAACCATCCCGCCAACCCGGCGGGAACGTTGGGTAAACCGCCCGGCCCACCGTTGAACCCGTTCGAGCAGCAGGGTAAAACGGAAGGATGAGCGATGTGAACTCCTGGATGGATCAGTACGAACGTGCATGGACCTCGAACGATCCCGAAGACATCCGGGCTCTCTTCACCGAGGACGCCGTTTACAACGACCGCCCCCACACAGCGAAACCGTGGAACGGCCACAGGAAATTGTGAAAGCGTGGGCCGATGCCGGCGACAAACCGGAAGATTGGACCTTCGAGTGGACGCTCCTTGGCAAGGACGGCGACACGGCGTTCGTCCAGGGGCTGACCACGTACCTGAACGACGAGCCCACCTACGACAATCTGTGGGTCATCCGTTTCGCCGAAGACGGCCGGGCACGCGAATTCACCGAGTGGTACATGGCGCGCAAATAAGGCAGGCCGGAACCCCCGGGAGGTCAGCGGGAGCGGATCAGCACGTTGTGGTGGATCTTGGTCCACCCCTGATACTTCGGCTGGCCGGCGTCCACGCCGTCACTAATGAGCTTCGCTTGGGTCTCGTCAGACACCGTCAGCGTGAGGATCTCCTCACCCGTGGCGACCGCTGCGCAGCCCGCCCTCCATCGCTCCGGGAGACCTGCAGGCACCGCATACAAGCAAGCGGATCCGCCAGCCTTGCTCTTGGCCGCGTAATACTTCACGTCGCCGTGGGTGGCCAACAGACGGGTCGAGCCGGGCTCCACCTCAAGATCCACGCCGGTAAGGCTAACGTTCCCCGGAAGTTCGTCCTCCGCCGTCGCTTCCCTTGCCAGGACATCCGGTCCGGTCGGCGAGGAACAACCAGCCAACCCCAACGCAGCAACAACGGCAAATATGGCTACAACACGGCGATTCATGGCACTGCCCCCTCAGGCTCTCGTTTCATCGAGCCTAGCCCACCGCTTCACCCACCCACGGCACGTCAGTAGCTTTCGCGCTCAGCCGTTTCGGACACCGGGATGAACGTTGCTGCGAACCCCTCGGAGGCCCGGGCCAGGACAGCAACGTCCGCGCCCACCAGCACGAAGGAGGCGCCGGCGTCGAGGTAGGCGCGGGCGGTGGCCTCGTTGAATGCGTTCACGCCCGCGGGTTTACCTGCCGCTTTGGCGGCTGCAAGGCAGTGTTCGACGACGGCCCTCACCAAGGGATTTTCCTGCTGCCCCAGCAGGCCCATGGAGGCGGCGAGGTCCGAAGGACCGAGGAAGATGCCGTCAACGCCATCGACGGCGACGATCTCTTCCACCGCTGATGCCGCAGCTTCGGATTCGATCTGCACCGTGAGGCTGATGGATTCCGAAGCGGACGCCAGGTAGTCCGGTACCCGGTTCCAGCGTGATGCCCGGGCAAGCGCCGAACCCACACCCCGGACCCCGTGCGGCGGATAACGAACTGCGGAAACCGCAGCTGCCGCTTCGAAGGCCGAGTTCACCATGGGAATCAGCAGGTTTTGCACGCCAAGGTCCAGGTATTGCTTGATGACCACGGTGTCGTTCACTGGCGGCCGGACCATGGCCTGCACCGGGTAGCCGCTCACGGCATGAAGCTGGGCAAGGATGGATTCAAGCCCGTTGGGACTGTGTTCGGCGTCGATCAGCACCCAATCCAGGCCCGAGCCGGCGCAGATTTCTGCGACCAGCGGGCTGCCGGAACATACCCACATACCGGCAAGCGGCCGGCCCGCCTCAGTGAGGGCCGAATAGAAAGTGGGGCCTAGCTGAAGTGGCATGTCACAACTCCCAACGGTCCGTAGTCCGCGTGCACGGTATCACCTTTGTACACCCAGAGGGGGCGGGTAAACGAGCCCGCCAGGATGATATCTCCGGCTTTCATCGAGTCCCCGTGCGCGGCGATTTTGTTGGCCAGCCAATGCACCCCGTTGGCTGGGTGGTCGAGCACTCCGGCGGCCACCCCGGTCTCTTCCACGGTCTGGTTTTTGTACAGGATGGCGGAGACCCAACGGAGGTCGACGGCGTCCGGCCGCACCGGGCGGCCGCCCACCACCATGGCGCCCATCGCGGCATTGTCCGAGATGGTGTCCACGATGGTCCGGCCCTCCATTTCAATCCTGGAGTCCAGGATTTCGAGGGCCGGAACCACGTAGTCGGTGGCGTTGAGGACGTCGAAAATGGTGCAGCCAGGGCCCTTAAGGCCTGACTTCAGCACGAAGGCCAACTCCACTTCAACCCGGGGGTGCGTGTACTTGTCCCATTCGACGGAGCAGCCGGTTTCGAGGACCATGTCATCAAAAATGGCACCATAGTCCGGCTCGGTGATGCCTGTGGCGGCCTGCATGGCCTTGGACGTGAGGCCGATCTTCCGCCCCACCAACGTGCGCCCGGCTTCCTCGTTCCGCCGCATCCACAGCTGCTGCACGGCGTAGGAATCCTCCACCGTCATGTCTGGGTAGCGGGCTGTGAGGCGTGGGACCGGCGTACGGGAACGCCCGGCTTCGAGGAGCTCGTCGGCAATGGCTTCGATCGTCTTCGCGTCCAGCATGGCTTAGACCTGCGCCCCGAGTTTGAAGCCTTCGGCCGCTTCATCGGAGCCGCCGGAGGGGCGGGTGTAGGAGAAGCCGTCGGCGCCCACGGTGACAGCCATTTCGGACTTGTCCTCGCGCTCGATGATCGGCTGCGGGTTGCCGTCGAGGTCCAGGACCAGGGAGGCCTCGGTGTACCAGGACGGGACCACGGGGTTGCCCCACCAGTCGCGGCGCTGGTTGTCGTGGACATCCCAGGTGACGGTGGGGTTGTCCGGGTCTCCGGTGTAGTAGTCCTGGGTATAGATCTCCACGCGGTGGCCGTCCGGGTCCAGGATGTAGAGGTAGAACGCGTTGGACACGCCGTGGCGTCCGGGGCCGCGTTCAATGCGGTCGGAGATGCGCAGGGCGCCCATCTTGTCGCAGATCTGGATGATGTTGTGCTTCTCGTGCGTGGAGAACGCGATGTGGTGCAGGCGCGGGCCGTTGCCGCCGGTCAAAGCGGTATCGTGCACAGTCTGTTTCCGGTGCATCCACGCGGCGTACGTGACGCCGTCGGAGTCCTTGATGTCTTCGGAGACGCGGAAGCCGAGGTCCTCCAGGTATTTGCGGCCGCGGGGGACGTCCGGGGTGACCTGGTTGAAGTGGTCCAGCCGGACCAGTTCGCCGGCGGAGTAGAGGTCATAGCGCTGGGTGAGGCGTTCGACGTGCTCCACGTCGTAGAAGAACTCGTACGGGAAGCCCAGCGGATCCTCCACACGGACGGAGTCGCCTACGCCCTTGGTGAAGCCTTCCTTGCGGCGTTCCACGCGGCAGCCCAGTTCGCGGTAGTACGCCTCGGCGGCGTCGACTTCGGCCGAGGACTTCACGCGATAGGCGAATGCTGCGGCAGCGGCCACCGGGCCCTTGCGAAGGACCAGGTTGTGGTGGATGAACTCCTCGAAGGAGCGCAGGTAAATGGTGTCCTCGTCCTCTTCGGTGACGTGCAGGCCCAGGAGGTCCACGTAGAAAGCACGGGACTTGGCCAGGTCCGTGACCACCAGTTCCAGGTAGGCGCAGCGGACAATGTCCGGTGCCGGGACGGTGGGAGTGGGGATGGGGCCGGTGAAGGGGTTGCTCATGGGATTCTCTCTTCGTTGAAAGGGTCAGTTGAATGGAGTTCAGGCGCCGAACTTGGGGGTGTGCACAGAGCCCAGCGTGATGTGCACGGCCTGCTGGTCGGTGTAGAAATCGATGGAACGGTAACCGCCCTCATGGCCCAGGCCGGAGGCTTTCACGCCGCCGAACGGGGTACGGAGATCGCGGACGTTGTGGCTATTGAGCCACACCATTCCGGCCTCCACGTTCTGGGAGAAGTTGTGGGCCCGGGTCAGGTTCCGTGTCCAGATGTAGGCCGCCAGGCCGTACTTGGTGTTATTGGCCAAGGCGAGGGCTTCGTCGTCGTTCTCGAAGGGCGTGATTGCCACGACAGGACCGAAGATTTCCTCCTGGAAGATCCGCGCGTCAGGCGCGACGTCGGCAAACACCGTGGGTGCGATGTAGTTGCCTTCGGGCAGGTGGTCGGGTCGGCCGCCGCCCGCCAGGAGCCTGCCCTCGGACTTGCCGATCTCCACGTAAGAGGCCACCTTGTTGTAGTGCTCCGGGTGAACCAGCGCACCCACCTGGGTCTTGGGATCGTGGGGGTCACCCACCACGATGTTCTTGGCCCGTGCGGCGTACTTTTCGCAGAATTCGTCGTAGATGGCCCGTTCCACCAGGATGCGGGAGCCGGCGGTGCAGCGTTCGCCGTTGAGGGAGAACACCCCGAACAGCGCCGAATCGATCGCGGCGTCAAGATCGGCGTCG
>NZ_JABMCX010000175.1 GCF_013179505.1 Paenarthrobacter sp. CM16 | reverse complement strand
GAGCAGCTCTCCGAGGTGGCCACGAAAGTTTCGCGACTACCGCTCGACGCCGGCGAGGTGGCACTTGCGGTGCGCGTACCGCCGTCGGCCTCTCATCCCGGAACGGAAGTGGGCAGCGTAGGCCATGCGCTGAACCTGATGCTGAACAACGTCTCCAGCGCCCTGGAAGCCCGCCAGGAAAGCGAAACCAAGGTGCGCCAGTTCGTCGCGGATGCCTCACACGAGCTCCGGACGCCGCTCACTGCCATCCGCGGTTACACCGAGCTGCTGAGGATGACCGAAAGCTTCACTGACGACGGCCGCAAGTCCCTGGCCCGCGTGCAAAGCCAGTCAGAGCGGATGACAACGCTGGTAGAGGATCTCTTGCTGCTCGCCAGGTTGGACGAGGGCCAAGCGATCAAGGTTACAGACGTGGAACTCACCCAGTTGGTGATCGAAACGGTCAGTGACGTGAAGGTCATGGCGCCGGATCACATATGGCAACTGCAACTGCCGGACGAACCCGTCACGGTCCGCGGCGACTCCACCCAGCTGCACCAGGTCCTGGCCAATCTTTTGTCCAATGCCCGCAAACACACCGATCCCGGCACTACCGTGGTTACGGCCGTCATGCTGTCCGCCGATGGCAGCGCAGTGGTGACCGTGACAGACAACGGGCCGGGCATTCCAGAGGATTTCCAAGGTCGGATCTTCTCCCGCTTTGCCCGGGCGGATGCCGCGAGATCGGGGTCTGAAGGGACGTCGGGGCTGGGTTTGTCGATCGTGGAATCCATCGTGGAAGCACACGGCGGTAGCGTGGAGGTCACGTCGCGTCCGGGTCGAACCGAATTCGCCCTGCGACTACCAACCGTCACCGCCGAAGAGATGTACCGAACTCGGCAAGGCGACTCACCGGCGTCGTGATCTCTGTTACCTAAATGTGACTTCTGCGAATTCCTCCTGTACCGTCGAAAGGGTGGGTCGCCCCAACTGGCCCGCATCCGGGATGCGCCGAGCTCTGCCACTTCCCGGAGTCCGTTCTTACTCCGAGGCAGAGACGGGGGACCCAGAGTCTCCGGGCCCAGGCATTTATGCCGGACCCTTGGGGTGAAGCCGCAGCGACACGCGCGGCCGGATGACCTCATCCGAACCCGACAGCTAACTCCGCAGGCGCTGAGAGGTAATCACACATGTCTGAATTTAACGATCAGACGCGCCCTTCCGCGCGTCACCGCGATGAGCACAACGCACCGTTGACCAAGTCGCAAACCGTCCTCAAGAACGCTGCCCGCCAGGGTAAGTCCGGCCACCGCATGTCGGTTGTCGCCGGCGTCGTGGCCGCTGCGCTGGGCGTCGCTTCGCTCGGTACTGCTGCCAACGCCACCCTGAACCTCCCTGAGGCGAGCCGCGTTGCAGAGACCCAGGCTGCTGCCCAGGTCAGCACCAACAAGACAGCCGAAATCTCCGCTTCCTTGGACGCAGCCGCCGCAAAGGGCGCTGCTGACCGGGCCGCTGTGGACAAGGCCGCTGCTGAAAAGGCTGCCGCCGAGAAGGCCGCAGCCGACCAGGCCGCTGCTGAAAAGGCTGCCGCCGAGAAGGCCGCCGCCGATCAGGCTGCTGCGGAGAAGGCAGCCGCTGATGCTGCAGCCAAGCAGGCCGCCGACGCCGCGGCAGCAACTGCCGCCGCCGCTGCCGAAGCTGCTGCCGCCGCCCCGAAGGCCGTGGATGACCCCGCCGCCGCCAAAGCCTACGCTGCCAGCATCCTCGGCAACTATGGCTGGAGCGCCAGCGAAATGACTGCGCTGAACACCCTGTGGGAGAAGGAATCCAACTGGAGGACCACTGCCACGAACGCTTCCAGCGGCGCTTACGGCATTGTCCAGTCCCTGCCTGCTTCCAAGATGGCCACTGCCGGTTCTGACTGGCAGACCAACTACCAGACCCAGATCAAGTGGGGCCTGAACTACATCAAGGAGCGCTACGGATCCCCGTCGGCCGCCCTGGGCTTCCACCTGGCCAACAACTGGTACTAAGCCACACTGCCTGAGGACCGCGCCGGTTGCCGCCGTTCGCACCAGTACCCACTGGAGCGAATGGCGGGAACCGGCGCGGTTTTCTGTTTTCACAGGTGACCGCCGTAGCTCACAGTGGCGTCACAGCTCGCGCCTAAAGCACTCATAATCGGCGGGGCCATTCTGAAGACATGACGCTCACAAATCCCACCACCAGCGCTCCTCCGCGAGGGCTGCCCCCCGCGCGCTTCGGTGGCGGGGCGGCAACTTCTTTACAGCAGGACCTTGCAGGGCCACAACCCCGACGCTCCCCCATTGACACCCGTGCTGCCGTTCCTGTCCTGGACGTCACCCTTCCCGTCGCCAACGAGGAAGCCCGTTTGGAACGGAACCTGCGTAGGCTTCACTGGCATCTCACCGACTCGTTTCCCCACAGCTTCCGCATTACGGTTGCGGATAACTGCAGCACGGACAACACCCTGAGGATCGCAGAGCGCTTGGCCCGCGAGCTCCCTGAAGTGGTGGTGGTGCGATTCCAGCAAAGGGGGCGTGGAAACGCACTCCGCCGCCTCTGGCAGGTCTCGCCGTCACCCGTGCTCGCCTATATGGAAGCAGACCTTTCCACGGACTTGTCGGCCCTGGCTCCCCTGATTGCACCGCTGCTTTCGGGCCATTCGGATATCGCCGTCGGCACGCGGCTGGCACGGAGCTCACAGGCGGCCCGCAGTCCCCAGCGCGGATTCATCTCCCGAAGCTACAACGCCCTGCTCCGCGCCGTCCTGGGCACACGCATTTCCGATGCCCAGTGCGGGTTCAAGGCCGTCCGTGCCGACGTCGTGCACCACATCCTTCCATTGACCAAGGACGATGGCTGGTTCTTCGATACCGAACTCCTGGTGATCGCCGAACGGTGCGGACTGCGCGTTCATGAAGTACCCGTCGACTGGACCGACGATCCCACCTCAAGTGTCGACGTCGTACGCACTGCGTTTGCTGATCTGCGCGGCCTGGTGCGCTTGGCTCGCGACCTTGGCAGCGGGCGTGTCCCTTACATGGAGGTGCGCAGGGAGATCGGCCGGACACCGGCGTCGGGAACGGCGGCGTCGCGTCTGGGACCGCTTCTGCGTTTGGTTGGTTGGGCCGCAATTTTCGCAGGGGCATACACAATGCTGCACTTCCTCCACGTCATCGGCTAAGCCTCCGGCTCGGCCTCCACCGCACCCCTCACAGCGGCAATGGACGCCGCAACATCGCCGGCATCCGTGGTCCAGTTGCTCACTGAGATCCTGAGGATTTCACGGCCACGCCACGAGGACCCGGACATCCACACCGCGCCCTCGGCCATCAACCGTTGCGTGACACGGTGTGTACGGTCATCGCTGCCGAAGCTCACCGAGACCTGGGTGAAAACGACGTCGTTGAGCACCTCGACACCCGGGATGGCAGCCAGGCCCTCGGCCAACGCCCGGGCATTTGCGGCGAGCCGCTCCACCATGGCGATCACCCCGGAGCGTCCCAGTTGGCGGAGCGCGGCCCAGACAGGGATGCCCCTGGCACGGCGGGACATCTCCGGGACCTTTTCGAAGGGATCCCCCGGCCCGGCATCAGTGGCAATCAGATAGCTGGTGTGGACACTGAAAGCCCTTCGCAAAGCTTCGGGGCGGGCCACGATTGCCAGGCCACAGTCGTACGGGACGTTCAACGTCTTGTGCGCATCCGTTGCCCACGAGTCCGCCTCTTCCACTCCTGCCAGCCGGCCCCGCAACGTTGGGCTCACAGCGGCCCACAAACCGAACGCCCCATCCACGTGCACCCACGCCCCCCGGTCATGTGCCACCGCAATGGCTTCCTCCATGGGATCAAAAGCGCCGGAATGCAGGTTTCCCGCTTGGAGACAGACCAGCGAAGGCCCGGGCTGCTGATCCATGGCCTCGGCAAGCGCGTCTGGGAAAATCCGTCCTTCGTCGTCGGCATCTACGGGGACGCACGCACCCAAGCCGAGATACCGCAACGCCAAATCCACTGCGGCGTGGCGCTCCCGGCCGGCAAAGGTGGTGATGCGCGGGGCGCCGGTCAACCCAAGAGCCTCCAGGTCCCAGCCTGCCTCGTCCATCAAGTACTGGCGCCCGGCCGCCAGCCCCACGAAGTTCGCGGTGGTGGCACCGGTGGTGAATCCGACGTCGGCACTTGCGGGCAGTCCCAAGAGTTCCAGCAGCCACGCGGCGGCAGATTCCTCGATCGCGGCAGCGGCAGGGGTGGCGAACCGAAGCCCCGTGTTCTGGTCCCACGCCGAAACAAGCCAATCTGCGGCCATGGCCGCAGGCAGGGTTCCGCCCATGACCCACCCAAAGAACCGTCCTGACTGGATCGCCATGAGGCCCGGCTCAGCCAGCGCCGCGAGCTCATCAACTACCTCGGCGGCATCGGTGGCTTCCTCCGGCAGGCGCGACAGGATGCTCTTGGCTACCTGATCGGCATCGGAGGACGGGCGGACTGAACGTGTTGGGACCGACGCAAGCCAGTCACCGGCGTGGACCATGGCCCGCTCCAGTGCCGCACCGTACGCCTCCGGCATCGCAGACATGCGCACAGCCTACGCCCGGTCTGCAGTATGGAACAGTCTTTCGCCCCGCGGTACCAGCTGAGGCACTAGAGGGTCAGCGTGATGAGGTGCCCGCCGTCGTCGTCCTTGACAGCGGTGACGGTCACGGCCGAGTAGTCCGGAATCCGCCACATGCCCGGCTCCAGGTCCGAATTGTGCCCGGCAGCGGCCTTGCCCACCACCACGGTCCGCATCCCCGCCGCGCGCGCAGCAGCGATCCCGGCGGGTGCGTCTTCGAAAACCACGACGTCGGCCGGGTCGGCTCCCAGGAGCGCCGCCGCCTTCAGATAGCCCTCCGGATGCGGCTTGCCACGGCTAACGGACTCCGCCGTCACAGCAGTGGATGGCATGGTGAGTCCGGCCGCCTGCATGCGGATATCGGCAAGGATTTGATCTGCTGAGGTGACTAAGGCGATGGCGTCATCCGGGAGGCCCGCCAGCAGGGCTTCAGCACCGGGAAGGGCAATCACGCCGTCCGTCCGGGAACGTTCCATCTCGCCAAGTTCGGCCGTCAGCGCTGCGAAGTCGGCCCCTGCCGGGGCGTAGCGCCGCACGGTATCGCCTGCTTGGACACCGTGGGATGTGCGGAGGATTTCGTTGTAATCCAGGCCGTAGCGCTCGGCGAACTCGAGCCACACCTGTTCCACGACGGCCGTGGAATCCACCAGCGTGCCGTCCATGTCGAAGAGGACGGCACGGACAGTCAGCACGGGTGCGGCAGGATGGCTCATGGTTCCATCCTGCCGCACGCTCATGGGGTGGTGCTGAAGTGTGACTTAGCCATTGGGCCGCTGTGGGAGGTACTGCACCGCCCACTGGTTGCCATCCGGGTCAGCAAAGTACACAAAGTGACCCCAGTCCTGGACGTCGACGTCGCTGACGTCCACGCCGTTGGCCTTGAGGTGCTCGTGGGCCTTGTTGATGTCCGCCACCACCACTTGCAGGTTGGGAGCCGAACCCGGAGGGGCGTCCGTGAGGCCCTCGCCGATAGCGATGGAACACGCAGAACCCGGCGGCGTCAGTTGCACGAAGCGGATGCCGTCCGTGGGACGCTCATCGAAATCGGCGTTGAAACCGACCTTGTTGACGTAGAAGTCCTTCGCGCGATCGACGTCGGAGACAGGGACAAATACCAGTTCAAGTTTCCAGTCCATGCGCCACAGGCTAACGGGCTGGGTGGGAAACCGGTAGGGGTCAATCGTTCCCTGTGAAGACTAGCCAGCCACGCCGTAGAGGCGGTCTCCGGCGTCGCCCAGGCCCGGCACGATGTACGACTTCTCGTTGAGTTTCTCGTCAATCGATGCAAGGACAATGTTGACGTTTGCGTCCGAGAGTTCCTCTTCCAGCTTGGCCAGGCCCTCGGGAGCGGCCAGCAGGCAGATGCAGGTGACGTCCGAAGCGCCGCGCTTGAAGAGGAACTTGATGGCCTCACGCAGGGTGCCGCCGGTAGCGAGCATAGGGTCCAGGACAAAGATCTGGCGGCCGGTGAGGTCCTCGGGGAGGCGCTCGGCGTAGGTGATGATGTCCAGGGTTTCTTCGTCGCGGGCCATGCCCAGGAAGCCCACCTCGGCGGTGGGGACCAGCTTGGTCATGCCCTCGAGCATGCCGAGGCCTGCGCGCAGGATGGGAACCACCAGCGGCGTGGGCTTGGTGAAAGCCGTGCCGATGGTCTTGGTGACAGGGGTCTCGATCTCCACTGGCTGCGTCTTGACCTCGCGGGTGGCTTCGTAGGCCAGGAGGGTGACGAGTTCTTCAGTGAGTTGCCGGAAGACCGGTGAAGGGGTGTTCTTATCCCGCAGAACGGTGAGCTTGTGGGCGACCAGCGGGTGATCCACGACGAGTGTGCGCATCCCCCAAAACTATCATTGAGACATGAGCGCCACCGAGCCGTATCACGCAGACCACATGGCCTGGATGGGCCTTGCCCTGGACGAGGCCCGGTTGGCGCTGAAAACGGACGACGTACCTATTGGCGCGGTGGTGTTAGGGCCCGACGGCGGCGTGCTGGGTTCCGGACGCAATGAACGTGAGGCGCATGGGGACCCGACCGCCCACGCGGAAGTGGTGGCCATTCGTCAGGCGGCTGCTTCTCTGCGGGAGCGAGCTCAGGCTGCGGGTGGCTCGGGTGACGGTTGGCGGCTTGAGGACTGCACCCTGGTGGTGACCCTTGAGCCGTGTGCCATGTGTGCCGGTGCCATTGTCCTGGCGCGTATCCCCAGAGTGGTGTTTGGTGCGTGGGACGAGAAAGCGGGAGCAGTGGGATCAGTGTTCGATATCCTCCGCGAGCGCCGCCTCAACCACTGGGTGGAGGTCTATGCGGGTGTCCGTGAAGAGGAATGCGCGGCGCTTCTCAGGGAGTTCTTCGCCTCTCACCGGCTGCCCTAGTTCGGTGGGCTTTGGAGGGCCCTCATTACGGTGGCGGCAGTGGTGTCCCAGCCGGGGAGGTGCTCGCGGGCCTGAATTGCATTGTTGCGCCAGGATTGTTGCAGGCCGGGATCGCTGAGCCAACTCCGGAGGGAATTGGTCAAGGCCCCCTCCTGTGTCAGCTCCAGCGCTTCCCCCGCTCCTGTTTGGCCGAGCGCCTCCACGGCGCCGGTCCCCTGCCGGACAACCACAGGAACGCCGTGAGCCAGCGATTCCGTCACCACCATCCCGAAGGATTCCGATCGGGAAACAAGGACGCTGAGGTCAGCTTGTTGCCACTGGTCCTCGAGGGTGTTGCCGCTCAACTCGCCCGTGATGCTGATGCGGTCCTCAAGCCTGTAATGCTCGACGGCGGCCCGCACCTCCGCGGCGTACGCCGGGTCAGCGTGCTCCGAGCCGATGAGGGCGGCCTCCCACTCAAGGTCCTGCAAGCTGGCGAGGGCTTCGACCAAGAGTGTCTGACTCTTGTTCGGCAGCAGTGCGGCCACGGCTACGATGCGCGGCGGCTGCGATCCCTGGGCGGGGTTTGCTTTGTCGGCCCCCGGCGTTGCGATGACGATGGTCTGCGGGCCGTGCCTCGCCTCGAGCTCAGCGGCGGAGTGGGAACTGGGGCAGATGATTCCGGTTGCGGCGGCCAGCGCCTTGGCTTCAAGCTCGCCATGGTCCGCCAACGCCATATGGGACAGGATCCAGACTTTGGTTCCTTTGCCCACGGCGCCGGCGACCTCCTCCGGCGCCCCACTCGCCACCAAGCCGTCGGCAATCACCGTTGTGCCGCCGTCGAGCGCTTCCGCGAATCGCTGCTTGTCCGCCGGGCTCCCAACCGGCCAGTCGCCGTCGACCCTTAAGGTCTCAACGTCCGCGCCCAGGACGGTCAGATGCTCGGCGAGCTTGGCGTTGTACTTGTTGCCGCCGGAGCCGTGCCTGACGTTCCCCGGGACAAGGAAGCGGATGCGCACCTACTTGACCGGGAGCTCCAGCGAGTAACCGGCCCAGGCGTCGGGGTTTTCACGGAGGACGACGTCGATGCCGCTGAGGGCCGGGCCATCATCTGTGTCCTGGATCCGGGTGGCCATGGCATCGGCGATGTGCTTGGCCAGTGCCTCGGTGGTGGAGAGCTTGCCCTTGAATGCCGGGTGCTCATCGAGGTTCTTGTAGTTCAGGTCCTCCAGGATTTCCTCAAGGATGCCGCCCGCTGCGCCAATGTCCAGAACGATTGCGTCGTCATTGAGATCCGGGCGACGGAAACTGACTTCGGCCACAAACGTTGCACCATGGAGGCCCTGGGCAGGGCCGAACGCTTCGCGGGGAAGGCTGTGGGCGATCATGAAGTGGCGTCGGACGGTCAGGCTGAACATGTACTAATCCTCCGGGGTGGGATAGGCGACCACGTGGCAGAAACCGCCGGGCCGTTCGAACAATTTAACAAGTGTGGTGGGCAGGTTCCGGAACTGGCATTCGCTGGTCAGGAATGTGTCGAACAGCGGGTCTTTCAGTTCCCTTGCCGCTTGCTCGAGTCGTTGGGCGTTGGTGCGCCTGTGCCGTCGCGGGAGGGCCACTGCGCCCACCTGGCTGGAGCGGATGTTCAGGCGGCGGGCATGGAAGTCCTCGCCGAGCGGCAGGGTAACTTCCTTATCGGCGAACCAGGAAAGCTCGATGACGTCGGAGTCATCGCCGGCCAGTTGCAGGCTCAACTTGAGGCCGTCGTCGGACGCGGAGCAGTGGAAAACGATGTCGTTGTCGCTTTTTGCAACCTCTGGTTCGGCGAACTCGACGTTGATGGTTTCCGCCAGCTTTCGCTTCTCCGGATCCGCGTCCACCAACTGCAGGCGGCTCAGCGGATACTTCTGCAGCAGCGTCGCCAGGACGCCGCCCACCAAACCACCACCGACGACGGCGACCCGGTCACCCAGCCTCGGTCCGGCTTCCCAGAGTGCGTTGATGGCGACCTCAACGATGCCCGTGAGCACCGCGCGGCGGGCAGGGACGTCCTCGGGGATTGCGGTGAGTTGACTGGTGGGGATCACGTAGAAGTCCTGATGGGGGTGCAGGCTGAAGACTGTTTTCCCCAGCCATTCGTCCGGGCCTTCTTCCACAACCCCCACGTTCAGATAGCCGTACTTCACCGGGCCCGGGAAGTCGCCCTCCTGGTGCGGAGCCTGCATCAGGTCAGCCACGCGCTCCGGGACCCGGCCTTCGTGGACCACGCGCTCCGTGCCCCGACTGACGCCTGAGTACAAGGTCCTGACGAGGGCTTCGCCTTCTTGCCTTGCCGGCAGGGCTTCCTGGCGCAGCTCACCATCGCCCGTCTCAGTGACCCAGTAGGCGTGGGCTTCGTGCCCGTGTTTCCGTTCGTGTTCCTGCGAAATCGTCATGATGCTTACGAATCTATCGGTGCGGAGCTGTGGACGGAAGTTGGCGTGGATTGAAGGGTACGCCACCTGCCTTTTGGGGAGGGTCCAGAGGGGCTCGTTTTGGGGAACGGGGCCAATCTCGGGTAGCCTATTTCAGTTGGTGACGTGTCCGAGCGGCCGAAGGTGCAACACTCGAAATGTTGTTTGGTGTAAAAGCCAACGTGGGTTCAAATCCCACCGTCACCGCCAATGAGAAAGGCCCTGCTTCCCTTTGTTTATGAGGGAGGCGGGGCCTTTCTTCATGTCTGGAAGGGTCTTGCGGAAACGCAGCGGTAAAAAGATTTTTGGTGATGTCTCGTACCGTAGCCGGAGAATAGCTCACAAGCTCTAGCGCCATGCGTCCGGCCGGAGGGTGGTAGGAGTCATGACCAAGGCATCCGGTTGCCCCTCAGATGAGACACCTCCTCCCGATGGCCAACAGATGGTTCAGGCATCATGGACCAACGTCACCTTCGAGGAGTTCGCCACTAAACGAACCACCTTCTTCAATAACAATTCCGACGCTCTCTGGAACCCCTGGGAAGACGAGGATCCAGACGCGGCAGCACGAGCAGAAGGGGTCGTTGGTGAACGGCATCTACTCGCACCGGGCCCGACTATGTCGCATGAGAGCAGGATCTGTACTTCGAGTCCGCGGCCCGTTTCGCAGCGGATTCGGCTCGGCAAAGACGAGACTTGAGGCGTTACGTCTTCAGGGCTGCCGTGGAACGCTCAAC
>NZ_JABMCX010000174.1 GCF_013179505.1 Paenarthrobacter sp. CM16 | reverse complement strand
GCTTGTTCGTCATTGACCTGGACACCCGGCAAGTGGTTCACCGCGGTGACCTGAGCACCGTGTGCACGGACTTCGGCGCGCTCCAGATCAGCCGCGGAATCGTGTACGGCGTTTCGGACACCACAGTCTTCCGCATTGATCCAGCGACATTCGCGGTGTCCGTTGTTGTGGCGGACATCAACGGCGGCTGGTACAGCGGACCCCACATCACAGCCGATGAGGACGGCCTGCTGTACACCCTGCGTGGCCCGAACCTCGTCCGGATTGACGATCAGCAGGCGATGCAGACCATGCGGCGCTAAGCCAACCAAAGTAAGTAGCAGTAGATGCCGTTCAGAGCCCTCTAAACGGCATTTACTGCTACCCAGTTGGGGTGGCGGTAAATAGTCCCGCAAGAACTGAGCACGCAGCACCTCGGGCCAGCGCTACCGGATCTGCAACGGATGCATCAAACAATGGAGGCGGAGTATTCGCGTGGTCGTATTGGCGCACAAACGAGTGCTTGGTCTGCTCGGCAAAGGTCCCCAGATCGGCTTCGGGCGCAAAACCCACCACCACCTGCTCGGGCCCGAGCACCTTGGCCGCGTTCGCCATGCCGATTCCCAAATGCAAGGCGGCGTCGGCAATCAGTGCGGAGTCGGCGTCGGGGTCCAGTTCCCGGTCCTGACCGCTTCGCTCCAACTCCCGTTGCATGCCCCACAGGCTGCCGCGGGTTTCAAAACAGTCCTCGGCACCGCAGTGGCACGGTCTGGCCGGCCCGGGTCCGGTGATGGCACGCGAATGGGCGAAGCCACCCGCGGCACCGTTGAAGCCCCGCTGGATGCGGCCTTCAACCACGACGGCGGCACCCAAGCTGGTGCCGACGCTGAAAATCAGCATTTCCCGGCCTTTGGAAACGTCGTCGAACAGCAACCCGCGTGCGTACGCGTTGACGTAACTATCAATGATGACGGGGTGTTTGGCTGCTTCTTCGAGGAGCGATTGGAACGCAATGTCAGCCCAGCTCATCGCCCCGCTGTGACGCACCAAGCCGCTGGCTTGATCGACCACGCCGGAGACGGCTGCCCCCACTCCGATGAGCCTGGCCTCCCTGCCGCCAGCTGCAGCACGTACGGCCCTCGCCGCTGCTGCAGCGGCTTCTGCAGGTTTGGTGGATGCCAGTGGCTCGTTATGCGCGGCCACTACGTCACCTCGCAAATCGACCACGACGGCGTGTGCTTCCGCGGCGGACAACCTCACCCCTGCAGCGAAAACGCCTTCGCGGCCGAGTTCAAGCAGACGGGCGGGCCTTCCACCCGTGCTGGGGGCAATCTCGGTTTCCACCAACAGGCCGGACTGGATGAGCTTGCCGGTGATTCCTGTGACACTTGCGGCGCTCAAGCCGGTCCTGGCTGTGATGGCTGCCCGGGAAACAGGCGATTGGGTGCGCACGACATCGAGCACAAGGGCTTCGTTGATCTCCCGGATCAGGGCCTTGCTGCCTGCGCGTGGCTTCATTGCTGGTGGCTCCTGTTGTTGCGCCGCAAAGGATCCCACCCATTCTGGCATCCGTAGCGCGGTTGCTTTCACACTCTCCATGATACTTACTTTAGTCATTGACAAAAGATATTGAAACTGGCAATCTCAACCCATGAACATCAACAACGGCGTTGCATCAACACCACCGCCACCCACCACCTCCCGGCCGAGGATTCTCCTGAGCATCCCGGACGCGGAACGCGCGGCGTTCATTTCTCCTGAAACCCGCACCGCACTGGACCAGCTCGGGAACGTCACGGTCATCGCTCCTGCCCAATTGCAGTCCCTGGAGGCCTTTGCCGCCGCGGCCGCGGAAACAGCCATCTTCGTCACTGCCTGGGGATTCCCGCGCTTGGACGCCGAACACCTCGCACTGGCCCCGCACCTCAAGTGCGTTGTCCACGCCGCCTCGTCGCTGCATGCACTGGTCAGCGAGGCATTCTGGGCCACCGGCATCCCCATCTCCCAAGCAGGAGCTGCCATGGCGCCAGCTGTCGCGGAGCTCTCGCTGACCTTCACCCTGAACCTGCTGCGCCGTGTGCATCGACTCGATCACAGCCTCCGTTCCGGTGCCAACTGGGACGACGCCCGCAATGTCAGCCGAGCCCGCGAAATCTCCGGAGCGCGCATAGGCGTAGTTGGCGCCTCAAGGACAGGACGCCGCTACATCGACGCCTGCCGGGCGCTGGGCGCAGACGTACATGTTTATGATCCGTACCTGGCCAGTGGAGATCCCCTCGCAGCCAGTTCGACCACCCTGCATGGCTTAATGGCAAACAGCGATGTCGTCGCCATCCACGCCCCCGCCACCAATGAAACCGTGGGCCTGATCGGGGCCGGCGAACTGGCCCTCCTCCCGGATGGAGCAGCGTTCGTGAACACCGCCCGTTCCACCATCGTTGACATGGAAGCCCTCTATAAGGAGGTGCACTCGGGCCGTATAGACGCTGCGTTGGATGTCTTCGACTCCGAGCCCCTCCTGATGGATGACCCTTGGCGTTCACTGCCGAACGTCCTCCTCACACCGCACCTTGCCGGAGCCACCGTTGACTCGCGTCGGCGTGCCGGCGGCATCGTCGTTGACGAGCTCCGGCGCTTTATCAGCGGCCAGCCCATGGAACACGCCCTCACCCGGACCGACCTGGAAAGGATGGGCTGAACGTGCGCAACATCCTCTTGATCCACTGCCACGACCTCGGCCGTTTCCTGGGTACGTACGGCGTGGAAACCGTCTCCACGCCAAACCTGGACGCGTTGGCCGATGAGTCAGCACTCTTCGAACAAGCCTTCGCGACGGCTCCGCACTGCAGCCCCGCCCGGGCCTCGCTGTTCACAGGTACGTATCCCCAGAGCAACGGCGTCCTCGGCCTCACACATGAACCGTTCGCCTGGGATCTCAAAGAACCGAAAGACCACATCGCCTACCGCCTCAAGTCCGTGGGGTACCAAACCGAACTGGTAGGCGTGCACCACGAATCGCGTGTCTTGGACGATGAAGTGGTGGCCGCCAGACTCGGTTTCGACCACGCCCGTACGGGAGGGGCCCGGGACGTCGTCGTGCATCGCGCCACTGACGCCTTGCGACGGATGTCCGGCAGCGAGCGGCCTTTCTACCTGCAGGTCGGCTTCACTGAGCCGCACAGGGTGCCCTCCCGGAGGGACCGTCCCGGGGTCATGGGTTTTCTGGCCGACGGCGTGAATCCGGATGCGTCCCTGGGACACACCGTTCCAGCTCACCTGGTGAACGACGACGGTGCCCGCGAGGAAATCGCCGAGCTCCAAGGCGCAGTCAAACACATGGATGAGGGTGTTGGCAGCATCCTCGCGGAACTCGATTCGCTCGGCCTCCGCGACCAGACGCTGGTGCTGTTCACCACCGACCATGGGCTTGCGCTGCCACGCGCCAAATGCACCCTGTACGACGCCGGACTCGGCGTTGCGCTGATGCTTCGCCATCCCGGCAACCCGGCGTGGCCCGGAAGACGCGTGACGGACATGGTCAGCCACGTAGATGTCCTGCCCACCTTGTTGGACCTGGCCGGACTGCCGACGCCGGAGGGTCTGGCCGGAACAAGCCTGCGGCCCGCCGTTGAATCGGGAGACACTCCGCGGAGCCACTGCTTCAGCCAGTTGAGTTACCACACCTATTACGACCCCAAGCGATCAGTGCGCACATCAACGCACAAGCTGATCGTCAACTTTTCCAACGCACCGCGCGCCATGGATCCCACACAATCGTGGATCCACCGCAGCCTGCCGGCAGATCTCGGCGGGCCAACCATTGGCACCAGCCCTGAAATGGAGCTCTACGACCTCACAGCAGATCCTGAGGAACTGGACAATATCGCCGACCATCCGGATCAGCTGGAGACCCTCAGGGACCTCTCCGCTGCCCTCTTCGACTGGATGCGCGAATGCGGCGATCCCCTCCTCACCGCCCCCGTTGCAGCCAGCCGCCACCAGATCGCGATCGACGCGATCCAAGAAGCCACCCTCACCAGAAAGTAGCCACCATGTTCACTCGAAAGATGCGCCGTGCCACTGTGGCCACTGCCGCCGTCGTCACCGCCGCTTTGACTCTCACCGCCTGCGGTTCGGCTGGTTCTTCAACGTCCGACGGCGGCCAGGCCACCGGGAAGGTGACGCTCTGGATGTACCCCGTCATCAAGGACGAGACAGCCAGCAAGAAATTCTGGCAGGACACCGAAGCCAGCTTTGAGAAAGCCAACCCGGGAATTGACCTGACCATTGAACTCCAGACGTTCGACAAGCGGGACGCCCAGATCTCAGCGGCGCTGGCCGCGGGCTCGGGTCCCGACGTCGTACTGATTACGCCGGACCAAGCTGCCACCTACCGCAACGTTCGTGGCCTGCTGCCAGTAGACAAAGCCGTTGAGAAGGACAAGGACAACTTCTACCCCGGGACTTTGGAAGCGGCGACGTTCGACAAAGAGGTGTTCGGAGTCCCGTTGTTCCAGAACATCAATACCACCGCGTACAACACCAAGATTTTCGCGGACGCCGGGATTCCGCTGCCCAAGACCTGGGACGATCTCCGCAGTGCCGCGCCGGTTCTGGCGAAGAAGGGCATCGCCGTCATGGACTACGCCGGGAGCCCGGAACAAACGTTGAACCTGTCCTTCTATCCCCTGTTGTGGCAGGCAGGCGGCACAGTGTTCACCGATGATGCCAAGGACGTTGCTTTCGACTCCGAGGCAGGAGTTTCGGCGCTGCAATTGCTGGTGGACCTTAAGAAGCTTGGCGGGCTGCCTGCAGATGCCGCCACGGATGGTCCCAAGGTTGAAGGTGCGCCGATCGCCACCGGCAAGGCCGCAATGCGTGCCACCACATCCCTGCCTGAACTGAAGCAGATGAGGGCCGCCCTCGGCGCCGAAAACGTTGCCTTGGGCGCTCCCTTGCAGGGCAAGGTCCAGGCCACCTACGGCAACCCGGGATTGCTTGCACTGACTTCCATCAACAAGAAGGAAAACCGCGAAGCCGCCTACACGGTGATGAGCTACTTGAGCTCAGCTGAGTCCCAGAAGGCCCTCAACGCCGCTGCGGGCAACCTGCCCACCCGTACGGACGCCGCGGCGTTGGGCACGGACGCCGATTCCCTAGCCATGGCCGAGGCCCTGAAGTCCGCCAATCCCGGCGAACCCTCGCCCGTAGCACGTCAGGTGATGGGCGCCTTGGCGCCGAACATCCAGGCAGCCCTCCGCGGCGACGTTTCCGCCAAGGAAGCCCTTGACCGTGCTGCCACAGAAGCCCGCGGCATCCTGCAGCGCTCGGCATCCTGAGTCCAGCCAAACCACCGATTGGTCACCCCATGTCTGTAAACACCCGCACCAGAAGCACGCTGACCGGCCGACATCCTGAGCTGACGTCGCCACCGCTCAAGCCCTTTGGAGTAAAGAGAGCCCGCAACCGCGAGGCCCTGGCCGGGATCCTTTTCGTGCTCCCCACCTTGGTCATTTTCGGTCTCTTCAAGTTCCTCCCCATTTTCGGGGCGGGCGCCATGAGCCTGACCGAGTACAGCCTGAACGGCGACTTCGAATTCCTGGGAGCAGAGAACTACACACGTTTGGCTGCTGATCCAAACTTCTGGCAAAGCCTCAAGGTGACGTTCCTGTACGTGGCGATCTTTGTGCCGTTCATCATCGGAGTCTCCTTGGCCGGGGCGGTCCTCTTGGACAAACTGGTCCGATTCACCGGGACTTTCCGGGCGTTGCTGTTCATTCCGTATCTCAGCTCATTCGTCATGGCGGGCATCATCTGGACGTGGATCTTCTCAACGGATGGACCGCTGAACGCAGCTTTGGGCGGCCTGGGCATGGGCCCTGTGCCCTTCACCTCCGGGCCCCAGCTGCTGGTCCTGCTATCCCTGGCCGTGGTGTCCGTATGGAAAGGATTCGGCTACTCCATGCTGATCTTCCTGGCCGGACTCAAAGCCCAACCAGCAGAGGTACACGAGGCTGCCCGCATTGACGGTGCAGGCGCCTGGAAATCGTTCTGGTACGTCACGCTTCCGCTGCTGAAGCCCGTGGTGTTTTTCGTCCTGGTCATCGAAACCATTGTGGGATTCCAAGTGTTCGACACCATCTACGTGATGACCGGAGGCGGACCCGCCCGGGCCAGCCATAGCCTCATCTACTTCCTGTTCGATGAAGGCTTCAAGTTCTTCGACTTCGGCTACGCCTCTGCCATCGGTGTGGTGCTGTTCGTGATCGTACTCATCCTCTCGCTCATCCAGCAGCGCTTCTTCGAAGGTAAGGACTCCAAGTGACTGCCACAGTTTCCAGCCCCGCCGCTGGGCAACGGCCCGCCACGGGCACCGCCCCGCGCAGCCCCCGACGCAACACGGAGAAGCGCCGCCAGCGCACCCTGACGTGGGTATTGGCAGTGATCTCACTCTTCACCGTGGCGCCACTGATCGCCGTTGCCGTGCTGGCGCTCTCCCCGGAGGATGCCCCCACACTGCCCTACGCATTACCGTCGTCGTTGACGTTGGACAACATTGTCCGCATCTTCAACGTAGGCGAATTCCCGCTCTGGCTTTGGAACTCCTTCTTGTACTCAGCAGTATCCGTGGTGGTGGTCCTGCTGACCGCTGCCATGGCCGCCTACGCCTTGGCCCGTAAGAGGTTCCCGGGACGGAACGCGCTGCTGTGGGCCATCATCGCCACCATGATGGTGCCGGTTCAGGCCACCCTGATTCCCACGTTCATCCTCATCTCCAAGATGGGCGGCGTGAACACCCTGTGGGGCCTGATCCTGCCCACCTTGGCCAACGCCCAGGCGATCTTCCTCATCCGCCAGTTCGTCAGGGACATGCCCGAGGAACTCTTCGACGCCGCCCGCATTGACGGCGCCGGTGAGTGGCGTACTTTCTGGCAGATTGTTCTTCCGCTGATCCGACCTGTCCTGGCAACACTGGCAATCTTCGTCTTCCTATGGCACTGGAACGACCTCCTCTGGCCGCTGGTGGTGGGCCAGTCCGACGCCGCCCGCACGCTAACCGTCGGCCTGGCAACGTTGAACACCGAGACGGCCTCCACGTCCAACGTCATGGCCGCAACGCTGGTCAGTTTCATCCCGTGCCTGGTGATTTTCGCTCTCCTGCAGAAGCACATCGTCGCCAGCATCACGCATAGCGGGGTGAAGGGATGACGTATGTTGCGCCCATCCGTTTCGGCCTCATCGGCGTCGACTCCCCGCATGCGCCCTCGTTTACCCGGCTCTTCGGGAACGGTTCCGACGGCGTGGTCCCCGGCGGCACGGTGACGCACGCCTGGAAGGGGGAACCGGCGTCGGACTTTCCGTTGAGCCGCGACCGGATCGACGACTTCGCGGACGAGGTGAGCGGGCTGGGCGTCACCCTGTGCGACTCGCCGGAAGAGGTGGCTGAAGCCTGTGATGCCCTGCTGATCGTCTCCTCCGATGCACGGACACACCCTGGCTACTTTGAGCGTGTGGTGCGGTTCGGCAAGCCGATCTACGTAGACACGCGGTTCGCTCCCACCCTTGCGGAGGCCCGAACCATGCTCACCCAGGCGCAGGCCTCCGGATCATTGGTCCTGGCTGGCTCTCCCAAGCGGTTCACACCGGAGTTCCAGGAGGCCCTTTCCCGCGGGACCGGGCAGTCCGTGTCTTTGGAAGGTCCCCTCCCCACCCAGCCCGGCCACCCGGGCCTGTCCTGGTACGGCGTGCATCTGGTGGACCTCGCAGTGGCCGCCCTGGGGGCCGGACCGGAGACGGTAACGGTCGACGCCGTCAGGCCGGGGTCACCGGCCAGCGCCACCAGCGTGACGGTCCGCTGGGGAGACGGCCGCGTGGTCTCGTTGACGGGCGAAGCGGAATGGAGCGCCTTTACGTCAGGGCGCATCAAGACCGACGGCGGCTGGTCCGAGTTCTCCATCGAGGCGGGCCCGCCCATGCTGGTGGGCCTCTTGGAAGGGATCGTGAATTCCATCCGCAACAGGACACCGAATGTGCCGTTGCGGGAAATCCTCAGCATCGTCGCGATCGTGGAAGCCGCCAATAAGAGCCTGGAAGCCGGCACGCCCGCCCCCCTCTCACCCAACTGAGCAACAGCTATTTTTACTAGCCAAAGGAACACCCATGGCAGAAGTCATCATTGTCCGCGACCCCATCGAGGCCGGACGTGTAGCCGCGGCGATCTTCGCGCAGCAGATCATCGCAAACCCGGCCACCGTCCTGGGACTCGCCACAGGTTCCACGCCGTTGTCTACTTATGCGGCCTTGGCCACGATGGTCCGGGAGGACAGCATCGATGTTTCCCGCGTACGAGGCTTCGCCTTGGACGAGTACCTTGCCGTCCCGCCGGAGCACCCGGAAAGCTACCGCTCAGTGATCACCCGCGAAGTGGTGGAGCCGCTGGGACTGATTCCGGAGCACGTGTTCACCCCGCGAGGCACAGGTCCGGACATCACCCGGGCCGGGGCTGAATACGAAGCCATGATCACGGAAGCCGGAGGCGTGGATCTTCAGATCCTGGGCATCGGTTCCAACGGCCACGTGGGGTTCAATGAGCCTGGGTCCTCCTTGGCGTCCACTACACGCATCAAGGCACTGGCCGAACAAACGCGCGCGGATAACGCCCGTTTCTTTGGTTCCTTGGAAGAAGTCCCCACCCATTGCATTACCCAAGGGCTTGGCACCATCCTCCGGGCACGGCAGTTGGTCCTCTTGGCCTTTGGGACCGGCAAAGCACGGGCCGTTGCAGCTGCCTTGGAAGGCCCAGTGTCCTCAGCCGTTCCGGGTTCGGTCATTCAGCAGCATCCGCGGGCGACGGTGATCATCGACGAGGACGCCGCCGCCCGTCTGGTGCACGCGGAGTACTACCGGCACGCCTGGCGATCGGCACAAGATCTGCTTCCAGTAGATTTCTAAGCGGGACCATCATTCGTCCCGCCGACTCAAAGGGGCATTACGTGGACCAAACCGTCCGTTCATCAGCGTGGAAAGCGTTCTGGGACAAAGGGGGTTGGTGGCGGGCCATCCTGCTGGCCGTTCTCTACATGGCGATTTACCTTGGCGCCGGTTTGGTGATTGGCCCGCTTGCAGGTGACCAAGTGGTGGCCGAGGACATTTTCCGCACCCCTCAGAGCGTCTTCGTCGGCCTGACCGTGTCGTTGATTGTTGGCAGCGTGGCCCTGGCTGCCTTTGTGTACTCGGTGAAGTGGTTCAGACCGCTGTTCGCTCCGCAACCGGTCAAGGGGAGTTGGTGGATGTGGGTAGCTCCGCTCTTCCTGGTGGCTGCCATTGCGCTGCGCTTTCTGGGCATCAACTACGGCAGCTATCAAGCATCCGTGGTGGTCATCATGCTGCTCACGGGTTTGCTGATCGGTTTTGCCGAGGAAATCCTCACCCGCGGCATAGTGGTGAAGATGCTGCGTGACTCGGGAAAGTCCGAGTGGGTGGTCATGGTGCTGTCTTCCCTGGTCTTCGCGTTGCTTCATTCGGCGAACGTCTTGTCAGGCATGCCGATCGTCACCGTCTTGGTGACCGTGCTGTTTACGTTCGGCTTCGGCATTTGTATGTACTTGACTCTCCGGGCCACCGGCAACCTGATCTGGCCAATGATCCTGCACGCCCTGTACGACCCCACGCTCTTCCTGTCCACTGGCGGCATTGACCAGGCCGCCGCGGGTCCGCAGAGCCCACTCTTACAGTTGGCGGGCCCGGCCAACATGATCTACATGCTGATTGCTGTCGTCGCTCTCATTGTTGTGCGGGGGCGCGTGCAGCGCGCCCCTCTCGCGGTGCCCGCGGGACTTTAGACCAGTCAAAGCAGAAACGTTCGACGGCGGGTGCGGACCGCCGTCGAACGCTTCTGTTTGCCTGTAGTGGTGCGCCGCTACGCCTGGCTGATGTCGGTGCCCGTCACGGGTGCGCCCGCGCGCTCGTAGACGAGCGCAACAGCGCCTTTCGAGAACCCCTGCGGCGGCTTAGCCAAGCGGAACGCAGCGGGCACACCGGCACCGTCCGGGAACAGCCGTTTACCCGAGCCAAACGTGAGCGGGTAGAGGTACAGGTTGAGGCGATCCACGAGGTCGGCTTCGAGCAGCGACCGTGCGAGGTCGCCGCTGCCGATGACGTGGATGTCATTGAATCGGTCCTTCAATGCGGCTACTTCCGTGACATTCGCTAGCGCCGTGGTGCCCTCCCAGCCTGGGTCGGCCAGGGTCCGCGACACAACGAACTTTGGCAGGGCGTTGAACGTCTCGCCGATATGGT
>NZ_JABMCX010000173.1 GCF_013179505.1 Paenarthrobacter sp. CM16 | reverse complement strand
TTCGAAACCAGCTGAAAACCAGACCACCACACACGGGGGTGCGCAACGATCCAGCCATAATTTCAACCAATCAATAAAACAATCGGTATCAACAAACTTGGCACACTATTGAGTTCTCAAACAACAGGTCACTATTCCGAAGCAGTACCACCAGCCTTCGCTGGATCGCTCCGGAGCAACTTTTCAAACTTACACGCTGCCTGCCTCCGGGTCAAATCGGCGATCTTGACTTGATTTTCCTTGCGGTTTTTTGTCAGTTTCACCGTCCTCCACTGGGGAGCAGCGCGGGTACTAACTATACCCCTACTTCCCCGGGATGGCAAAACCCCTCAACGACACGCTGCCTCTACCGGGAAAAATCGCCGGAAACACGGGGAAGAACGGCCAAGAGGGCCCGGAAGCCGAAGCTCCGGACCCTCTGAGACCCACCTGGTATCCAGGCGGATCGGATTTAGCGCACTAGCCTGCCGGAGTGAACCAGGAAGCCCCCAGTGGGGGAAGAGTCACCGTCAACGCTGCGGGCTGTCCATCCGTCCCGGGCGTCGAGGCCTTCAGCGCTCCGGCGTTGACCACTCCCGAACCGCCATACGTTTCAGAGTCGGTGTTCAGGACTTCTGTCCACTCCCCCGCGGAGGGAACTCCCAGGATGTAGTCCTTGTGCGGACCGCCCGAGAAGTTCACTGCACAAACCAGCGGCTTGCCGTCGTGACCCCATCGGATGAAAGTCAGGACGTTGTGATCGGCGTCAGCACCGTTGATCCACTGGAAGCCACCGGCTTCGTTGTCCCGCTGGTACAGGGCCGGCGTGGACGTGTAGAGCTCGTTGAGGTCCTTGACCAGAAGCTGCAGGCCACGGTGCGCAGGAATGTCCGCGAGGAACCAATCCAGTCCATACTGCTCGGACCATTCTGCTTCCTGTCCGAACTCGGTGCCCATGAAGATGAGCTGCTTGCCGGGGTGGGCCCACTGGTATGCAAAAAAGGCGCGGAGGTTGGCCAATTGCTGCCACCGGTCTCCGGGCATCTTCCGGAGCATGGAGCCCTTGCCGTGAACTACTTCATCATGGCTGATGGGCAGCAGGAAGTTCTCCGTGAAGGCGTAGACCATGGAGAACGTGATGGTCCCGTGGTGCCACTTCCGGTTGATGGGGTCTTCGGAAATGTACTTCAGGGAGTCGTGCATCCACCCCATGTTCCATTTCAGTCCGAAGCCGAGGCCACCGTGGTTGGTGGGAGCGGTAACGCCGGGGAATGCCGTTGATTCCTCGGCAATAATGATGGCTCCAGGGTGGGACTTGTAGACCGTGGCGTTGACTTCCTGCATGAAGGAGATCGCCTCGAGGTTTTCGCGGCCGCCAAACTTGTTGGGCCTCCACTGTCCTTCTTCGCGGGAGTAGTCCAGGTAAATCATGGAAGCCACTGCGTCCACCCGCAGGCCATCAATGTGGAATTCTTCCAGCCAATACAGCGCGTTGGCCACCAGGAAGTTGCGGACCTCGCTGCGCCCGAAGTCGAAGATCAGGGTTCCCCAGTCCGGGTGTTCACCCAAAGCCGGGTCAGAGTGCTCGTACAACGGCTGGCCGTCGAACTGCGCCAGGGCCCAGGCGTCCTTGGGGAAGTGTGCAGGGACCCAGTCCAGGAGGACGCCGATTCCGGCCTGGTGAAGTGAATCCACCAAGTACCGGAACTCGTCCGGGTGACCGAACCGCGAGGTGGGTGCAAAGTAGGACGTTACTTGGTAGCCCCACGACCCACCGAAGGGGTGCTCTGCCACCGGCATGAACTCAACGTGGGAGAACCCAAGCCACTTCACATAGTCCACGAGCTCCTTGGCCAGTTCCTTGTAGCCAAGTCCCAGCCGCCAGGAGCCCAGGTGGACTTCGTAGACGCTCATGGGCGAGTTGTGAGGGTCCTTAGCGGCGCGTGCATTCATCCATTCCGCGTCCTTGAACCGGTAACTGGCGTCCACAACCCGCGAGGCAGTCAGTGGCGGAACCTCCGTGCCAAAGGCCAACGGGTCAGCCTTTTCAATCCACTGTCCGGATTTTGTGAGGATCTCGTATTTGTAGCACGCCCCTGCTACAACCCCGGGGATGAACAGTTCCCAGACGCCGGAAGAACCCAGGGAACGCATACCGTGCGAACGGCCATCCCAGCCGTTGAAGTCGCCCTTCACGCGGACGGCCTGGGCGTTGGGAGCCCACACGGCAAAGGAAACTCCATCCACTTCGCTCAGTGCAGAGCGGTAATGCTGGACGTGCGCCCCGAGGACATCCCAAAGCCGCTCGTGCCGGCCTTCACCGATCAGGTGCAGGTCCACCTCACCTACGGTAGGCAGGTAGTGGTAGGGGTCATCGATGGTGACGGGTTCGACGTCGTACACCACTTCCAAACGGTAGTCCGGCACGTGGCCGGCCTGCACCGGTTCCAGGACTGCGGTCCAGACGCCATGGGCCTCATGGGCCATTTCCGTGCGGCCGGCTTCGGTCACCACCGCGACGGATTTGGCGAGGTGTTTCACCGTGCGGATGGTGACGTGGCCATGATCGTCCAAGTGCGCGCCGAGCACCGAATGCGGCGCGTGGTAAGCGCCGGCGGCCACGCGTTCCAAGGTCTCGGAGTCCACGTGCAGGGGAACTCGGGGCCGTTCGGTGCGTGCTGAGCCAGTCATGTCAATACCTTCCGCTGTAGCTGCCGCATGCTTGCCGCGGCTTGTGTTGTCGAGGATTCGTCGCGATGCATTCACCGGAATCGACAGCCAGTCGGGCCGGTTCCGTAACTCGTAAACAACCTCGTATAAGGCCTTGTCCAGCCACAATGCCACAAAGAGCGGCGAGCGGCGGTCAATGGTTCCGGGGGTGACGTCGCTGTACCCCTCAAGGAACGCGGCAGCGCAGTCATCCACCCAGGTTTCGGGAACTTCGGCGTGGACATTCTCGCGCGTGGCGGCACCGGCGGCGTAGTCGAACGAACGCAACATGCCAGTGACGTCACGGAGGGGAAGGTCCGGATTGTTGCGCTCGTCAATGGTGCGCAGCGGCTCTCCTTCGAAGTCCAGAATGGCCCACCGCCCCGCCTGCCTGCCGTCGCCGTGTCCGGATCCACTAGCGGGAACCAACAGGATCTGCCCCAGGTGGAGGTCGCCGTGGACACGCTGCAACTGCCCCACATCTGCGGGATCCAGCGCCGCCAGCAGTGCGTCAAGGTTCTCGTCATAGGGCCCGACGGCGGATGCGGCCTCTGCCCACGACTGACGGACACGCCGGGCTACAGTGGCGATGATGTCCGGTCCCTGCTCCTGCCCGTCATGGGTACCGAACGTTTCAGCCAGCCTGGCGTGAACAGTCGCAGTAGCGGCCCCGAGCCCCCGTGCCTCGGCGGTGAAATCCTTACCGGCCGCGGCTGCTTCCACCGCCAAGCGCCAAGCGTCCAATCCACCGAGCAGGAATTCATGGGCCACCGTGAGTTCGCCCGTGGCAGGCACTGATCCTTGCCCCTTCCATGAACCGGTGATCCAGCCGAGCGTGGCCGGAACCTCGCTGGTCCCCGCGGCGGTCAGAGCTGCGCCAAGTTCAACTTCGGGGTTCTTCCCGGCCGCCAGCACCCGGAAGATCTTCAGGATGGCGGCAGAGTGGCCGTCGTCGATAATGACCGAAGTGTTGGACTGCTCCCCGGACAGGACTTTTACGGAAGTGGGAGTCTTCGGAAGTGCCACGCGGCCACGCGTGAGGTGCCCCTGGGCTCCGCCCGCCGCTTCCTGGGCAGGAACAGTTCCTTCGCTCCGCATGAGCTCCAGCCAGGCAGTGACGAAGTCTGAATCGTAGGCGGCGTCGTACACCAGGCGGAGCCCGGAGTTGTCCGTGAACTCGCCCAGCAACGCCGTGGGAGCGTCCACCAACGGCTGGCTCCGGTAGCTCAACGGAACCTGCACCACATCAGTCCGGGGACCGCCGTCGGCCGTCCGGTAGGTCACCGCCAGCAGCACCACCTCAAAGGCGGCCTCGCCAGTGGCACCAGGCAGGCTGAAGCCGCCCACCTGCTCCAGCGCAAAGTCGGGGCTCTTGACCGGGAACCAGCGCTTGCCTGGCAGCCAGGTCCGGAGAAGTCCTTCAACGGAGGGGTTCAAGTTGTCCTTGCTCATCTCATCCTTTGGAGGTCACCACGGGAATCGCCTGGGTAAAAGGCGACGAGGGATTGGAAAAAGCCGAGCGCACCCGCAGCCAGTAGAAGCTGTGGCTGCCCAGCATCACGGTCAGGTGACCGTTGTCGCCGACGGCCGGAAAGGGCTGGCCGCCGAAAATATCGCGCAGGCCACGGCCCGCGAATTCAGGGATGTCCAACGTTGCCGCCACAGGGTGCTGGGAGAGGTTGAAGACGCACAGAATGGTTTCGGCGTCCTCGCCCTCGGGATTGCCCGCTGGCAATTCCCGCACATACGCCAGCACCACCTCGTGGTCGGCTTCGATGTGCCGGAAATTGCCCAAGCCAAACACCGGATGGTTCTTCCGGACACTGAGGATCTGGCGGGTCCAGCGCAGCAATGAACCGGAGTGCGCGGCCTCGGCCTCAACGTTGGCCATGCTGTAGTTGTAAACCAGCGACTGGATGACCGGCAGGTAGAGCTTGCCCGGGTCTGCCCCGGAGAAGCCCGCGTTACGGTCCGGGTTCCACTGCATCGGCGTGCGGACGGCATCGCGGTCGTCGAGCCAGATGTTGTCTCCCATGCCGATCTCGTCCCCGTAGTACAGGAAGGGGCTGCCAGGCAGGGAAAGAAGCAGGGCATTGATGAGCTCGATCTCGGAACGGGAGTTATCCAGCAGCGGTGCCAGCCTCCGCCGGATGCCGATGTTCGCCCTCATCCGGGGATCCGGGGCATACCAGCCCAGCATTGCGGCACGCTCCTCGGCCGGCACCATCTCCAGCGTGAGTTCGTCATGGTTGCGCAGGAAAGTTCCCCATTGGGCACCCTTGGGGATTTCCGGGGTCTCCCGCAGGGTCTCAATGATGGGAGCGGCCTTCTGGTCCCGCAAGGCGTAGTAGAGCCGCGGCATGATGGGGAAATGGAACGCCATATGGCATTCGGGCGCTTCCTCCGTGCCGAAATACTCCACCACTTCATGCGGGGGCTGGTTGGCCTCGGCAATGATCACCCTGCCGGGATAGTTCGCATCCACCATCCGGCGAAGATCCTGCAGGAACGTGTGGGTTGCCGGCAGATTCTCGCAGTTGGTGCCATCTTCCTCAAACAGGTAGGGAATGGCGTCCGCCCGGAAGCCATCGATTCCCTGATCCAGCCAGAACCGGATCACGTCATAGAGGGCTTCGATGACCTTGGGGTTCTCAAAATTCAGGTCAGGCTGGTGGCTGAAAAAGCGGTGCCAGAAGAATTGGCGACGGATGGGATCGAACGTCCAGTTGGATTCTTCCGTGTCAACGAAAATGATGCGGGCATCCTGGTATTTCTCGTCAGTATCGCTCCACACGTAGAAATCTCCGTAGGGACCAGTAGGGTCCTTGCGTGACTCCTGGAACCACGGGTGCTGGTCCGAGGTGTGGTTCAGCGGAAGGTCGATAATGACCCGCACGCCGCGGGCATGTGCCTCGGCTACCAAGCGCTTGAAGTCGCTGATGGTGCCAAACTCGTCCAGCACGGACGTGTAGTCCGCGATGTCGTAGCCGCCATCGCGCAACGGGGAGTGGAAGAACGGGGGCAGCCAGAGGCAGTCAACGCCCAGCCACTGGAGGTAGTCCAGCTTCTCGATCAGTCCATGGAAATCGCCGGAACCATCCCCGTTGGCATCCGCAAAGGCCCGCACCAGTACCTCGTAGAAGACTGCCTTCCGGTACCAGTGTGGATCATGCTGGAGACCGGGGGCGTTCAGCTCGAAGGTGTTCTTCGGAGTGAAGTACTGGCTCGGGTTCTGCGGAGAAAAACTCACTAAGGCTGCCTCCGGATGCTCAGGATGTGCGCCGGTTCAACATGGGCATCCAAGCGCACGTAGTTGTGCTCGCCCCACTCCCAGCTCTGGCCGCTGATCAGGTCATCCACCCGGAACCGGCCGTCCTCGTTGAGGTCACTTGGATCCAGTTGCAGGGCTGCGAGGTTCAGGGAGACCGTGCTTTCACGGGTGCTGTGCGGATCCACGTTGATGACCATGATCAAGGTGTCCTTGGTGCCATCCGGCAACGTCTTGTGCTTGGAGTACACGATCGTGGCGTCATCGGTGCTGCTGTGGAGCGTCAGGTTCTGCAGGTCGCCCAGCGCCACGTGCTTCTTGCGGATGGTGTTCAGCCTGGTGATGTACGGCGCCAGGGTGCGTCCCGATTCGGCTGCGCCTTCCCAGTCCCTGGCCTTGTACTCATACTTTTCGTTGTCGATGTACTCCTCGGCGCCCGGACGGGCCACGTGCTCGTAGAGCTCGTACCCTGCATAGACACCCCAGAGCGGGCTGGCCGTTGCAGCCAGTGCGGCCCGGATGCGGAAGGCCGCAGGACCGCCATACTGCAGGTACTCGGTGAGGATGTCCGGCGTGTTCACAAAGAAGTTCGGCCGGAAGAATGCTGCGGTTTCGTGGCTGACCTCGTGGAAGTACTGCTCCAGCTCGGTCTTGGTGTTCCGCCACGTGAAGTAGGTGTAGGACTGCTGGAACCCTGCGCGGCCCAAGGCATGCATCATTGGCGGGCGTGTGAAGGCTTCCGCCAGGAAGACCACCTCGGGGTTCTTTTTGTTGATCTTGCCGATCAGCCATTCCCAGAACCACACGGGCTTGGTGTGTGGATTGTCCACGCGGAAAACCTTGACTCCGTGGCTGATCCACAGCTGGACGATCCGCAGGATCTCCTTGGACAAGCCTGCCGGGTCATTGTCGAAGTTCAGGGGATAAATATCCTGGTACTTCTTCGGCGGGTTCTCGGCATAGGCGATGGACCCGTCCACCCGTGTGGTGAACCATTCCGGGTTGGACGTCACCCAAGGGTGGTCCGGAGCTGCCTGCAGGGCAAGGTCCAAAGCAACTTCGAGACCCAGCTCGTTGGCGCGTGCCACGAAGGCGTCGAAGTCCTCAAAAGTACCCAGCTCCGGGTGGATGGCGTCATGGCCGCCGTCCTTGGAACCAATGGCCCAGGGCGAACCCGGATCCTGCGGCCCCGGCGTCAGCGTGTTGTTGCGCCCCTTGCGGTGCTGGAAACCGATCGGGTGGATGGGCGGCAGGTAGATGATGTCGAAGCCCATCTCCGCCACGGCGTCGAGCCTTTTCGCCGCCGTGCGGAAATTGCCGGACGTCCACACTCCGGTGGAGTGATCCAGCACAGCACCCTCCGAGCGGGGGAAGAATTCATACCAAGAGCCACGGCCCGCGAGGTCGCGCTCAACCTGCAACGGGAAACGTTCGGATACGGTCACCAGTTCGCGGATCGGAACGCGTCCGACGGCGGCCAGCACCTCCGGGCTGAAACCGGCACCAAGGCGTTCCTCTGCAGTCTTGGAGGTATCGGCCAGCACCACTGAGGCGGCACGCAAGGTGCGCTTCTCCACAGCGCTGCGCCCGGCGTCGTCGGCGGCTTCTGCCAGGAGGGCAGCGCCCTCGGCGAGCATCAACTCGACATCGATGCCGGCCCCTACCTTGACCTCCGCGTTGTGGTGCCAGGTGCCGTAGCGATCATGCCAGGCCTCGATGACGAAGGACCAGGCGCCGGTGCCGGTGGGCGTGATCATGCCCTCCCAGCGGTCCAGGCCTTTCCACTGCTCCCCTTGGGCCGGGGCCAGGCGTACACGCTGACGCTCTTTGCCCCTGGGATCGAGCAGCACAGCGGACACGCCAAGCTGGTCATGGCCTTCCCGGAAGACCGTGGCGCCGACCACCAGGTCCTCCCCTGGCAAGGCCTTCGCCGGGAAACGGCCACCCTCAACCACCGGCTGCACGGCCGTGATGGGGAACCTGCCGAAGCGGAGTCCCTCGGTGATGTCCGTAGTCGTCTTGGATTTCAGGGCGGTGATGGTTCGCGCAGTTTTCGTCACAACCACGACGTTAGCGACAAAAATCACAGAATGCTAAGCAAACGACCTATCTCCTCGACGCAAGATGACTTTTACCTAAAAGAAACCCAATCCAGTTCCGGCTGCCATGTGAGTCCGTTAGTGTGGCGCTCGTGAAGGCTATTCGAAGGTTTACAGTCCGTACCGTCCTCCCCGAGCCCATCCGGCCCTTGGCCCGATTGGCGACCAATCTGCGCTGGTCCTGGCACCGGCCCACACGGGAACTTTTCGCGAGCCTGAACCCGGCTCTCTGGGAGGCCTCGCAGCACGACCCCATTGCCCTTCTGGGGTCCATCAGCCGCGAACAACTGCAGGACCTCGCAAACGACGGCGAACTGGTGAACCGCGTCCAGGAAGCCGCCTCGGATTTGGATCGCTACCTCAGCGAACCGCGCTGGTACCAAGGCCTCGGCGAAGACGCTCCCGCCTGCATCGCCTACTTCTCCCCCGAATTCGGCATCACCGAGGTTCTGCCCCAGTACTCCGGCGGCCTCGGCATCCTCGCCGGCGACCACCTCAAAGCCGCGTCCGACCTCGGCGTCCCGCTGATCGGCGTCGGGCTCCTCTACCAGGCAGGCTACTTCAAGCAGTCCCTGTCCCGCGACGCCTGGCAGCAGGAAACCTACCCGGTGCTTGACCCCGACGGCCTGCCTCTCACGCTTCTTCGCCACCCCGGCAAGGACGGCATGCCCGGCAAGCCCGTCCACATCTCCCTCCCGCTGCCCAACGGCCGCGAGCTCCACGCGCACGTCTGGCGTGCCGACGTCGGACGCGTTCCGCTGCTGCTGCTGGACTCCAACGTTCCCTCCAACGACGAAGCCGCCCGCGGCATTACGGACCGCCTGTACGGCGGCGGAGGCGACCACCGGCTCCAGCAGGAACTCCTTCTGGGCATGGGCGGCGTCAAGGCCCTCCGCGTCTACCAGGAGCTCACCGGCACACCCGCGCCGGAAGTTTTCCACACCAATGAAGGCCACGCAGGATTCCTCGGCATTGAACGCATCCAGGAAGCGATGTCCGATCCCGCCGTGCCCCTCAGCTGGGACGAGGCCCTCGCAGCCGGACGCGCGTCAACCGTCTTCACGACGCACACGCCCGTCCCCGCAGGCATCGACCGCTTCGAGACCGTCCAGATCAAGCATTTCTTCGAAGCCGGACTGGCACCCGCCGTGCCCACCGACCGGATCCTGGAACTGGGCCGGGAAAACTTCGACGGCGGCAACCCCTCCGTCTTCAACATGGCGGTGATGGGTTTGCGCCTGGCGCAACGTGCCAACGGCGTGGCCAAACTTCACGGCGTAGTGTCCCGCGAAATGTTCGCCGGGCTGTGGCCAGGATTTGACCACTCTGAAATCCCCATCACGTCCGTCACCAACGGCGTCCACGTCCCCACCTGGGTGGATCCCCGCATCTCCACCCTGGCCCGCACCCAGTTCGGCGCGGAAGCCGAAGCGTTGGGCCGCTGGGACCTTGCCTACAACGTCAGCGACGAAGACGTCTGGGCATTGCGCCGGGAGCTGCGCGCCCAGCTCATCGAGGACGTCCGACGCCGGCTCCGGGCTTCCTGGAAGAAGCGCGGCGCGGCCGACGCCGAACTCGGCTGGACAGACTCCGTGCTGGACCCGGACGTGCTCACCATTGGCTTTGCACGCCGCGTACCCACCTACAAGCGGCTCACCCTCATGCTGCGCGATCCCGCACGCCTGAAGGCACTGCTGCTGGATCCCAAACACCCCATCCAACTTGTCATCGCCGGCAAATCGCATCCCGCAGACGACGCCGGCAAGAAAATGATCCAGGACCTGGTCCGCTTCACCGACGATCCCGAAGTCCGGCACAGGATTGTGTTCCTGCCCAACTACGACATCGCCATGGCACGAACCCTGTTCCCGGGCTGCGACGTGTGGCTCAACAACCCGCTCCGTCCGCTGGAAGCCTGCGGCACCTCCGGCATGAAAGCGGCCATCAACGGCTCGCTCAACCTCTCCGTCCTGGACGGCTGGTGGGATGAAATGTTCGACGGCGAAAACGGCTGGGCAATACCCACGGCCAACAACGGCGCATCAGCCGACGAACGCGATGACATCGAAGCGTCCGCACTGTACGAGTTGCTCGAAAACCAGGTTGCCCCGCGCTTCTACGGCACCACGGTGGCCCAAGGCGCCGGAGCTGCAGGACCGTCCGAGTCCAGCCGCGAAACCGTGCCCACGCACTGGGTATCCATGATCAAGCACACCCTCGCGAACCTGGGCCCCGCCGTT
>NZ_JABMCX010000172.1 GCF_013179505.1 Paenarthrobacter sp. CM16 | reverse complement strand
CCTGACCATGCGCGCAGCCCGCGGACGCCGGCTGCCGTGGTTGAGCATGGCCCTCGGTTTCTGGATCCTGGCCATCACCGACCTGACATATATGAGCCTCACCCTTCAAGGCATCGCCGGCGTTACAGGCTCGCCCTTGGCCTTGGGATGGGTGCTCGCCTTCCTGCTGGTGGGGCTAAGCCCCCTGCTCCCCGAAGCGGACAGCACGCGGAAGGACGGGCGGGCCTACGCCGCAGCACTTGAGCTGCTCCCCTACGTGCCCGTCTTCAGTGCAGTGTTTTTCTCCCGCAGCCGTCCCATTGGCGAGGACCCCATCCTGTTGGTCACCGGGCTGGTGGTGGTGGCCTTCGTGATCGTGCGGCAGGTGTTGATCGTCGTCGAAAATGTGACGCTGACCCGCGATCTCGAATCGAAAGTAGCCGAACGCACTGCCCAGCTGGAAGGACTCGGTGCGATCGTCAACTCCTCCGGCGACGCCATCATTGGCGAAACACCGGACGGCATCATCACCAGTTGGAACCCCGGTGCCGAGCGAATCTTCGGGTACCCGGCGTCGGAAGCAATCGGCAGGAAGGGTGACTTCTTTGTTCCGGCCAACCTGCTGGAAAAAGAACGCCAAGCCTTGGAATCCACTGCCCGGAGCGGGGAAGTGCAGAACTATGAAACCGAGCGGAAGCGTGGTGACGGTGCCACCATCCCCGTCTCGGTGACCCTGTCCCCCGTCCGCAGCGAGAACGGAATCCGCGGCGTCGCCACCATTTCCCGCGACATTACCGAACGCCGGGCTGCCGAAGCTGAACTGCTGGCGGCACGTGAAGCAGCCTTGGAAGCCAGCAGGCTCAAGTCCGAGTTCCTGGCCACCATGAGCCATGAGATCCGGACTCCGCTCAATGCCGTGATCGGTCTGACTTCCCTCATGATGGACACGCCCCTGAGCGAGGGCCAGCGGCAGTACGCCCAAGGAGTCAAGGGCGCCGGCGAAGTCCTGCTAACGCTGATCAACGACATCCTGGACTTCTCCAAACTGGAGGCCGGGAAAGTGGATCTGGACGTCAACGCCTTCGATCCCCGGGCCCTGGTGGACGAGGTGGCCGGGTTGGTTGCAGAGGCAGCCCAGGGAAAGAACCTGGAACTCATCTCCTACTGCCACCCTGATGTCCCGGAACGCCTGATGGGCGATGCCGGCCGTATCCGGCAGATCCTCCTGAATCTGTCCTCCAACGCCGTCAAATTCACCCCCGCCGGCGAGGTCGAAATCCAGATCTCCGTGGTCAGCCGCGATGCGGACAACGCGTCCCTGCGGTTCGAAGTCCGGGACACCGGCATCGGAATCAGCGCCGCGGACCATCACCGGCTCTTCGAATCGTTCGCCCAGGCAGACGCCTCCACCACCCGCCGCTACGGAGGCACCGGGCTGGGGCTGGCGATCTCCCGGCGGCTCACCGAGGTGATGGGCGGCAGGATTGGTTTGGAAAGCGAACCGGGCACGGGCAGCAAATTCTGGTTTGTCCTGGAGCTTCCCATCGGCCTGGCGCCAACGGACACCGGAACCTTGCCCGCCACACTGACCGGCCGCAGGGTCCTGGTGGTGGACGACAACGCCACCAACCGTTTGGTACTGGAAAAGCAGCTCGCCAGTTGGGGCATGGAGCCGGTAGCCGTTGCCGATGCCGCCTCCGCCATGGACGAGTACCGCACAGCCGTGTTAACACACCACCCTTATGACATTGCCGTGGTGGACATGTGCATGCCCGACACCGACGGCCTGGAACTGGCACGCCAAATCAAGGACGAAAACGACGGCGCCGGGTCGCCGGGGATCATCCTGCTGACCTCCACCATGCAAGTGGAAAGGGGCGACCTCCTCAGCGCAGGAATCCGCGAATACCTCACCAAACCCGTGCGAAGCTCAGAGTTCTATAACCGTCTCCTGCGCCTGATGGCCACCCGGATTGTGGGTTCCCCTGCTCAGCCGGTGCAGGTGGAGGCAGCTGCGTCGACTGAGCCGGTCCCGCGCCTGGGCAAACTCCTGGTGGCAGAGGACAACGAGGTCAACCAGTTGGTGGCCCGCGGCATGGCCAACAGGCTGGGTTACAGCGTTGACATTGTGGACGACGGTGCCAAAGCAGTGACCGCAGCCCTCTCCGGAAAGTACGCAGCCGTGCTCATGGACTGCCACATGCCGGTCATGGACGGCTTTGATGCCACCCGCGCCATCCGGGCCAGGAACGGTCACGCGGCCCGGATACCCATCATCGCCATGACCGCAGGGGCACTGAACGAGGACCGCGAACGTTGCTTCGCCGCGGGCATGGACGACTACATCAGCAAGCCCGTGGACCTCGGCAAGCTCGCGGCTGTGCTGACGCGCTGGGTTCCGGAACAAGGGCAAACCTCGACGGCGGTTGGCGGCTCTACGCCCGAACCTGCGGGCGGCGTCGCGCCAGGAACCGGGGTGGGCGTCGCGCAGGCGCCGGCGGCAGCATCGGCGTCGAACGTTGGCGTTGACGGCGTTGGTGTTGAAGGTGACGTCCTTGCTGGGGCCGCTGTTCTTGACGCTGCTGTTCTTGACGCCGGCAGACTGCAGATACTCCGCGAGCTCGGTCCCGCAGACGGTCTGGGCCTCTTGCCCGAGGCGGTCCGGGCCTTTCGACAGGACTCCCAAACCACCATGGAAGCCCTGCGTACCGCGCTGGGAGCAGGGCAAGCCGCAGCCGTGGAAGCGGCCGCGCATAAACTCGCCGGCGCAGCCTCCAACATCGGAGCCGCCGGCGCCGCAGTCCTCTGCAAGGATCTGGAACGGCTGGGCGGCGAGGCCGTGCCGGACCTGGCATCGCTCGGCATGCCGGTGCTGACGCGGTTGCAGACAGAACTCGAGCAGGTGGACCTTGCCCTCGAACGCACTCTCCAAGGAGCTTCATGAAAGTCCTGATCGCCGACGACGACCAGATCTCCCGGATGATCACCAAGGCCGCCGTCGAGCAGTCCGGCCATGAGTGCATCGTAGCGGAGGACGGCGACTCGGCCTGGCAGCTTTACCAGGAACACGGCCCCGAAGCCGTGGTGACGGACCTCATGATGCCGGGCCTGAACGGGCTGGACCTCTGTCGCGCCATCCGCGCCTCCGAGGAAGACAGCTACACGTACATCATCCTGGTGACCTCGCACGGCTCCCGGCAGGACGTGCTGGCAGGCATGGAAGCCGGTGCGGACGACTACGTCACCAAGCCCTTGGACCCGTTCAGCCTGCACATCAGGCTCCTGGCGGCCCAGAGAATCACCTCGTTGCACGCAGACCTTGCCCGTTACCGTTCGGCATTGGCCGAGCAGGCGCGCACTGACCCCCTCACCAAGCTGCACAACCGGCTGAAACTCACCGAGGACCTGTTCTTACTGCACAGCCGCGATAACCACGACTACTGCCTGGCCATGGTGGACGTGGACAACTTCAAGAGCTACAACGACATCTACGGGCACCAGGCCGGGGATGCCGCGCTGGTAGCCATCGCAACAACCCTTGCCCGCCAAGTCCGGAAGGCCGACGCCGTCTATCGCTTTGGCGGCGAGGAGTTCCTCCTGGTCCTCCACGACCAGTCCCCGGCAACCGCCGCGGCCGTCATGGAACGTGTCCGGTCCACGGTCCATGCCCTGAGGATCGAGCACTCCGGGGATCCTGACGGTGTCCTGACAATCAGCGCCGGAGTCTCGGCCTTCACGGACGGGCACCGGGCGGGCAGCGAGCAACTCCTGCGTGAAGCCGATCTTGCCCTCTACGCGGCGAAGGCCTCCGGCCGAAACCGGGTGACTCTGGCCGATGCCCTCGCGGAATGAACGGGATCAGTGGTTGGAATCAGCACAACGTTGTAATCAGCACAACACTGTATACGTATTTCGGGCGCTGATGTTTCCTGTACCTGAAGGAAGACGATAGTCACCTGAGTTGCACGCAGTGTTGTCCGTCATTGTCACGTACGTCACAGGCCTTTCGAAGTCAACGGCGCCGCCCGTTGTCTTGATGTCGTTGTTCATAAAAGTGTTGCCCACGATTTGTATGTGGTGGATTTGCTCGGTGCCGTCATAGTAGGCGTCATGTAAGCCCCTAGGAGAACCCCAGACGGTGTTGCCCGAGAGATTGATGTTGTAGATGACTCCGGATCCTCCAGCGAGATCGATCCCTGCACCGTGCCGGCCTCCCCGCACGTTGTTGTTGGCGACTCGGATGTCGTGCACGTCTTCGTCACCAAATGTGTGCACCGCTATGCCGTCGTCGCCATCCGTGCCTTTGCGCTGATCCACGATGTTTCCCACAATGTCACCCTTACTGGTATTCATCGCGTGGATGCCGTCCAACTCCACGTATTTACCGTTGGTGGCTGATTGGGTACTGCTATCCCTGACACACCACCCGGAACCACCAACAAAGGCGATCGAGTAGGTAAACGGATTCTTGGTATGGACACCCTGGACGAGTGAGTTCGTGGATTCCCGGACATCAATCACGTACTCATTGAGGCGTCCCGCGACATTGCCGTTCAAGGTGTCCCCGGACTGGTCCGCAGTGAAGTGCGACAGCGTCGTATTGTCTGCACCCGCTGTCGTCACGATGGGATATCCACCAGCGGGTCCGGTGTTGTTCGTGAACGAAGGACCTGCCTTGAGGATCGTCCCCACCCCTTGGCCCACCAGCGCTACGTTGTTTTGCATCTGCAGTTTTCCATTGATGATGTAGGTTCCCGTTGCGAGTTTCACCACCCCTCCGCCGGCAATGCCGGCCGCGTTGATTCTGCCTTGGATGCTTGCGGTGTCATCAATGGAGTCGTTGGGGGTGGAAGTGACTGCGAAGATACTGGTGGCACTACTGCCTGTGGCTCCGCTCTGGGTACAGGCAGAAGGCGTCCCGGCAAGAGGCAGCGAACTCTGGACCGGGATCGCTGCTGCTGCCGGAGTGGCGAGGGGTGCCATCCACACCAGTACCAAGAGCACGGGGCCTGCGCCCGACAGGAAACGAGATAGTTGCTTTTTCCGCCAACCCTCGTGGCGTGTTGGCCGAGCAGCCGTGAAGCGAGCGCTGTTATTGGTCATGATGTTCTCCTCATCGATCCTTCAGCAACACGGCTAGCTGTGTTCGAAATTCCCGCGTCCAGCCTGTAGTGGGCAGCAGGGTCCGCAACCGACTCACCTAATGAGTGAGGGCAGCCCGGAGAACATGACGTCAGGATCAGTAGATCTGCTGGATGACTTCTTTGTAGTCGTCCAGGGTGACGCCACTTTCGCCGTCGTCGAACAGATTCGGTTCAAAGCCGAACAGGAACATGGTCATCCCGCATTCCACGGCATAGCCGGGAGCGGCTCTCAACTGTTCGGCAAGACTGTCCGACACGGAGGAGCCACCGGTGAAAGGGGAGCCGGGGGGACCGGGGTTCTCGCCCACCAGACCGAGTCCCGCACGTCGTGCCACGGCGCTCGTGTAACGGTGGGCGGACCACGATGACACATCTTCCTGGACCACTTTCCCTTCGTCCCCGGGGCTGCATCGGTCTTGGGGATCAATGACGGAACGGGCTGTGACCGCCGAAACGTCATCCAACCCGGTAAAGTCCACGTCCACACCGGGAACCATGGACAACACGGCGAACTGGGCCTGATAGTCCAAGCCCCGTTCCTGGGCATCATCAGGGTTCGCCCGTCCATCCAAATACCCCGCGACAGCTTCTGCTTTGTCAGCTGGCAGGACTCCCCTGCCTGCCACAGGGACGTGTACGCGTCCTTCATAGCCAAGACTCCGCAGCTCGTTGACTTGCCACACCACTGCGTCCACAGCAGATCCGGCATACCAGGCCCACCACTCATGGACCTGTTGGTCTGACACAGCCTGCCCATTCCATACAGCCGAGCCCGGAATCCATCCGGGCATCGGAGAGAGCGGTACACCCTCAGCCAAGCCATAGCCCTTTTGGGGTGCATCGCCGAAAGCCCAAAATTCCCTGTCATTGCCGCCAGCCCCGGGCCCCGGGTAGCCCAACTCCCCGGTGGAGTTTGTCCCGACCCGTATTGCTGCAATGTTCTCCAGACCTTGGTTTGCCGCCAATACCGAGACGAGGCGCGATAGATACCTTTGGGCGGCATTTCTCACTTCGGAGCTGAAGATGAGTTCGGCTCCGCCGCTCCGTGCAACGCCTCCCTCGCTTCCTCTCAGCTCACCCCCTGGCAGCCCTCGCACCCAAGTGGGCGCGTAGTGCAGGCCGGGCGACAGAATCACCTTGATGCTTGCACGACGGCACTGCTCCAGCTGTGCCACGACTTCGCCTGCATACTGGCTGTCCACCCATCCCCTGCGTGGCTCGAAACGGTCCCAGGCCACTGGCAGCTCGACGATCGAGACCCCGGCTTCGCGAAGGGCGGCGAGGCGTTGGGGTTCACAGGTAGCGCCCAAGACTCCAAAAGCGAAGGACTCAGGCGCCGCATGCTGGGATTCTGCACTGCACCCGGCGGTCATAGCGGCCAACATGAGCAACAGCACCATCGAAAGGACCACACGCTTCACCTGTACCCACCTGATACCGGCGGCAGTGTCAGCCCACCTGAAACCGCAGCCTCCAGCTTGGTTCGGTCCAGTCGCCACACAACGGTCTCACCCGACGTTGGTCCGCTAAAGGCAAAGACGGGCGCGGCATTGTTCTGCAGCCACTGCAAAAAGCCAGGCGAAGCAAAACCATACCCTTGGCTTAGCTGCCTGCCTTGGGTAAGAACGTACTGGGCGTCACCGTCCCTCAAGGATTCCAATGAGGGCAGAACCTCCCAGTTCTCATGGGGAAGCAAAGCGAATTCACCCGTCACGGACGTCAAGCCCACTTTCGCCGATGCCGGCAGCTCGGCCATCATCCAACTACGGGCCTGGAACAGCCCGTCATCTACGGCGGAGCGTGCTTGAACCCCCAGAAAGAGACTAAAGCCGGTCATGAGTGCTGTGGCCACTACCACAAACCGTCCAAGCCGGGGCCGCCACGCCACAACCATCACCGCAGCAACGGGTAATGAGACCAACCCGGCCAGGACCACGCAGTAACCAAATTGTTCTTCCGCAGCTCCAAAAAACACGGAGTAAACACCAACCAGGCCCGTGAAGATTGAGAACAAACCAATGACGCGACGATTCACCGCAGGCGAGGTGGCGGCAATGGCGCCAGCCAGGACGGAAAGTCCCAAGAGCATATAGCTGGTGCCGAACCGTCCCACAAGATCCACGAGGCGGTCTGCGAGGCTTACTTCGGAGACCGAATTGAAACCAGTCATCTGAACCGCGCCCACCATCCTCAGAATGCCTACCGATTTTTGGTCAACAAACTGTGGAAGAAGTCCCATGGCGGTCATGAAAAACAGGTACACCGCATAAGGAACCAACGCTGAGGCGAGAATCCGCCAGGCAGTGAACGGCGGTAGGGTTCTGCGCCACAGCACCCCGGCGACGAGCGGAACCACAGTGAACACGGCTGTCATGTCTTTCATGACGATCGCCAGCCCGAACACCAACCCGGCGCTGATCTCCAGCCACCAGCGTTCCCGTCCCTTCCGGCATTCAAGCGCCATGAGGACCAGGAGCCAACCCGTCAGAACGGCCAACCCGGCCGGCGTTTCCATCATCAAACGGCCGTCCATGCGGAGGAGGAAGGGATCGCTCGCCAGGATCACCCCTGCCACCGCCGCCGCTCTGATGCCCACCAGACGGCAAACCACCAGGAAGCACACGACCACCGTCACTGCCCCCAGGATGCTGTTGACCCACCGCAACTGCAGCGCCAGATCCATCGAATTCCCTTGAAGGCCAAAGCCACGGATGACCAGGGCGTTGAGGGCGTAGGTGCCCGGCGGGTGCAGGAAAAACGGAGCGCCCAGAATTGTTGGCATCTGCCCGTCTGCCATCTGCCGGGCCAGATCTGCGTACGTCACTTCGTCGATGAAGACATCGTTTGCCCGCTGGACTCCAACCACCCGAAATACCAAGGCCAGCAGTCCCACGAGTGCCGCGGCCCGGAATGGGCGCTGAGTTACCTGACGCCGCTTCCCGGCAGAACGTCGCGCTGTGAACCTCAGCGGTGCCGGATCAGCGCGGTGAAGCGAAGTCATTGCACTCCCGACGGCGCTGCGGGCACAAAGTAGGTTTCCGGAATCAGGGGAATCTCCCCTGAAGGAAACAAGGCGTCCGCCTGCGTGGCATACTGCCTGATGCGGCCGGGCTTGGTGTCCAGGCCCCTGTCCCAGGACCACCGCGCCAATCCTCTGGTGGACAGGTACGCTTCATCCGGTCCGGCCACCAGGTCGTAGGGAAAGTCGGAGTACATCACAAGATGGTCCGGGTGGTCCCTGCCAAGGTCGCGGGTGATCAGATGGTCAATGTGACGGCCCACTCCCGCGGGGCAAAAGAGCAGCTCAGCCCCGGTCAGTTCCAAGAGCCCGGCAACACGTTCCCGCAGCAGCCGTACCATCTCCCGGTCCCCTCTGGAGATTCTGCCCAAGGCGATGTCGAACCGGTAGGTGGGGTATCTGTGAGTCAATTCCGGAAGAAGCCTGTCCCAGGCACTGCTTCCCACCATGGCCGGTTTGCTCCGGCGTCGAAACAGCGCATCCACTTCCCCTAGATGCAAGGACTGGACTCCCATGTTTTCCAGCACGGCCCGGTCCTCGGACCTTCTGGCCTCGAAGAGTTCCCCGGCATCCGGGACAGTGCACTGACGCAGGAACGACCCTGCCGCGCGGGTGTGCGGAGCCGGTGATGACTCAGTGAAAAGAGTCGCAACGATAATCTGACGCCCCTGGGCCTGCGCTTCGATGAGAGCCCCGCAGGACAACACAGCATCGTCCAGATGGGGTGACAAGAACAGCCAGGGAGCGTCTCCGGCCAGGGAACGATCAACTCTGGATTGGAACTGCATTCAGGCCCTTTCTGCACGGCGGAGTAGCTCCTGCCGGGGTTGGGAGGTGTTCAGTTCAGCAAGTGCTGTGACGTAGGCCTGGGCTTGCAGGTCTGCGAGCGCATCCCAGTCGTAGCCGGCGGCAAACAGGCGACCTTCGGCAGCCACCTGCTCCAGCCCAGCCTGGGAATAACGGGTGGCGATCTCATGGGCGAAAGCAGTGACATCGAAGGGGGTGACAAGCCATCCGGTCCCAGCAGGGAGGATCTCTCTGAGGCATGGGATATCGAAAGCAATTACTGGCGTACCAGAAGCCAAGGCATCAATGGCCACCAAGCCGAACGTCTCGTGCCGGGAAGGCACCACCACCAGACGGGCCTCGCTGATGGTCGTGAACTTCCTTTCCCCGGACAACCAGCCCAGCAGCTGAACACGTTCGGACAGACCCGCTTCCTGGACGGCAGCACGCAACCTGTCTTCGTCCGGACCGGTGCCGGCAATCAGCAGATTTCCTTCAACTCTGCTGCACGCTTGGGACCAAGCCTGCAGGAGCAGGTCAAGCCCCTTATGCCCGTACTCCAGACGGCCGATGAAGAGGACATCCTTTCCAACGCGCGGCGGGTTGCGCCACACGCATGGGTCCACACCATTGCCGATCACGTCCACATGAACGTCTGGATTCAGTTTCTTCAACCGTTCGGCTATGCCCTGCGAAACAGCGATGAGTCTTCGGTGCTTTCGTACCCCCAGCCGCTCCATCCAATGCAGCGGCAACTTGTACTGCCGGGCCTTGTCCCTGGCATGGAGCCACTGGACAACTCCAATGGTGGGACGTTGGGTCCATAGCGGGGCTGCCATGGTGGAAAACGGGGCGAAAAAATCTTCCACCACCAAGTCAATCGATGATCGGCGCCGGCTCGCTTCGAAAGGCAGCCGTGCCACGTAGGCCACCAACCGGGTCAGCCGATTGCGGCCGGATCCATACCCGATCGGCACGTAGTGCACACCGTCCTCCACGCGTTCCGTCCAGCCCGGATACCGGGTGGTGAGCACCGTGACCTGGTAACCCTTTGCTGCCAGCCGACGGTTGATTTCGTGGGTCCGCACGGATCCTCCGCCGGCCCCGGGCATGCCCGGATCTTCGAATCCCAAATGCAAAACTCTCATAGCTGTCTTTCCATCCTTCGGGCGTTGGGAGGCCATGGACTGTGGTCGCCGTGACTATGGCGGACATCTCCGCCCTTGACAGCCCGGCGGCGGCTGCCAGCGGCCCGATCGCCGGCCGACCGCCCGCTGGCTTCCCGGCGTCGTCGTGAAATTTTGAAGTCGTTTCTGTGCGGCAGCAGCCCCCGTTGATGAGCGAGAACCATGAGGCCGCTGACAGTGGCCAGGGC
>NZ_JABMCX010000171.1 GCF_013179505.1 Paenarthrobacter sp. CM16 | reverse complement strand
TAAGCAACCTGCGGCTTGCCAACATTTGCCTCGACCTTGAATTCGCGGCGCATGCGGTCCACCAGGATGTCCAGGTGGAGCTCGCCCATGCCGGCGATGATGGTCTGGCCCGTGTCTTCGTTGAGGGAGACCTGGAAGGTCGGGTCCTCAGCGGAGAGCTTCTGGATGGCCGTGGAGAGCTTCTCCTGGTCACCCTTGGTGTTGGGCTCGATGGCAACCGAGATCACGGGCTCCGGGAAGCTCATGGACTCGAGGACGATCTGGTTGTTGGCATCGCACAGGGTGTCGCCCGTGGTGGTGTCCTTCAGACCGATCGCTGCGTAGATGTGGCCTGCGGTAGCGCCCTCAACGGGCATTTCCTTGTTGGCGTGCATCTGGAACAGCTTGCCGATGCGCTCCTTCTTGCCCTTGGTGGAGTTAACCACCTGGGCGCCGGCCTCGACGTGACCGGAGTACACGCGGACGAAGGTCAGCTGACCGAAGAACGGGTGTGCAGCAATCTTGAAGGCGAGGGCCGAGAACGGCTCGTCAGCAGAAGGCTTGCGGGTGAGTTCCTTCTCTTCGTCGCGGGGATCGTGACCGATCATCGGCGGGACGTCGAGCGGGTTCGGCAGGAAGTCAACAACAGCGTCAAGCATCGGCTGGACACCGCGGTTCTTGAATGCTGAACCACAGAACACCGGGTAGAGCTCGGAGTTGATGGTCATCTTGCGGATGCCGGCCTTCAGTTCCTCAAGGGTGAGTTCTTCACCTTCGAGGTACTTCTCCATGAGTTCTTCGGAAGCCTCGGCCACAGTCTCTACGAGCTGTGCACGGTACTCTTCGGCCTTGGCCTGGAGGTCCGCCGGGATTTCCTGCACTTCGTAGGAAGCGCCCATGGTGACGTCACCCTTTGCGTCGCCAGGCCAAACCAGGGCGCGCATTTCGAGGAGGTCAACAACACCGATGAAGTCGTTCTCAGCGCCGATGGGCAGCTGCATGACCAGCGGCTTGGCACCAAGGCGGGAGATGATGGTGTCTACGGTGAAGTAGAAGTCAGCGCCCAGCTTGTCCATCTTGTTGACGAAGCAGATACGCGGAACGTTGTACTTGTCAGCCTGGCGCCAAACAGTCTCGGACTGCGGCTCCACGCCTTCCTTGCCGTCGAACACCGCAACTGCACCGTCGAGGACGCGCAAGGAGCGCTCAACCTCAACCGTGAAGTCAACGTGGCCCGGGGTGTCGATGATGTTGATCTGGTTCTTGTCCCAGAAGCAAGTCACGGCGGCAGACGTGATGGTGATGCCGCGTTCCTTTTCCTGTTCCATCCAGTCAGTCGTCGAAGCGCCGTCGTGCGTCTCGCCGATCTTGTGGTTCACACCCGTGTAGAACAGGATGCGCTCGGTAGTGGTGGTCTTGCCGGCATCGATGTGGGCCATGATGCCGATGTTGCGGACCTTATTAAGGTCGGTAAGCACGTCCTGTGCCACGGGGTCTCCCTTTCGGATGGACTACACGTTCGCCGCCGGCTCAGTGAGCCGGCGGCGTCCGGAAAGTTTTTACCAGCGGTAGTGTGCGAAGGCCTTGTTGGACTCGGCCATCTTGTGGGTGTCTTCGCGACGCTTCACAGCGGCACCAAGACCATTGGAGGCATCCAGGATTTCGTTCTGGAGGCGCTCGGTCATGGTCTTCTCCCGGCGGGCCTTGGAGTAGCCCACGAGCCAACGCAGAGCGAGGGCGGTGGAGCGACCCGGCTTGACCTCAACCGGAACCTGGTAGGTAGCGCCACCAACACGGCGTGAACGCACCTCGAGGGAAGGCTTGACGTTGTCCATGGCCTTCTTGAGAGCGGCAACGGGGTCGCCGCCGGACTTTGCACGTGCACCTTCAAGTGCACCGTAAACGATGCGCTCTGCGGTGGACTTCTTGCCGTCGACAAGAACCTTGTTGATCAGCTGCGTGACCAACGGGGAGCCGTAAACGGGATCGGAAACTAGCGGCCGCTTCGGGGCCGGACCCTTGCGAGGCATATTACTTCTTCTCCATCTTTGCGCCGTAACGGCTGCGAGCCTGCTTGCGGTTCTTGACACCCTGGGTGTCGAGTGCGCCGCGGACGATCTTGTAGCGGACACCCGGAAGGTCCTTCACACGACCACCACGGACGAGCACGATGGAGTGCTCCTGGAGGTTGTGGCCAACACCGGGGATGTAGGCGGTTACTTCTACGCCACCGTTGAGACGCACACGTGCCACCTTACGGAGAGCCGAGTTCGGCTTCTTGGGGGTGGTGGTGTAAACGCGGGTGCAAACACCGCGGCGCATCGGGCTGCCCTTCAGCGCGGGAGCCTTGGTCTTGGAGACCTTCGGCGTGCGGCCCTTGCGGACCAGCTGGTTAATCGTAGGCACTTTCGTGTTCTCCGTTGTTTGATCTCTGCCCCCACACACAGGCGCCAGCCAGTGTAAACGTGGGAACTTTGGCGTTGCTCGTGCAGCCGGCCGAAACTCCGGTAGGCGTGCAAAAGTGCGGCATTCGTTGCGCATGTTGCCCGCAACCCGGAAACAGGCTCCACCCAGCACCATGAGAACAAAACCAAAATGATGCTGCGGCGGCCTTCATCCACTGCCACACAGAACAATTACCAAAAGTCTAGCACGGCTTGATCTAGGGCCTTAATCGGGTGTATGGAGGACGACGGCGCCACCCGGCTGCCGCCGTCGTCCTCCACTCCCCCAACTGACTTCGCGGGTAGCCGCGGCCCTTAACGGGTCCGGCCCCGCACTCAGGGAGTACGGGGCCGGACCTTTACGGCGTCAAGCAAGCGATGACGGCGTCAACTTACCGGTTTAGCGGAAGTCGTTACCGAGATCGTAGTCATCCAGCGGGATGGCGTGGAACTCGGGAGCGCCGTCGCCACCCAGGGCGTCATAGGAGAAGTCGGTGAAAGCGCTGGGGCCCGTGAACAGGCTTGCCTTTGCTTCTTCCGTCGGCTCCACAGTGACCTCTGTGTAGCGGGGCAGGCCCGTACCGGCCGGGATGAGCTTACCGATGATGACGTTTTCCTTCAGGCCGAGCAGAGGATCGCTCTTGCCTTCCATGGCCGCCTGCGTCAGGACGCGGGTGGTCTCCTGGAAGGAAGCTGCCGACAGCCAGGACTCGGTAGCCAAGGAAGCCTTGGTGATACCCATGAGTTCCGGACGACCCGAAGCCGGGGACTTGCCCTCGGACACGACGCGGCGGTTCTCGTCCTCGAAGCGGGCGCGCTCTGCAAGCTCACCGGGGAGCAGGTCGGAGTCGCCGGATTCGATGACGGTCACGCGGCGCAGCATCTGGCGGACGATAACCTCGACGTGCTTGTCGTGGATACCAATGCCCTGACTGCGGTAAACGCCCTGAACTTCGTCCACAAGGAACTTCTGTGCAGCACGCGGACCCATGATGCGCAGAACCTGCTTCGGGTCCACCGGACCGTTGATCAGCTTCTGGCCGACGCTGACGTGCTCGCCGTCTTCGATGAGGAGACGTGAACGACGCAGTACCGGGTAGGCAATCTCTTCGGAACCATCGTCCGGAGTGATGACCAGGCGCATCTGGCGCTCGGACTCTTCGATGGTGATGCGGCCGGCTGCTTCAGCAATCGGTGCAACACCCTTCGGAGTACGGGCTTCGAAGAGCTCCTGGATACGGGGCAGACCCTGGGTGATGTCGTCGCCACCACCGGCGGAAACAGCACCACCGGTGTGGAACGTACGCATGGTCAGCTGTGTACCGGGCTCACCGATGGACTGTGCGGCAATGATGCCCACGGCCTCGCCGATGTCCACGGTCTTGCCGGTGGCCAGCGAACGGCCGTAGCAGAGCGCGCAGGTGCCGACCTTGGACTCACAGGTGAGTACGGAGCGGACCTTGACCTCGGTGATGCCTGCAGCCAGCAGCTGGTCGATAACGACGTCGCCGCAGTCGGTGCCGCCGGCAGCCAGGACGTTGCCCTGGGCATCGACGACGTCGACAGCCAGCGTACGTGCGTAGGCGCTGTTCTCGACGTTCTCGTCCAGGACGAGTTCACCGTTGGAATCCGGCACGGCGATCGGCGTGAGCAGACCGCGCTCGGTACCGCAGTCCTCTTCGCGGACGATGACGTCCTGCGAAACGTCCACCAGACGACGGGTCAGGTAACCCGAGTTGGCGGTACGGAGAGCGGTATCGGCCAGACCCTTACGGGCACCGTGCGTGGCGATGAAGTATTCCAGCACCGACAGGCCCTCACGGTAGGAGGACTTGATCGGGCGAGGAATGATCTCACCCTTCGGGTTGGCCACAAGACCACGGATACCCGCGATCTGGCGGACCTGCATCCAGTTACCACGTGCACCGGAGGACACCATGCGGTTGATGGTGTTCATCGGGGACAGGCTGTCACGCATCGCCTGGGCGATCTCGTTGGTTGCCTTGTTCCAGATTTCGATCAGTTCCTGGCGACGCTCGTCGTCGTCGATCAGGCCCTTGTCGTACTGGCCCTGGATCTTGGCGGCCATGGCTTCGTAACCGGCCAGGATGGCAGGCTTGGAAGTAGGTACCTCGATGTCGGAGATGGCAACCGTGACACCCGAACGGGTGGCCCAGTAGAAGCCTGCGTCCTTGAGGTTGTCCAGCGTTGCCGCCGTAACAACCTTCGGGTAGCGCTCGGCGAGGTCGTTGACGATCCGGGACAGCTCGCCCTTGTCGGCAACAGCCTCTACCCAGGGGTAATCCTCGGGCAGCGTCTGGTTGAAGATGACCTGGCCCAGGGAGGTCTCAACGAGAGCCGGCTGACCGGGCTCCCAACCTTCCGGAGCTTCCCATCCTGCGTAAGGCACAAAGTCATCCAGACGGATCTTCACCTGGGAGTTCAGGTGCAGGTCGCGGGCGTCGTACGCCATGATGGCTTCCGAAACCGAGGAGAAGATGCGGCCTTCGCCGGCAGAACCGACGCGCTTGGTGGTCAGGTGGTACAGGCCGATGATCATATCCTGCGAAGGCAGGGTCACCGGACGGCCATCGGACGGCTTCAGGATGTTGTTCGAGGACAGCATCAGGATGCGTGCTTCGGCCTGGGCTTCCGGGCTCAGCGGCAGGTGGACTGCCATCTGGTCGCCGTCGAAGTCAGCGTTGAAGGCGCCACAAACCAGCGGGTGAAGCTGGATTGCCTTGCCTTCCACAAGCTGCGGTTCGAAGGCCTGGATGCCGAGGCGGTGCAGGGTAGGTGCACGGTTGAGCAGCACCGGGTGTTCGGTGATGATCTCTTCCAGCACGTCCCAGACCTGCGGACGGTAACGCTCGACCATGCGCTTTGCCGACTTGATGTTCTGTGCGTGGTTGAGGTCAACCAGGCGCTTCATCACGAACGGCTTGAAGAGCTCCAGAGCCATCTGCTTGGGCAGACCACACTGGTGCAGCTTCAGCTGCGGGCCAACCACGATGACCGAACGGCCGGAGTAGTCAACGCGCTTGCCGAGGAGGTTCTGGCGGAAACGACCCTGCTTGCCCTTGAGCATGTCGCTCAGGGACTTCAGCGGACGGTTGCCCGGACCGGTGACGGGACGGCCACGACGACCGTTGTCGAAGAGGCTGTCAACAGCTTCCTGAAGCATGCGCTTCTCGTTGTTGACGATGATCTCCGGAGCACCGAGGTCAAGCAGGCGCTTGAGACGGTTGTTGCGGTTGATCACACGGCGGTAGAGGTCGTTGAGGTCGGAGGTCGCGAAGCGGCCACCGTCCAGCTGGACCATCGGGCGCAGTTCCGGCGGGATCACCGGAACGGCGTCGAGAACCATGCCAAGCGGGCTGTTGTTGGTGGTCAGGAACGCATTGACAACCTTCAGTCGCTTCAGGGCACGCGTCTTACGCTGGCCCTTGCCGTTCTGGATGGTGTCGCGCAGTGACTCGGCTTCAGCCTGCATGTCAAAGGTCTCAAGACGCTTCTTGATGGCTTCGGCACCCATGGAGCCTTCGAAGTACAGACCGTAGCGGTCACGCAGTTCGCGGTAGAGGCCCTCATCACCTTCAAGGTCAGCGACCTTGAGGTTCTTGAAGCGGTCCCAGACCTGCTCGAGGCGCTCGATGTCGGCGTCGGCACGCTTGCGGACGTTCGCCATCTGGCGGTCGGCAGAGTCGCGGGCCTTCTTCTTGTCGGCAGCCTTGGCGCCTTCGCCTTCGAGACGGGCAAGCTCGTCTTCAAGGTCGCGGGCGATCGTGGCGATGTCGCTGTCGCGGTTGTCCACCATCTGCTTCTTCTCGAGGTCGTGCTCAACCTGGAGGTTCGGCAGTTCGGCGTGACGGGATTCGGTGTCAACGCTGGTGATCATGTAGGCAGCAAAGTAGATGACCTTTTCAAGGTCCTTCGGTGCCAGGTCCAAAAGGTAGCCCAAGCGCGAGGGAACGCCCTTGAAGTACCAGATGTGGGTTACAGGCGCGGCGAGCTCGATGTGGCCCATGCGCTCACGGCGCACCTTGGCGCGGGTGACTTCAACGCCACAACGCTCGCAAATGATGCCCTTGAAGCGGACGCGCTTGTACTTACCGCAGTAGCATTCCCAGTCGCGGGACGGGCCGAAGATCTTCTCGCAGAAGAGGCCGTCCTTCTCGGGCTTGAGCGTGCGGTAGTTGATGGTTTCCGGCTTCTTGACCTCACCGTAAGACCATCCGCGGATGTCTTCCGCGGTGGCGAGGCCGATCTGCATGAGGCCGAAGGAGGATTCGCTGGACATATGGTCCCTGTTCTCTCTTGTTCTCTAAATTCTGAAGTCTTGGTTACGGGAAGAGGGAGTTGTTCCGACGGGCAGTGGTTGAGGCTGCCCGCCGGAACAGCTGCTAGACCTCTTCTACGGAACTGGGCTCTGCACGAGACAGATCGATGCCCAGTTCTTCCGCAGCCGTGAAGACTGCGTCATCAGAGTCACGCATTTCGATCGTGGTTCCGTCCGTGGAAAGAACTTCCACGTTCAGGCACAACGACTGCATTTCCTTGATCAAGACCTTGAAGGACTCGGGAACGCCAGGCTCAGGGATGTTCTCGCCCTTGACGATGGCTTCGTAGACCTTCACACGACCATGGATGTCATCAGACTTGATCGTGAGGAGTTCCTGAAGGGTGTAAGCGGCGCCGTAAGCTTCGAGCGCCCACACTTCCATTTCACCGAAGCGCTGGCCACCGAACTGAGCCTTACCACCCAGCGGCTGCTGGGTGATCATGGAGTACGGGCCGGTGGAGCGCGCGTGGATCTTGTCGTCCACCAGGTGGTGGAGCTTCAGGATGTACATGTAACCGACGGAGATCGGGTCCGGGAACGGCTCGCCGGAGCGGCCGTCGAACAGACGGGTCTTGCCGGAGGAGTCGATCAGGCGGTCGCCGTCGCGGGTCACGTTGGTGGAGTCAAGCAGGCCGGTGATCTCTTCTTCACGGGCGCCATCGAACACCGGTGTGGCAACGGTGGTCTGGCCGGTTTCACGAGGCAGGTTGGGCAGGTTCTTGACCCACTCCGGCTCGCCTTCGATCTTCCAACCGGTCTTGGCAACCCAACCGAGGTGGGTTTCCAGGACCTGGCCAACGTTCATTCGACCCGGAACACCAAGCGGGTTCAGGACGATGTCCACCGGGGTACCGTCTGCAAGGAAGGGCATGTCCTCGATCGGGAGGATCTTGGAGATAACACCCTTGTTGCCGTGACGGCCGGCGAGCTTGTCGCCGTCGGTGATCTTACGCTTGGCTGCAACGTAGACGCGGACCAGCTGGTTCACGCCCGGGGGCAGTTCGTCGTCGTTGTCGCGGTCGAAGACGCGCACGCCGATGACCGTACCGGACTCGCCGTGGGGCACCTTCAGGGAGGTGTCGCGGACTTCGCGGGACTTCTCACCGAAGATGGCGCGCAGGAGGCGCTCTTCCGGGGTCAGTTCGGTTTCACCCTTAGGGGTGACCTTTCCGACCAGGATGTCGCCGGCTTCAACCTCGGCACCAATGTGGATGATGCCGCGCTCGTCCAGGCCTGCAAGGACTTCCTCGGACACGTTGGGGATGTCACGGGTGATTTCCTCGGCACCAAGCTTGGTGTCGCGGGCATCAATTTCGTGCTCCTCGATGTGGATGGAGGAAAGAACGTCCTCAGCAACAATGCGCTGCGACAGGATGATGGCGTCCTCGAAGTTGTGGCCTTCCCATGACATGAATGCCACGAGGAGGTTCTTACCGAGGGCCAGTTCACCCTGGTCCGTTGCGGGACCGTCAGCGATGATGCCGCCAACTTCCAGGCGCTGGCCTTCGTTGACCAGGACGCGGTGGTTGTAGCAGTTGCCCTGGTTGGAACGGGCGAACTTGTTGATGCGGTAGTTGGTCTCGGTGCCGTCGTCGTTGATCATGACAACCAGCTCGGCGGAAACCTCGGTGACCACACCTGCCTTCTTGGCGATGACAACGTCACCGGCGTCGACGGCTGCTGCGCGTTCCATGCCGGTGCCCACGAAAGGAGCCTCGGAACGGACCAGCGGCACGGCCTGGCGCTGCATGTTGGCACCCATGAGTGCGCGGTTTGCATCGTCATGCTCGAGGAACGGGATCAGGGCGGTTGCCACGGACACCATCTGGCGCGGGGAAACGTCCATGAACTGAACGTCTGCAGCGGGAACCAGGACAGGCTCGCCTCCACCACCACGGGCACGGACAAGGACAGTCTCTTCAGAGAACTTCTTGTCAGCATCCAGCGGAGCGTTGGCCTGTGCGATCAGGACCTCGGCTTCGTCATCGGCCGTCAGGTACTGGACTTCGTCGGAAACGACGCCTTCGGAGACCAGGCGGTACGGCGTCTCGATGAAACCGAACGGGTTGATGCGGCCGTAGGATGCCAGCGAACCGATCAGACCAATGTTCGGGCCTTCAGGGGTTTCGATGGGGCACATACGTCCGTAGTGGGACGGGTGAACGTCTCGAACTTCCATGCCTGCACGGTCACGGGACAGACCACCCGGGCCAAGTGCCGACAGGCGGCGCTTGTGGGTCAGACCCGAGAGCGGGTTGTTCTGGTCCATGAACTGCGACAGCTGGGACGTTCCGAAGAACTCCTTGATGGCTGCTACAACAGGGCGGATGTTGATCAGTGTCTGCGGCGTGATGGCCTCGACGTCCTGCGTGGTCATGCGTTCGCGGACGACGCGTTCCATACGGGACAGACCGGTGCGGACCTGGTTCTCGATCAGTTCGCCAACTGCACGGATGCGACGGTTGCCGAAGTGGTCGATGTCATCGACGTCGACGCGGAGCTCGTGGTCTTCGCCATCGCGCTTGCCCATGAGGGTCTTCTCGCCGGCGTGGAGCGCAACGAGGAACTTGATCATGGCGACGATGTCTTCAACGTGCAGGACCGAGGCTTCCTTGTCACCAAGGGAGCGGTCGATACCGAGCTTGCGGTTGATCTTGTAACGGCCAACCTTGGCAAGATCGTAGCGCTTGGCGTTGAAGTACAGGTTGTCCAGCAGCGACTGGGCAGCCTCGACTGTGGGCGGCTCGCCCGGTCGCAGCTTGCGGTAGATATCCAGAAGCGCGTCTTCGCGGGTCTCGGTGGCGTCCTTCTCCAGCGTTGCACGCATGGAGTCGTACTGGCCGAACTCTTCCAGGATCTGGCCTTCGGTCCAACCGAGGGCCTTCAGGAGAACCGTTACCGACTGCTTGCGCTTGCGGTCGAGGCGAACGCCGACCTGGTCGCGCTTGTCGATTTCGAGTTCGAACCATGCACCACGGGACGGGATGATCTTCGCAGTGAAGATGTCCTTGTCACTGGTCTTGTCAGCAGTGCGCTCGAAGTAGGCGCCCGGCGAACGGACCAACTGGGAGACAACAACACGCTCGGTGCCGTTGACGACGAACGTTCCCTTCTCAGTCATGAGGGGGAAGTCGCCCATGAACACGGTCTGCTGCTTGATTTCGCCCGTGTTGTTGTTCATGAACTCGGCCTTGACATACAGCGGTGCCGAGTAAGTGGCGTCACGGTCTTTGCATTCGGCCATGGTGTACTTCGGGTCAGCGAACTCCGGCTCGGAGAAGCTCAGGGACATAGTGCCCTGGAAGTCCTCGATGGGGGAGATCTCTTCGAAGATGTCGGCAAGTCCGGAGGTGGTGGCGACGCTGAGGTCGCCCTCCTCGACAGCCTTCGCTACCCGCGCCTGCCAGCGTTCGTTTCCGACGAGCCAGTCAAAGCTGTCCGTCTGCAGGGCGAGAAGATTCGGAACGTCAAGCGGTTCGTGAATCTTTGCGAATGAGAGGCGGCGGGTGGCACCATCGGTGCTTGCCGTGTTAGCGGT
>NZ_JABMCX010000170.1 GCF_013179505.1 Paenarthrobacter sp. CM16 | reverse complement strand
CAGCAGCGGCTGCGTCACTGCAGCATCTGCAGCTTTCGCGGGCAGCCAGTCCTCGCTGAGGTACAGGACACGCTTGCGGAATGATTCACCCCCGACGGCGGAGCGTCCGTCGTGCGGGACATGCGGTGGCAGCAGGGTAATTGAGGCGGGAACGGCCTGATGCTCGGTGCGGCCAAGATCATATGTCACGGCACCCTTGTCGATCAGAAGCACCGTCCAGTCTTCGTGTGTATGCGACGGGTAGCTGTGATCCTCGAACGTTGCATGGAGCACTTCGCGCACATATGGCACAGCAGGATGCCATGCGTGCACTGAGTTGCCCATGCAAGAAATGTACAAGACGAGCTTTCCTGCCGGCGCCATGCTGGGTTCATGCACGAAAACTCAACAGCAGTCATTGATTCACCTTCCCCAGCAACCGTTCGTTTCGACTCGAAAGTAGTGGTGGTCCTTCGTGACGATCTTTTGCCGTGGCAGGAGCTCAACGTAACGGCCTTCCTCATGAGCGCCATTGCCACCAGCGCCCCCGGCCTCACAGGGGAGCCATACCAAGACTTGGACGGCAACAGTTACCTTCCGATGCTGCGCCAACCAGTCTTGGTTCTCACAGCCGGAGGGGAACTCCTGGCGGCAGTACGGGGGCGCGCGATTTCCCGTGAAATTCCTGTCGCCCTGTATACACGTGACCTTTTTTCTACAGGTCACGATGAAGCGAACCGTGCGGCAGTGGCCGCGGTGGCTGCCGAGGATCTCGATCTGGTGGGAATTGCCCTCCGTGGTCCCCGAAACGTTGTAGATCGGATCGTCAAGGGCGCACAAATGCATCCGTGAAACATGAAGCGCCCCGCGATTAAGACCCTGGAAGAAAGAGATGATCACCATGACTAAGCCGGTAGTTAACATCAATGACGCCCTTGATTCGATCTCGGAGCACTGGCAGCCGCACCGGCTGACCAGTATCAACGACTACGACGTAAAAGTAGTCAAGATTCAGGGCGAGTTTGTTTGGCACACCCATCCAGACACGGATGAACTGTTCATGGTCATCAGCGGCAACCTCACTATCCAGTTGCGTGACGGGGACGTGCTGCTCGGGCCGAACGATGTCTATGTGGTCCCAAAAGGAATTGAGCATTGCCCCAAGGCTGAAAACGAAGTCCAAGCATTGCTGTTCGAGCCCAAAGGCACCGTCAACACCGGAGATGCTGGTGGTCAGATGACGGCTGGGCTGCGCGAGCTGGGATGAAAGCCTAAGGTTCCTTCCCGACGTCGAGTAGCCTTGCACGCAACCATCCAGATACACGGGAGCGGCCAACAAAGCGCGGCCGGCCGGAAACAGAAGGAAGTGGTGCAAGTGCAGCAATACGTCGTTCTCCAGGTGATTCTGAAAGAGAAAATGTGGGGCGCCGGTTCGGGTAACCTTCCCTCCCTTGAAAAGGCCATCAACGATCAAGCCGCCAAGGGCTACCGGCTCCACACCATCACCACTGCCAGCAGTGGAAGCAAGGGCGTCATCGGTGGGGGCGACCGCATTCAGGCGACCATGGTGTTTGAACGCATTGGGTAGTGCCTTCCGCGCCCGCCAGGAAGACCCGGATCGCTGGTCCTACAGTGCCTTGGCTGCTGCCGTGGGCTGCAGCAAAGAACTGATCGCCGCCATCGTCAAGGGCCGGGTCTGACGCTTCGGCCTTGTGGGCCTCGCTTGGCCCGCAACAGTCACAAACCGCGATTCGTACCATTTAAAGCCGGGAGTCAGCTTACAATTCCTTGGGGGTCAACTGGTGGTCTCCAGTTGCCCGCAATCAGCCGCTCAGGGTTGATCGCGACGTCCCAAGGATGCCCCTGATGGTAAATAACTCCCGTATCCGGTCCCTGAGAGCTGCAGGTCTGGCGCTCACTACTCTTTTGATCAGCGGTGGCCTGGCCGTTCAGCCGGCCGCAGCAGACACCGTGGACATTGTTCCCGGAGGGCCGCAGGTGCTGACACCCGCCCCCGAATCTCCTACGGATCAGTTCATTGTGGGAATGAAGGATGCCACCGCTCAGTCCGCGGACAAAGCAGCCCGCGACGTTGCCGGCAAAGCTGCCACCGCGCTTGGTGCTGTCGCAGAGACCGCCCGCCAAAATGCCACCGGCGGGCATGTCATCAAATTGGACAAGCCGCTTTCAGCCGCCGAATCCGCCCTTTTCGTCAAGACGCTGCGCACCGATCCAGCGATTGCGTATGCCGAGGCGGATGACATCATGCATGCCACCGCTGATGCGAGTGACCCGGGTTTCCCGGAGCAGTGGAACCTGAAGGGTCCGGCCAGCATCAATGCTGCGGGAGCCTGGGATTACGTCAAGGGTGAGAGCGTAGTCGTTGCCGTTGTGGACAGCGGGATCACCAGGCATGAGGATCTGGACGCCAATGTTGTGCCCGGTTATGACATGATTTCCTATGCCGAGGATGGCCGGGACGGTGACGGCCGCGATTCCGATCCCACCGACCAAGGCGACTGGGAGCCGGCTGGTGTATGCGAGGTTGGAAGCCCCGCCCAGAACTCGTCGTGGCACGGTACCCACGTAGCAGGGATCATCGCCGCGGTGGCCAACAACGGCCAAGGCATCACAGGGGTAGCGCCCAATGCGAGGATTCTGCCCGTTCGGGCGTTGAGCTACTGCGGCGGCTACACCTCCGACATCGCTGACTCCATCATTTGGGCCGCTGGCGGCGTAGTCACCGGTGCGCCGGTGAACCCCAACCCGGCCCGCGTGATCAACCTCAGCCTCGGCGGTATCAAGGCCTGCTCGGCTACCTACCAAAACGCCATCAATTTCGCTCACAACGCGGGTGCCGCGGTTGTGGTTTCGGCAGGAAACTCCAACCGTCCCGCTGCCGACGCAAGCCCGGCCAACTGTGAAAACGTCATCACCGTGGCCGCCAGCAACGCTTCCGGTGCCCGTGCACAGTACTCGAATTATGGCAGCGCAGTAGACGTCACGGCCCCTGGCGGCGACATGAGCCAGGCCGCCACCAATGGAATCCTGTCTACCTTCAACTTCGGAAAAACCACCAGCGCCGGATCTGCCTACGCCTGGATGCAGGGAACCTCCATGGCGGCACCCCAGGTGGCTGGGCTGGCGGCGTTGCTGATCTCAGCCGAAGGCAGCAGCCTCACACCGGCTCAGGTGGAGCAGCAATTGAAAGCAACCTCAAGGCCTCTTCCGGCGGGGTGCCCGGCTGGCTGCGGGGCCGGCCTTGTTGATGCCAACAAGGCGCTCAGCACCTACGGCGGCACGGCCCCGGTCAACAGGAGGAAGATCACCGATTTCGACGGCGACTCCCGTAGTGACGTCCTGGCCCGCGACTCCAGCGGCCGGTTGTGGCTCTACGCGGGCGACGGCTACCGCGGGTGGCTGGCTGCCCGCCAGATCGGCTCGGGCTGGAACGGCATGACCGCCATCGAGGCCCCTGGTGATTTCGATGGCGACGGCAATGCCGATGTCCTGGCCCGCGACTCCAGCGGCCGGTTGTGGCTCTACCCGGGCAACGGTTCGGGTGGTTGGCTCGCCGCCCGCCAAATCGGCTCTGGCTGGAACGTGATGACGGCAATCGAAGCTCCCGGTGATTTCAACGGGGACTACAAGGCCGATGTGATAGCCCGCGACTCCGCCGGCGTCCTGTGGCTGTACCCGGGTAATGGCTCCGGTGGGTGGCTTCCGGCCCGTCAGATCGGTCAAGGTTGGAATGTCATGACAGCCATTGAGGGCGTTGGTGACTTCAACGGCGACGGCAAAGCCGACGTCGTGGCCCGCAACGGCGCCGGGGCGCTCCTGCTCTACCCGGGCAATGGCTCCGGTGGTTGGTTCGCAGCGGGTCAGATTGGCCAGGGGTGGAACATCATGACCGCCATCGAATCTCCGGGTGACTTCAATGGGGACGGCACAGTGGACCTCATGGGCCGGGCCAGCAACGGTGACCTGGTTCTTTACGGCGGCAACGGCTCGGGCGGCTGGATTTATGCCACCCAAGTTGGCTCCGGCTGGAACATCATGACGGCCATTCTCTAAGTCAACTCGCCGTAAATCAGTGCGCCGCGATGGTGCGGGTTCCGCTCCCTCCCAGCTTTCCGTGGGTAGAGTAGAGGCCTGAACATCGCCGGATTGCACTGTAAACGGAGAATCAATTGTCAGCTTGGCTAGAACTCGGTCCCAACAACTACGTCCTGGAAACCGAGGGTTCCTTACTGAACACCGGGCTCGTGGTGGGCTCTGAACTCGCTATGGTCATCGACACCGGTTGTGGCCCCCGCCAGGGCCGGGAGATTCTCGCAGCGGTCCGTGAAAAGACCCAGCTTCCGCTGGTGGTGGTGAACACCCACGCCCACTACGACCACTTCTTCGGTAACGCCGTTTTCGCGGACGACGGCGTTACGGAGTTCTGGGCGCACGCCAACTGTGCGGCGGCTATCGAAAAAGACGCCGACATCCAGCGGCGCTTCGTGGCCACCAACGAACCCGAGATGGCAGCGGGGGAGGGCGACGCCGTCGACATCGTTGTTCCCAACGCCTTGGTTCACGATCAGCCTGTACTGGTGGACCTTGGCGGGATCACGGCCACGCTCTTCTACCTGGGCCGGGCCCACACCGATGGCGACCTCCTGGTGGGTACAAGCACCACCCTTTACGTGGGCGACTTGGTGGAGCAGGGTGCCCACCCGTCGTTCGAGGACTCGTACCCGGAAGAGTGGGCTGACGCCCTGCGGCACATCTCCGCCCTCCGTCACCGCTACGAGTTCCTGGTCCCCGGTCACGGCAAGCCCGCAAGTGACGAGTTTGTGAAGACCATGGCAGACACCATGAGCACGGCCGTCCGCCAAGCCACGCAGTCCATTCGGGACATGCCCTCAGATGCAACCAAGGCAATCCCGGTCCTGCCCTATGGGCCTGAACAGTCCCGCTGGTTCATCAAGAGGCTTCAGGAAACCAACGCCCAGGGCAGGCAATCGTTGGGGACCCCTGACTTTGGGCCCGGAAAAACGGGTTCGTACCCTTCCTAGCAAGGCTCCTTACAAATTTGTCATCTTGTTTACTCCCAGCCATGGACTATTCGGTAACTCCCGTCCTAGGATGAAGTCGACCATTCGGTTCGCGACTACCTGGGGGTGTCGAGATGAAGGGAACACGCGTCTTCCCGCGTGCTACCAACATTCTCCGCTCAGTCATGATCGCTGGAGCCGGAACGGCACTCTGGATGACCCTCTCCGCAACAGCCGCCAGCGCTGACTCCGGCGCCGCGGATGACCACTCACTTCTTGGCGGAATAACGTCAACCACCTCGTCCGCTGTCGCTTCAACAACCGAAACGGCGAGCAGTACCATCACCAAAGCAACCAAGGCGGCAGGTGCTGGCACCACCGAAGTTGCTGACGCCGTCGGGTCCGTTGCAAAGGCGGCTGTCCCACAGGCAACGGCTCCCGCCATCAGCATTCCAGTCCCAACCGTGCCTCTGCCCGCACCCGTCAAATCCATAGTGCCTGCACAGCCGGTTTCCGTTCCGGTTCCGGCAGTGACGCCGATCGTGGAGCGCGTTGGGGGAGCGGTAGACGGGATTGCCGGATCCCTGCCAGTCGTCAACCAGGTGGTCCCGGGGGAAACCGTGGGAACCGTTGTGAACGCCGTTGCCCCGGTGACTGAAACCGTAGATCAGACAGTCGCTGTAGTCGTTCCTCCGGTCAACGAGGCCTTGAAACCTGTTGCACTGGAACCCGTTACCGACGTCACTAACCCCATAGTTCAGCCAGTTGTTGATGTGATTGACGACGTAGTTGACAGGGGTTTGCCGCCTGTCGGTTCCGTGACTCCACCGATAGCATCGGTCCTTCCGCCCCTGCAGGGAGGCGCCGGCTCATTGCCCCCTGCAGCACCGTCGGTAGACGCGGCCCCGGGAGTTGGCACACCGCCGGATGACGTCGTCGCGGTTTCACCGCAAGGAACGGCCGCGGAGGAAAGCGATGCCGAGGTACATGCAGCGGTAGGAACCGAACCAGCAACTCGAACTACTGCGTTGGCCTCTGCCACCAGTGTGGCGCCGGCTATGTCGCCGTCCCGTGCACTGGGTTCTGCAGGAGCAGAAGAGGCCGCCGAAGTCCGTTCGGCCCAAGTCCCCGCAGCTCCTGCAGGCTCACCGACCGGCCCGGGAATAGTGCCGGCCACCCTCGCAGGTGCTGGCTCCGGCAATTCGCAGAACGGTCCGCCGAGCCCTGCGGCAGCCTTCCTGCATGGCGCATTGATCATCCCAGCAGATTTCCTCGCTGACCTGGTAAAGGTCAGCGACGAACACCATCCAAAGCCGGTCTCATTCGATCCCGGTTCCTCTCCTGACTAGTTCCCCAGCCTCGCTGCGCAACAGCACGCAGCCGACGGCAATTCGGGCGATCCGTCAACGGACGCCTTTGGGAACTAGACCTTCAGGAGAAGATCATCATGAACACGACCCTACGCAAGTGCCTCATCGGCACATGCTTTGCCGGGGGCATGATTGCCCTCAGCGCAACCGCGGCCAACGCCGCAGACACTACCTCCGGCAAGGACGGACTCCTTTCCGGCACGCAGGTAGTAGCGCCCGTTACAGCGCCGATCACTACGGGCGCCACCTCTCTGGGACTTTTGGGGGATTCAGCAGCTACGGCTTCCGCGCCGGGATCTGCGGGAGGTTCGAGCCGGGCACCTGCAGCTACTACCAATGGTTCCAACAGCATCGGCTCCGGGACCCAAGCGGTTGCCCCGGTTTCGGTGCCCTTAAACCTGGGCTCGTCGTCAGTGGGTCTGCTGGGGGGCTCCACTGCGACGGGCCCAGCCGCACCTGCCGCACCAGCAGCGGCAACAGGTTCGACGTCGACCACCGGGACCAGCGGTTCCGGCGGCATTGCTTCGGGAACCCAAGTGGTGGCGCCGGTGACGGTTCCCATCACGGTGGGGTCGACGTCGGCCGGTGTTTTGGGGGATTCATCCGCCACCACCGTTCCAGCAGCATCAGCTCCTGCGCCGGCACAAGCACCGGCGCAGGCAACAACGTCGGGGGGAGAGTCAATCGCATCCGGCGCTCAGGTAGTGGCTCCGATATCGGTCCCTGTTAACATCGGAGCCACTGCTGTGGGTGTAGCTGGGGATTCTGCAGCTACGTCCGGTTCTTCTGCCCCTGCAGCTCCTGCTGGCAGCACTTCGGGTGCCTCGACGAGTGGTTCGGATGGCATCGCATCCGGTACGCAGGTGGTTGCTCCGGTTACTGCTCCGGTGAACGTGGGTTCCACGTCTGCTGGGGTGTTGGGTGATTCTTCGGCTACGAGCACCGGTACCAGTGGCACTACTGCTCCTGCTGGCAGCACTTCGGGTGCCTCGACGAGCGGTTCGGATGGCATCGGATCCGGTACGCAGGTGGTTGCTCCGATTACTGCTCCGGTGAACGTGGGTTCCACGTCTGCTGGTGTGTTGGGTGGTTCTTCGGCTACGAGCTCCGGTACCAGTGGCACTACTGCTCCTGCTGGCAGCACTTCGGGTGCCTCGACGAGCGGTTGGGATGGCATCGGATCCGGTACGCAGGTGGTTGCTCCGATTACTGCTCCGGTGAACGTGGGTTCCACGTCTGCTGGTGTGTTGGGTGATTCTTCGGCTACGAGCACCGGTACCAGTGGTACTACTGCTCCTGCTGGTACTGCAGGCGGAAGCGCAACCTCCGGCGATGGCGGAATTCTTTCGGGTACGCAGGTGGTTGCTCCGATTACTGCTCCGGTGAACCTGGGTTCCACGTCTGCTGGTGTGTTGGGTGATTCTTCGGCTACGAGCTCCGGTACCAGTGGCACTACTGCTCCTGCTGGCACTGCAGGCGGAAGCGCAACCTCCGGCAACGGCGGAATTCTCTCAGGTACGCAGCTGATCGTTCCGATTACTGCCCCGATCAGCATCGGGTCCACCTCCGTAAGTGTGGGAGGCGGCTCAGCTGGCACGGTGAACCCTCCGGTTGTTTCTCCGCCTGTGGTTACCCCGCCGGTTGTCACCCCGCCGTCCGTGAACCCGCCGGTTGTCACCCCGCCGTCCGTGAACCCTCCAGTTGTCACCCCGCCGTCCGTGAACCCGCCGGTAGTAACCCCGCCGTCCGTGAACCCGCCTGCTGGCGGCGGCAATAACACCAGCGGCACCACGGGCATCAACACAGTGGGTACAAGCACCCAAACCGCGGCAGTAGTCACCGCTGGCTCCACTAAGGGTGCCGTGACCGCGGCAGCCCCCACCGTCGTCGGAAACCCCAACGCACTGGCGACTACCGGTCTGAACGGCACCTTCGTTCTCTGGGCAGGTGGGATGGTCCTGATGGGCCTCCTCCTGGCCGCAGCCGGACGTCGGAAGGCAGCAGCCAACCTCCGCTAGTTGACGCTGGCGATCCCGCTTCGCATGTAGTTGTTGCGGCTCCGGTGCCCGGAGCCGCAACAATTGCGGGCCGCACTGGGGGCTAAGTGTGCATTGCGGAAAGTAATGCCGGGGCGGGCTGCAGGTGCGGCAGTCCTAGGATGAAAGGGATGACCAGGACCCAGACGAACCAGACGTTCAGCCTTCGCAGCGTTGCCTTGCCGGCTTTCGGGCCCGCACTGCTGTTCTGCATCGGTGAGGGAGCGGTCCTGCCGGTTATCGCACTCTCGGCGCGAGACCTGGGTGCGTCCGTAGCAGTCTCGGCATTGATTGTGACCCTGATCGGGCTGGGGTCGTGGATCTTCAACATTCCGGCCTCGATCATCACAGAGAAGTTCGGTGAGCGGTGGTCGATCGTAGGCGCCGGAGCCTTGGGCGCCCTGGCGTTGGGCGCCGCAGCATTCGCTCAGCAGATAGAACACGGACTGTGGCTGCTGGCAGCCTCGATGACCCTTGTGGGCATGTCAGCCAGCGTCTTCAACCTTGCCCGGCAGAAGTTTCTCACTGAAGCAGTCCCTGTCCTCTACCGGGCCCGGGCACTGTCCACATTGGGCGGGGTGACCAGGATCGGCATCTTCATCGGTCCGTTTGTTGGCGCCGGTGTCATGCAGCTCGCCGGAATCAGCGGCGCGTACTGGGTGGGCTTCGCGGGCATGATGGCGGCTGCGGTTTTGTCCCTCACCATTCCGGATTTGGTGGCACCAGGAACCTCCGACGGCGGCCCGCGCCCGCCGGCGTCCACTCTGCGGAGCGTCGCGGCCTCCCACGCAGGCGTGTTCCTGTCTGTCGGGTTCGGGATCCTGCTCCTTAGTGCTTTACGGGCCTCGCGTCAGGTGGTCATCCCGTTGTGGGCGGACCATTTGGGACTCGATGCCACGCATGCTTCACTGCTGTTCGGGCTGTCCGGAGCGATCGACATGCTGGTGTTCTACCCTTCAGGAAAGCTCATGGACCGAAAAGGCCGGCAATGGGTGGCCATCCCGTCCACGGTGATTATGGGATCGGCCTTGATTCTGATTCCGTTCACTGCAGGCTTTGTGCCGTTGCTGCTGGTTGCGCTGTTGATCGGGTTCGGCAACGGCATCAGTTCAGGTCTCATTATGACGCTGGGCGCCGACTTCTCGCCCGACAACGGAAGGAGCCATTTCCTGGGTATATGGCGCTTCATAGCCGACTCTGGTGCAACCGGGGGACCGGTGCTGCTCTCCGGGTTGACGGCCGCCGTTTCCCTGTCCGCTGGAATCTGGGCAACAGGGGTACTGGGCTTCGCAGCGGCAGTGGTGTTCGCCGTCGCAATTCCCAGGTTGAAGCACCGGCGCAATTATTGAGCTCTCCTGGTCATGTCCCGGGATTCCGGGGTCTCCGACCTCCGCGGCTAGACTACCGTGGTGTCTGAAAACCCAGTTATCGATACCCCGACTCCGTCCAGCTTCCCGGACCTTAGATCATTCCTGTCCGCTGAAGAGGTTCCTGAGGGGCTGATCGAGATCCAGCACCAGGGCTTGCCGCTTGAAATACTGAACGTACCCGCCGATTCCGATACCACCTTGGTGTGCTTCCACGGAGCGGCTGAAAAAGACGTCCGACTCCCGTGGTTCCTGGGGCAAGGAGTCACCGCCGGGCTACCCGTCAACCGCATTTTTATCTCAGATCCCAGCCTGCGCAAATCAACTGACTTCAACCTGGCTTGGTATGCGGGCTCAAAAGAGCAGCCCGACCTTCAGGAGACCCTGGCGGATGTTATTAGACGCATTGTGAGGGAGACCGGAGGATACAACTTGGTGTTCTTCGGCAGCTCCGCCGGCGGATACGCCAGCCTTGCTTTGTCGAGGTTCTTCCCTACATCGCTGGCGCTTGCTGTCAATCCGCAGACTTCAATTTCCCGTTTCTACCCTGGGGCGGTGGAGCGTTACATGACCTACGCCTGGGAGATGGACGGCAAGGATATGTCCGAACTACCGGCCAGCGTGGCGCATAATCTTATTCCGGCGTATTCGGCGGGTTTCAGTCACACGGTGGCTCTTATCCAGAACGCCAAGGATT
>NZ_JABMCX010000017.1 GCF_013179505.1 Paenarthrobacter sp. CM16 | reverse complement strand
TCCAGCGTGGGAACGATTCCGTACGCTGCGCCGTCCTGCGTCATCCGGGCGAGGTGGTCCCCGAAGCGGTCCAGGTCCGGGTCCGCGCAGGCAACAGTCAGCGTGGATGCTCCCAGGGCCTGGCCTGCCTCCATCATCCGCAACCAGGCTTCGCGTTGATCAACGCCGTTCTGCAGGCCTGTTCCGTCCAGGAGCAGGAATTCGATGTCTTCCACCGTTATTCCGGTATCGGCCATCCGGGCCAGGGTTTCTCGAAGCATGGGTGAACCCGGCTGGAGGTTGTATGGGCGCTCCGTGGGCGTCACGGGGCGGACGCGTGCGCCGATGAAATCGAACCCGGCCTGGGCGGCGATGGTTACCAGGTCCGGGGGCGCGGTTCCCACCAATGACAGCTGGGCGAGCCCGAGCCGGCGTATCGGTGTGCCGATGGGTGGAAGGGCAATGGGGGCAGAGCCACCGGCTTGGTGGAACTCGGCGGCACCGGGATCGCCGGTACGCTGCGAGATCGCCGAAAAGCTCCGGCGAACCGGCACGTTTCCAGCGACCTCGGTCCCACCGCGGCCAGGACCGGCAGGCAAAGCAGCAGCAATCCGTTGCGCAGCGTCGTATCCGCTCTTGACTGCGTTGGAAACAATGGCGGATGCCTTATCCACCACCGTTCCAGCCACAGCGACGGGCAGCGAAGCAGACAGGCTGAGCTCCGCCTCCCTTTCCGCCACGGTGAGGGGGCCGTCCAGCGGCAGCACGGATCGCGAGACAAGCAACGCCCCCGGAGCGTCGATCCACTGGTCAGCCATGCCGGACCGGCTGATGCGGACCCGGTTGCCGTCAAACTCCTCGATGGTGCTGGACAGGAAGATCCGCACCTGCGAGTTGGCTTCAAGGCGCGGAACAGCCAGGATCTTGGCGCGGCGGCCGGACTCCGGTGCCAGAGTTTCCTGTGGTCCGATGATCAGCACCGCGGTTCCCCGGGAAGCAAGGGTGTCGGCCACGCTCATTGCCACGGCATCGGCACCCCAAATGGTCACAGCCTCGGGCACTGAGCCTGCCGAAGACGCCGCGGCCCCGGAAGAAGCTGGGCGGTCCGAAGAGAGTGAGCCCGCCGAAGAGCCTGGGCCCGCCGAAGAAGCCGAGCCCACCGAAGAGCCTGGGCCCACCGAACCCGCAGCACCGCCGTCGAGAATTTCCGGGTGTGCCGCGAGCCAATCCCGGATATCCGAGACCCGCGGTGAGTCGGCGCCGATGAACCCGGGTGACGGGCGCGCCCCGCCAGTTGCGATGACCACCGCGTCAGCTCCAAAGTCGCAGGCCAGCGCGCCGGCGTCGGACGTGTCAACGCGGGTGCGCAACTGCACGTCCACGCCGAGGCGCTGGTTTTCCAACGCTGACCAATCGGCAAAGCGGTGGAAATCCGGAGTGGATCTCATCCGCTGGGCGAGGGCAAACTGCCCACCGGGCCGCGCGGCGTCGTCCACCAACGTCACCTGAGCTCCCGCTTGGGCGAGTTCGCGGGCTGCGGTGAGGCCGGCGGGACCGGCACCCACCACCAAGACACGCGAGGTGGAGCGGACGGCCGGCGTTGGAACGGGCACGCGGGAACGCCCGACGGCGGGGTTGACCGTGCACGTGACCTGGCCCAGGCCGAGGTTGTCGATGCAGACGTTGCAGGCGATGCAGGGCCGGTACCGTTCGCCGCGCAGCACGCCGCCAACAAAGGCGGGATCGGCATGGATGGCGCGGGCCAGGCTGACGAAGTCGCAGGTGCCGTTCGCGAGGACTTCTTCGATGATCTCCGGGCTGTTGAGCCGCCCGGCCATGCCCAGCGGGAGCCCGAAGCGGCGGTAGGCCTTGGCGTAGTCGGCCAAGATCCCGGGCTTCCACTCCCCCGACTGCACGATCCACTCGCCGGCATCGTAACTGCCGGCCGAAAGGTCCAGGAAGTCGATCTTGTCCAGGTGGGCTTTGGCAACGATCGCCACTTGCTGGTCGGCGCTGATGCCGTCGGCCGGACCTTCCAGCACGGACACGCGCATGCCCACAATCGTGTCCGGCACGGCCTCGCGCACGGCGTCGATGACGAGGTTCATGAAGAACTCCGGCGCGCCGAACTCGTCCGTGCGGTGATTGGAAATGGGCGACATGAACTGGTGGATCAGATATCCGTGGGCGCCGTGGAGGTTGATGACATCGAACCCTGCAGCCACCGCGCGCTTCGCCGCAGCCGCATAGGCGTCCACGAGTTCGTAGCACTGGGCTGCGGTGAGCTCCAGCGGAACTTCGCCACCCGCCGTCGGACATGGAACCGGCGACGGCGCGAGGTTCTTGAACCCGGACACTACGGACTGCGCGGTGCGGCCGCCATGGTTAAGTTCGACGGCGGCGAGCGCACCTTCGGCGTGGAGGGCGTCGGTGAGGCGGCGCAGGCCCGGGACCATCTCATCGCTGTGCAGGCCCAGTTGGTGGGTGCGGCCCTTTCCGTCCGCCCGGACATAGGTGGCTTCTGTGGTGACCATGCCCAGGCCGGCCTTGGCGCGGGTTACAAGGTAGTCGATGTACTGCTCGGTGATGTGGCCATCGGTGGTGCCGTAATTGCGTTCCATGGGTGCCGACGCGAGGCGGTTTCGCAGGGTCCTGGAGGTGCGGCCGTTGCGGCCGAGGGTCAAAGGAGATCCCGCTGTTGGTGCAGAAGCCATAGTCAGTTCGCCACTTTCTCTCGGAGGTGGTCGGTGCCCGAGCCGGCGGAGGGAATTGCCGCGTGGGCGGGCTGCACTGCCGCGAACCGGACGGGTTGGCCCGTGCGTGAGGACTCATAGATTGCCAGGAGGATTCGCAACGATTTGAGGGCGTCGTTGCCGGTGATCGCAGGCTCGGTGCCGCTCTCCAGCGCCTGGACGAAGTCCTTGACCTGCAGTTTGTGGAACGGGATGAGCTGGCTGTTGATGCTGGACAGATCGACGTTCGGTTCCACGCCTTCCGGATGGACAGGCTCGACGACGATTCGCTCGCCCACCGCCCACAAGTCCAGGCGGCCGTCGCTGCCTTCCGGGAATTCTGTGAGTGATGCCGAGGCCCCGGTTTCGCCGGTGACGCGGAGCTGGATTCCGAGGTTGGGCGACACCGCGGTGGAGGCCTGCAACGTTGCCATGGCTCCTGAGGTGAAGGTGATGACCGCCGTCGCCGAATCCTCTACCTCTATATAGTCGCCGTGGCGGTAGGTGTTGACCTTGCCGTAGACCTCGGCGACGTCCCCGAGGTACCACTGGAGGAGGTCGATCTGGTGGACTGCCTGGGACATCAGCACCCCGCCGCCATCGGTCTCCCACGTGCCACGCCAGGCGTCGCGGTTGTAGTAGTCCGGGGCGCGGTGCAACATGACCGAGCACTGGGCCATGATGGCGCGGCCCAATGTGCCGTCGTCGATTGCTGCCCGGATTTTCTGCGACGCCGGCCAGAAACGGCGCTGGAACAGCACCCCCAGCTGGACACCGGCTTCATTGCAGGCTGCCACCATGCGTTCGGCGGATTCCAGTTGGGTGGCGATGGGTTTCTCGCAGAGAACATTCACCCCGGCTGCGGCCGCCCTCAGCACCACGTCCTCGTGGGTGGGGTGCGGCGTGCAGACGGAAATGATGTCCAGATCCAGTTTGAGGAGCTCATCCACGCTGGTCACGGCATACGGGACTCCCCACGTCCTGGCTGTTGCCGAGGCCCGCTCCGGATCCACATCGCAGACGCCCACCATCAGGACGTTGTCCAAGGCAGCGAACGCTTCCAGGTGATTGCGGGAAATGGCGCCGCAACCCACAATTCCTACGCGGAATGGGCGGGCTGCCGGTACTGGCGAAGTCATAGGGTGATCCAACTTTCGGGGCAGGTGGGTCGGTTGCTGGGTGAGGAGGTAGTGCCGGTGCCGGGCGGCTGGGACGTGCCGCCCGGCGTCGTGCGTTCTGTTCTGCCAGGTGCTTTTACTTGATCCGCGGCTTGCCGAGGTCCTCCAGCGGAACATTGTAGGTTTCGCGGGCCGTCATGATGGCGATGGCCGAAGCCACCAGGCAGAGGATGGTGAAGCCCGCTACGGGCCACCAACCGTTCGGTCCGGGCTGGGCCAGGAGGGTTGCGATGGCCGGTGCGAAGCCAGCCAGGATCAGGCCGATCTGGCTGCCGATCGCCATGCCGGAGTAGCGGACCGCTGCGGGGAACATCTCCGGGAAGAAGACGGTCCACACCCCGTTCCAGCAGGAGTAGAAGACGGTCATGTTGAGGAAACCGAACAGGAAGATCAGGGCAATGTTCTGCTCGCTGATGGCCCAGAAGTAGCCGATGGTTGTCAGTGCGCAGCCCAGGGCTCCCACCAGCAGGACCTTCTTGCGGCCGATGCGGTCCGAGATCATGGCCGAGATGGGGATGGTCACCATGGACAGGCCGATGGTTACGGCGTTCACGGTGAGCATGAGCGTGCGGTCGATGCCCACGGCCGGGCCGGTGGCGTAGGCCAGGGCATACACGGTGAAGGTGGTCTGCATGACGGAGAACAGCATCACCACACCGACGCGCAGGACGTCACGCCACTGCGTCTTGAAAACTGCGACGGCGGGAATGGCCTTGGGCTTGTCCTGCTCCACGATTTCCTCGAACACCGGCGGCTCGTCCAGGCGGGTCCTGATCCAGTAAGCGACGGCGAGGACCACTACCGAAAGCCAGAACGGCACGCGCCAGCCCCAGCTGAGGAGTTGGTCTTCGGGCAGGGCTGCCAAGGGGATGAAGACTACGGTGGAGAGCACCATTCCGGAGGCGTACCCGGTCATCACGAAGCTGGTGAAGAACGCGCGGCGGCCTTCGGGTGAGTGCTCCATGGTGAGGGTGGAGGCACCGGCGGCTTCGGCGCCGGCAGAGAATCCCTGGGCCAGCCTGCCCACCAGCAACAACGCCGTTGCCCAGTAGCCGATCTGCCCGTAGGTGGGCAGGAATCCGATGCCGATGGAGGCCACGCCCATGATCACCAGCGTGACCATCAGTGCTTGCTTCCGGCCTATCTTGTCGCCGTAGTGGCTCATCACCAGGCCGCCCAAAGGCCGGGCGAGATAGCCTACGCCGAACGTCGCCATGGCTCCCAGCAATGCCACTACGGGGTCGCCGCCGGGGAAGAAGATCTTGGGGAAGATCAGGGCGGCGGCAGTGCCGTAGATGAAGAAGTCGTAGTACTCCAGGGTGGATCCAAGGAAGGAGGCGAGGGCCGCCTTCTTGGGCGTTTTGACGTGTTCAACCGGTTCTGTTCCAAGCGGCGATGCCGGTTGGTTGACGTCCGAGGGCGAGTGCTGCTGCACGTGTCCCATACTGTCTCCTCATTGAGTGCCGCGGGAAGTGGCACCGCCATGGTGCCTTGCCCGGCAAAGAATTAGATGAGTTCCCAACCGCCGGCTGCTGCTTTGTTGTGCAGCCCGCCCGGGGACCGTGGATGACGACTCCCATAGCTGTGCTCCAGATCACAGGCGATTGTTGCTCTGGAATCGACTGTAGGACCCGGATCACACCGCGCGGCGCAACTTCCCGTTGAACGGGACAAGTCCCGCGCGGGGGTTAGTCAGTTCCGGGCGCGGGCTAGTCAGTCCCGTGCGCGGGCTAGTCAGTTCCGGGGTGGGTAAGCCACGGACGGGAACCATACGGCCGGCGCTCGGCACCCATGGTCCGGGACAAACCACGGCCTGCGGCCACCAGGACCGGAAGGAGCAGCCCGGCATCCTCGTCGACGGAAGGCACGACGGCGGAGATGGCACCTATGACGGTTTGGCCCTGGCCGAACACCGGCACCGAATAGGCCGTGTTCTCCTCGATCAGGACACCCACCAACCGGGCGTAGCCGCGCTCACGGATCAGGGCCAGGTGACTCCTGATCTTTACCGGGTCGATCTCCGTGGCAGCCGTGGTCTTCTCCAGCTTTCCTGCCAGGAAGCGGTCCTGCACCCAGCCCGCCATGTGCGCCATCATGGCCATTCCCGATGACGTGGTGTGGATGTCCAGGCGGCCCGCAACCTGCGCCAGGTTCATGACCGTTCCATGCCGGTCCAGGCGTTCGAGGTAGAGCACACTGTTGTTTTCCACATCCGGAATGGAGAGGGCCACGTGTTCCTGGACAGCGGCGTGGACACCTTCCAGGAACGGCAAACCACGGCGCCGGAATTCTTCCAGGGGGTTACTGCGGGAGGCCAGCTCCCACATTTTCATTCCGACGCCGAACTCTCCGGCCGCGTTGCGTTCCAGGAGCCCGTTGGCCGCCAAATCCATGGCCAGCCGGTGCACGGTGCTGCGGGACATCCCGGTAATCCGGACCAGGTCCTTCAAGGGAAGCCATGGCCGGCCTTTGGAAAATGCGTCCATGATCTTCACGACGCGTTCGATCACGGACTCCCCCGACGCCGAGTTGGCCATGATGCCTCCGTAGTGCTTTCCGGTCGGCTGCATCGCGGACCTCAAACCCAATATAGCCTTGCACTGAAGCGCAAAATCCGGGAGGCAACGTGGAACTGCGGCAAATTGAGGCCTTCCTGGCAGTAGCCGAGGAACTGCATTTCGGCAGGGCGGCAGAACGGCTCCGCATGGCGCAGTCACCGTTGAGCCAGACCATCAAGAAGCTGGAAAAGGGCCTGGGCGAGCCGCTCTTTGAACGCAACACCCGGTCCGTCACCCTGACCACGGCCGGTCACTCACTGTTGCCGCACGCCCGCAGGATCCTTGAGGAAGTGGATCTGGCACGCAGGGCCGTCAGTGCCGGAACCGGGACCATCTATGGAAAACTCGCCATCGGATTCTCCGGCGCGTTGAACCACGCCACGCTTCCCCCGCTGACGCGGGCCCTGCGCCAGCACTATCCCCAACTCGAGGTAACGCTGCATGGGGGCTTGCTGACCCAGGAAGCCCTTCAACAGCTGGGCAACGGCGCCCTGGACCTGGCCTTCATCGGCCTGCCCATCGATGCCCCTTCCCTGGCCACCCGCCGTATTGCCACCGAGCGGCTGGGGGTCACGCTGCCGGCTGACCACCCGCTTGCAGGGCAGGCCTCCGTGGGGATGGCCGAGCTTGCCGGCGATCCGTTCATCACCATGCCCGCCGCCCAGGGGTCCACGCTGCGTGAGGTAACTTTCGCGGCGTGTGCGGCCGCAGGGTTCCGCCCCAGGATCGGCCAGGAGGTCTCGGATCCCTACACTGCACTGTCTCTGGTTGCCGGCGGTGTGGGCATCAGCCTGATGCCCGAGTCCATTGAGGGCATCATGCCTGCGGGCATCGTTTTCCTGCCCTTGGAAGGCGAGGAGGTCCTGCTGTTCTCCGGGCTCGTCTGGAACCCGGTCGCGTTGTCGCCGGCTCTCCGCGCGGCACTCCGCATCGCTGAGGAAGTGCTCCCCTCCCCGGCGGACTAGCCACTATGTATTTTCTGCACATAGTTCCAGACCAACTAAGTATTGGACAGGACCTAATTAGTTGCCCAGCATTGAGGGAACCCCCCATCCACTCAATGAAGAGGACAACTCCATGGCCACGTTTGCCGTTACGTACACCTACTCCCCCACGACGTCCGCAGGCCGGGATGCAGTCCGCCCCGCCCACGTGGAGTTCCTCAAAACCCAGTTCGACGACGGCCGCCTCCTCAAGAGCGGACCTTTCGGCCCCGAGGAATCACCTGGTGCCCTGCTGATCATCGGGGGCGAGACCAAAGCCGACGTCGAAGCCCTCATGGACCAGGACCCGTTCCAGAAAGCCGGGCTCATCGAAGAACGGACCATTCGGCAATGGAACATCTTCTTCGGTGCAGACGCGCCCCGGCCTGAGGCCCCGCAGTCCGCCGCACAGAACTGAGGCCCCTCCGTGCTGTCCGCGATCACCGTCTCCAAAGAGACCATTGCCTTTCGGGATTCCCCCGAGCCCACCCTTGAGCCGGGCCATGCCTTGGTCCGGGTCCACAATGTAACCCTCTGCGGCACCGACCTCCACATCTGGGAGGACGACTACCCCAGCGAGCTTCCCTTGGTCCAAGGCCACGAGTTTTCAGGCATAGTGGAGGCCCTCGCCCCCGGTGCGGGTCCGGGTACTGCCGGCGGTTCCGACCCCGGCGTCGCCAGCGGTTCCGCCGTCGGCTTACGGGACCCCGGCAACCACAACCTCAGCATCGGCGACCGCGTAGCCGTCAACCCCATCATCTATTGCGGCCGTTGCCGCCCGTGCCGCACCGGCCGGTACAACGTCTGCCAGGACGTGGGCTGCCTCGGCTGCTATTCGGACGGAGCACTCACCGAACTGATCAGTGTGCCGGTGGAAAAGCTGTGCCCCGTCCCGGACCACCTCCCCCTGGACATCGCCGCGATGGGCGAGCCCGCGTCCATCGCCATGCAGGCCGTCAACCGCGGGCGTCCCGAAGCCGGTGAGACCGCGCTGGTACTGGGAAGCGGACCCATCGGGCTGCTGGCCACCTTGTATCTGACGGAACTTGGAGTCAAGGTTGTCTGCGCTGACACTGAGCAGCACCGGCTGGACCTGGCGGTGGAATTCGGCGCGGCGGACACTCTGCTTGTGACACCGGGACTGGCATTCCCGGATGAACACCAGGCGCCGAGGTTGGCGTCATTGACCGACGGGTACGGACCGCAATTGGTCATCGAAGCCACCGGCGTTCCCTCCTCCTTGGAGAACGCCATCAGGCTGGTTGCCAGCGCCGGAAGAATTGTCCAAGTGGGCATCTCGCCGCGGCAGGCCGCCGTCTCCATGAAGGACATCCCCTACAAGGAACTGGATCTCATGGGCAGCCGGATGAGCCTGAACCTCATCCCGGACGGGCTCGCCCTGCTGGCCCGGCACCCCGGTCAGGCCCGCGCGCTCATGACCCACCGTTTCGCTTTCTCCGACCTTGAGAAGGCGTATCGGCTGATGCAGGGCCGGACCGAAAAGATCGGCAAGATCCTGATCCAGATGCCGGCGGGAGGCACCGCATGAGCACCTCAATCATCACCGCACCCCACCAGCTCAACGCAAGCTACGACGTCGTGGTCATGGGCAGTGGTGCCGCCGGACTGGTGGCCGCCGTCCGTGCAGCCGATGCCGGCCTGAGCGTACTGGTGGTGGAGAAGGCACCGCTTTTGGGTGGCACCACGGCTGCCGGTGGCGGCGTGATGTGGGCGCCGAACAACCACCTAGCCAAAGCCGCCGGGTACCAGGACAGCCAGGCCGACGGCGTCGCTTACCTCACAGAGGCGGTCGGCCACGTGATGACGGCCGGGGAAATTCAGTGGTACGTGGACACTGCGCCGCGGGCCGTGGAGTTCCTCAACCTGGAGACCAAAGTGTCCATGGTTCCCATTGCCCGCCCGGATTACCACATGGAGTGGAAAGGGGCCGCGGACGGTGGCCGCGGTTTGGACAACAACGCCTTCGATCCCCGGGACTACCCGGGACTTTCGGAGCTGATCCGGCCGTCGTCGTACTTCCCGCTGCTCACCATGACCGAGCGGGATCAGCTCAACGGCCGCTCAGCTGATCCCGTGCTGCTGGAACACCGGGCCTCTGCGGGGATCCGGACCATGGGCGGGGCCCTGGTGGGGAGCCTGGCGGCGAGCGCCGTGGATCGCGGCGTGCACATCGTGGTGTCCAGCCCTGTGGAGGACTTGTCAGCATCCGGCGCAGGGTGGAGCGTGCGACTCGGCGGGGTATCCGCCGACGCGCCGGTGTCAGCGACCGCCGTCGTGCTTGCCTCCGGTGGCTTCGAGTGGAATCCGCGGCTGCGCAGGGCCTTTCTGCCGTATCCGGTGACGCCCATCAGTGCCCCGTCCAATGAGGGCGACGGTTTGGAACTGGGCCTCAAGGCCGGTGCGGCTGTGGAGGACATGTCAGCTGTGTGGGGTGTTCCGGTCATTTCGACGTCGGCCCATCAGTATGACGGTCAGCAGTCCGGCCGCATGGGAAACGTGGAAATGACCCTTCCGGGGTCCATCACCGTGAACAGCTGCGGCAATCGTTTCGTCAACGAGGCCCTGAACTATCACGACGCCAGCCGGGTTTTCGCATCCATCAACCCGCACACCGGCCGGCAGCAGAACAACCCCGCGTGGCTGGTGTTCGATGCGGACTACCTGGCGAAGTATCCCGTGGCAGGCTCAGTGCCCGGCGAACCTGCAGAGTGGATGGTGTCCGCGCCAACCTTGGAACTCCTGGCACGGGAACTGGGCATCGATCCGGTTGGTCTCAAGGCCACCGTTGCCCGGTTCAACGCCGACGCAGCACTGGGTGTGGACACGGAATTCGGACGCGGGTCCACACCGCAGGATCGGTTCCTGGGCGACGCCGGAAACACTCCCAATCCCTGCCTGGCCCCCTTGCTGGCTGACCCCTTCTACGCCGTTCCCATCCGGGCCGGTGTGCTGGGGACATCGGGCGGGCTGGCCACGGACTTCAGCGGCCGGGTGCTGGATCACCGGCAACAGGCCATTCCGGGTCTCTACGCTGCGGGCAATGTCTCGGCAGGTGTCTTCCGCAACAACTACCCCGGCGGCGGCGCCACCCTTGGCTCTGCGATCACCCGCGCCTTCGCCGTGGGGGAAGATCTCGCGGCCCGGCTGACGTAGCCGAATCCTGGGGGACACAAACGCTCGACGGCGACTACCGCCGTCGGGCGTTCTTGTTTGCGTTGCGAGGCCCGCTCTACACCCCACACACCCAAAATAGGACGCACAAAAGGCCCCACAACGCACACCCACCCACGCACCCCCACGTTGCGAGGCCCGCTCTACACCCCACACACCCAAAATAGGGCGCACACCAGGCCCCACAACACACACCCACCCACGCACCCCACCCACGTTGCGGGGCCCGCTCTACACCCCACGCGCCCAAAATAGGGCGCACACCAGGCCCCACAACACACACCCACCCAACGCACCCCACGTTGCGGGGCCCGCTCTGCGCGGCACGCGCCCAAAAAAGGGCGCAGAGCAGGCCCTACAACGCAGCCCTCACCACATGGGACTAGCGGGCGTAGAGCTCCGTGAAGTTCCTGAGCACCCGCATGGGCTCCGTCACGGATGATTCAAGGGCTGCGGCGATGAGTTCCTCGGCCTCGTGGGGCGGGAAGTATCCGGCGTTCTTGTAGATGTTGATACGCGTGATGAGGCCGTCGGCATCCAGTTCGGGGTGGAACTGCGTGGCGTAGAGGTTGTTCTTGATGCGGAACATGTGCACCGGGCACGCCGCCGAACTGGCCAACAGGACCGCATGTCCGGGCAGTTTGCTGCACGCTTCCTTATGCCCGACGAACGCCTCGAAGGTATTCGGGACACCGCGGAGCATGGGATCGCGCTCCCCGTCAGCCGTCAGTTGGATCTCTGTTGGTCCTACCGGTTCGCCAAAGCGGCGGTCAATGGTGGCTCCCTGATGAACGCCCAATGTACCAACGCCGTAGCAAGCGCCCAGAAATGGGAAGTCCTCGGCCACGATGCGGTCCAACAGCGATGAGAGTTCCGCCTCGACCCGGATCTGCGCTGCACTCTTTTCCTCCACAGGATCGCTGGAGGTGTAGGGACTCCCGCCCACGATCACGCCGGAGTAATCGGAGAGTTCAAGGGGCGGCAACGGCTCGGATTCCAGCCGCAAGCGGACAAGCTCTTCCGGTTTCAAACCGCAGTACCGGAGGTAGGCCTGGTACTCGTCGTCGGCAGCGGCGTCTTCGGCGCGGGTGGCCAGCAAAAGGAAGGGCTTCACAGGGCCAGTCTGCGTGAGGAATGGCTGAGGGACAAAGTGTGTTGCCAGCAGGAGGGGGTTTCTGACAGAGACTCCCTCGCATCGCCGTGGATGCATAACGTTGTACGGAACCCCCAATGAAACCCCATGACTCATCCCAAGAGGAGCACTCTTTGAAGCAGGACCCTGTGGTCGTCGGAACGCCATCACCCGAGGCGTCGCGTGCTGAAACGCAGCAACCGAAGAAAATCCCATGGGGCGGCCTTCTGGTTCTGGCCGCAGCGGGTTTCACCGCGGTGACCACCGAACTCCTGCCGTCCGGCTTGCTCCCCCAAATCAGCCGTGACCTCGGAGTGGACGAGTCGGCAGTGGGTTCCCTGACTGCGGTCTACGCGGCCATCATCGTCTTCACGGCACTTCCGTTGTCCCGTTTCCTGGCGGGCAGGTTGCCGCGGAAGACCCTGCTCATTGCCACGGTGCTGGCCTTTGCTCTGAGCAATGTCCTCCTGGCACTGAGCCCGACCTTGGGTTGGGCCATTGGGGCAAGGCTCCTTGGCGGCATCGCCCACGGCATGCTGTGGTCCAGCATGGCACCGTACGTGGCGCGCATCGTTCCCGCGCATTCTGTGGGTAAAGCCATGGCGGTGGTGTTCAGCGGCAACAGCATCGCCTTGGCCGTCGGCGCTCCGATCGGAACATTGATGGGTTCCCTGATGACGTGGCGGGCCTCCTTCCTGGTCCTGGCCGGGGTGGGTGTGCTGCTGGCAGTTTTGGCTTTCTGGCTTCTCCCCGGCGCCCATGACCAAGCCAGCCAGAAGACCCCATCCCTCCGGGCAGCCATGAAACTCCCCGGCGTGATCGCCATTGCCATAGCCTGGCCGCTCCTGCTGCTGGCACACTTCACCCTCTTCACCTACGTTGCCCCGTTCCTTCTGGCCTCAGGGCTGCCGGAATCGGCCACAAGCCTGTCCCTATCAGTGGTGGGCATTGCCAGCCTGGTGGGTATCTGGATTGCCGGCATGACCGCGGACTCGCACCCGCGCACTTCGGTGATTGCCGCCGTCGGACTCTTGACTCTGGCGTTCGCCCTCCTGCCCGCAGTGGGCGGCACCTGGGTGGGGGCTTTCGGGCTGATGACGCTGTGGGGCATCGCCTTTGGTGCAGTAGGTATCTACAACCAGGCGGCGATTCTCCGTGCGGGCGGTGAACACAAGGATGCTGCCAACGGCCTCACCGTGGTGACCATCCAACTGGGTATTGCCGTGGGTGCCGTGTACGGAGCCTTCGCCCTCACCACTGTGGGTGCGCAACTGGTGCCGTTGGCGGCGGCGATTCCCACGGCGATTGCCCTGGTGATCATCATCGCGAGTCGTCGCGGCGGCTACCCTGCCGGGGGTCGGGAGAAGCGCCGTTAACATTTCCGAAACATGGCAGTGACGTGATCTTCATGAACCAGGGATTTCTGTAACTTACCTGCAACTTAGCTCTTCTGAGTCGGAAACATAGCTCACCGAATATTGATCGGGGGGTTGGCGTGGGCCGGGACAACGGCCCCGTTTGGGACAGGCTCAATGAGAAGGGAACGCAGGTGGAGATCTCTGCGCAACACGTCTGGATGATGTTGTCGGCGGCAATGGTGCTGTTCATGACCCCCGGCCTCGGCCTGTTTTACGGTGGCATGACCCGCGCCAAGGCTGCGCTGAACATGATCATGATGAGCTTCATCTCGGCCGGCATCGTGGGCGTGGTGTGGGTCCTGTGGGGCTACTCGATGACCACCGGCGACGGCTTCCTCGGCCTGTTCGGCAACCCCTTTGCACACTTCGGCCTGCAGGACCTGATCGGGTCCCCGGACCTCATCAAGGCAGGCTTCGCAGCCACATTCGCCATCATCACTGTTGCCCTCATCAGCGGTGCGATCGCCGACCGCGCCAAGTTCGGCGCATGGGCAGTGTTCGTGCCGATCTGGATCACCGTGGTTTACTGCCCGCTGGCCTACATGATCTGGGGCGGTGGGCTCATGAGCGCCGGAGGTGCCGTGACCCAGGTCTTCGGCCAGGTCATTGACTTCGCCGGTGGCGCAGTGGTTGAGGTCAGTTCCGGAACCGCCGCTTTTGTCCTCGCATTGATCGTGGGAAAGCGTCACGGATTCGCCAAGGACCCCAACCACCGCCCGCACAACGTGCCGTTCATCATGATCGGCGCAGCCATCCTCTGGTTCGGCTGGTTCGGATTCAACGGCGGCGCCGCCACCACGGCGGAGCAGGCCGGCCTCATCTGGATCAACACACTGGTTACCCCGGCTGCGGCAATGCTTAGCTGGCTCGTCGTGGAGAAGATCCGTCACGGGCACCCGACATCGCTGGGTGCCGCGTCCGGCGTCGTGTCCGGCCTGGTGGCCATCACGCCTTCCTGCGCCAACATCAGCCCGCTCGCCGCACTGGGACTGGGCCTTGTTGCCGGTGCCGCCTGCGCGGTGTTCGTGGACCTGAAGTACAAGTTCGGCTTCGACGATTCCCTGGACGTTGTGGGTGTCCACTTCGGCGCCGGCGTGATCGGCACGCTCTCCCTGGGCTTCGTCGCCTTCCCCACCGAGAGCACGGCAGGTGGCCTCCTTTACGGTGGCGGCCCGCAGCAGCTCATTGCCCAGACAGTTGCCGTGCTGATCACCATCGCTTTGTCCGGTCTGGGCACACTGGTGATAGGCCGGATCATTCACAAGACCATTGGATTCCGGGTTCCCTTGGAGCACGAAGTCACCGGTGTGGACCTCACCCAGCACGCAGAGTCCGCCTACGAGTTCGGCCTCACAGCCCACGGCCACTTCCGCCAGCAGCAGGCCCACCTTTCGGCCCTCATTGGACGGAAGCCCGCACCGGCTTCCGAGGCCAAGGAAGACAGTTTCGCCTAACGGCGCCCTCAACAAACAGCAGCCGACGGCGGAACGTGAGTCCCGCCGTCGGCTGCTGTTTTGTGCGCGCCCCGGTTGGGTTAGCCGGACCCGTTCCAGATCCGCTGCCACCAGGTCCGTTTGCCCTGGGGTTCGGGCTCAGGCTCGGGCGGAGCTGCAGCGGCCCTGCGCTCCCGCCACTTTTGAACCTCGGCGTCCACGTCGCGGAGCTTGGTGATTACGGGAGGGCCACCTTGAAGTTGCCGCCGGGCTTCGACCACCCGTTTATTGAAGTCCTCCAGGAGGTCCCGGACCTGCTTGTCCGTGTACTGCTGGTCCAGCTTGGCATCGAGTTCCGAGTCCTCGATCCGCAACAAGATAGCAGGCGGGCCAATGCCGCTTAGCCGTTCACGTTGGATGAGCCCTTTGACCCACCAGTCGGGGTCGTAATGCTCCCCTAGTCCGGGGATTGGTTTGCCGGCGTACTTGAGGTTGTCGAACTTCCCCTGATTCATGGCGTCGCGGATGAGGTACTCAACCCGTGCGGCGTCGTCTACTTTCCGGCGCTTCTCGCGTTCTTCGGCATCGGCGGCCTCGAGCTCTGCGTCTTCCTCGGCATTGCCGCCCCAGGACCGCACGGCCCGCAGTTCCGCTCCCCGTTCAAGCTTCCGCCTGAAGGCATTGTTCTCGGCGTTCACGTTCCCGCCACCTCCTTACACGGCAGCCCTCGCCTGCCGGACATCCTCGTTCCAGTATTCCGCACGTCGACTTGGTTTAAGGAGGTACCCCCACCACCCACTTTGAAACCGCCACGGCCCCCGCCACGCCGGAAAAGGGGCGTGTCGGGGGCCGTCCGGAGCCCAATGCGGGTGGTGGAGGGGCAGCCGGAATCAGGCGCGGACAGCCATACCCGGATCCAGCTGTTCAATACCCTCAGCAGTCACCAGCACCACCCGTGCCGTGCAGATGTCGTAGAACAAGCCGGTTGCCTGAACCTGCCCCGACACCAACGCCGGACCGGTGACGGGGTGGTCCTCCAGCTTCCGGAGCTGCAGGGCAATGTTCACCATGCTCAGTTGGTCCAGCCGGCTGTACCCCTCGGCCTCGGCTGCCCGGGCAACGGGATGGCCGGCGAGCAAGGCCGAGTAGCTGGGCCGTGCGTGCTCCAGCCATGAATCGAACCCGGCCCCCAGGGCAGGGGCAGAACCCTCAGCATCAGCAATGACGGCTTTCATGGCACCGCAGTTGGAATGCCCGCAAATGACAATCGAATCCACGGACAGCGCCTTGACCGCAAAGGACAATGCGGAATCGATGGAGGCGTCCCGGCCATCGCTGCACACCACGTTGCCGATGTTGCGGAGCGTGAGTAGGTCACCCGGCCCGCTGCTGGTGATCAGGTTCGGGTTGACCCGGGAATCAACGCACGCCACGAACAAGGTGTCCGGATTCTGGCTTTCCGTCAGGTCCTGGACCAGTGGACGGACCTTGTCTGCGTGCCGGCGATGGTATTTGTCGATGCCCAGGAGGATGGACCGCAGTGGCGGCTGCCCGCCGTCGTCGTCTGCTGTTGTGTTGCCAGAAGAAGGCAACCACGACGTGCGCGGCGGCAAGGGGAATTCCCGCAGGTCCTGCCGCTGGGGAGTGTTGTCCTCGGCATCGGTGAAAGCAGTAGTTCCGTGCTCTTCAAGAACCACGGAGGCACCGGTGTTGCGGTGCTGCTTCTGCCAGGCCACCAACGCTTCACGGAAGGCGTGGTCGAGGTAGTCGGCGTTCAGTTCCACCACGGCGTCCTGGCCTTCGGGCACGGAGTGCAGGATGCGGTTGAGCCGGGGCAGCGCGAAGAAGCTGCACGATCCGGCGATGGTCACGCGCCACGGCAGGCCGGAACCTGCGGGGGCGTGCGCGTGGATCTGGGCCCGGAGAACCCGCCACAGCACGCACAAAGCGGCGAGCGCCAGGCCGATCATGACGCCTTCGAGCAGGTTCAGGACCACCACGCATACCAGGGTGACGCTGTACACCAGGAGCTCGCCGGTGCGGAGACTGGTCCGGATGTCGGCTACCTTGACGAGCTTCGCGCCGATGACCAGCAGCAAGCCGGCCAGCACGGACAGCGGTATGAGTTGGATGAGCCCGGCGAACAGGGCAGAGAACACCAGGACCCAGACACCGTGCAGGATGGCGGAGGCGCGGCTCTTCGCTCCTGCTTCAACGTTGGTGGCGCTACGGACAATCACGCCGGTCACCGGGAGGCCACCGAGCATGCCCGAGACAACGTTGGCGGAGCCTTGGCCCACGAGCTCGCGGTTGAGGTTGGTGCGGGAACCGCCGTGCATTTTGTCGACGGCGACGGCTGACAGGAGCGATTCGATGCTCGCAATCAGGGCCACCGTAATGACGGCCATGGACGCCGCCCGCCAGTTGCCGTCCGGAAGGCTTGGAAGCGCGATGGCATCGAAGATGGAGCCGCTGAAACTGATCCGTTCAACATGTGGGGCCACCGCAACGGACAGGGCGGTGACGGCGACGACGGCGGCCAGCGGCCCGGGCACTTTTCGCACTGCCGCCGGAAGGAACTTCCACGCCATCAGGATGGCAACAACGGCAAGCCCCAGCAACGCCGAGTGAAGTTCCACGTTGGTGATGGCCGCTGGCAGTCCGGCCAGGTTCTCCAGGGCGGATCCTGCAGCCTGTCCGCCAAGCAGCACGTGGGCTTGTTGCAGGATGATGGTGATGCCGATACCCGCGAGCATCGCCTTGACCACCACGGGCGACACTGCCAGCGCGGCCCGGCCAATACGGCTGACACCCATGAGTAACTGCACGACGCCGGCACCGACCGTGATGGCGCAGGTCACCGCCCAGCCGAACTCGTCCACAAGACCGGCGACGACGACGGTCAGGCCGGCGGCGGGGCCGCTCACCTGCAGTGGGGAGCCACCCAGGCTGCCGGCCACGATGCCACCGACGGCGGCGGCGATGAGCCCGGCCATGACAGGGGCTCCGGAGGCGGCGGCGATGCCCAGCGACAGCGGGAGTGCCACGAGGAAGACTACGAGGGATGCCGGAAGGTCGGCACCGAGGTTGCTGAGGAAGCTTGGCTTGTGTGTTCCGTTGCCCGGGTTGCTGCCCGGCGGGCTGTGTGAGTCGGTGGGAACGGAAGCGGAGTCGTTGGGCTGCGGCATGGGTAATCCTTGGGCTCGGAAATGAAGACCCTTCCAAGCTACGGAACTTGTCACCGTTAATGACAACAGGATGTGACAAGCGTGACAGAAGTTGTGAAGATGCGCTTCATGTTGGGACCCATGGGAACTTTTGCAGGGGTGGAGCGCGTTGGAGGCGGAACCTCCCGTCGTCGTTCCCAACACTCCGCGCCCATAACCTAAGGCGCCTTAGTTTAGGCTTGGCTCCATGAGTCAACCCGAAGCCAAGCCTGTACGCATCAGTTCCGAGCCCGTCCAATTGCAAGCGCTGGAACCCATGCTGGAACGGGTGCAGGGCGCGGTGGGCGACGTTCCGGCGTTGTTGGCATTGGCCAAGGAGATCGGTCACACGGCACCGAAGCCCGGCGAGGGCAGCACCGCCAAGCTCTGGGAGTTGCTCGCGTCAGTGACCGCAGCTGATGTCGCCGCCGGGAGGGTGCTTGAACCACACCTGGATGCCCTTGCCATACTGGAACAGGCTGACAGCCCCGCCACACCCGAGGGCGCTTGGGGAGTCTTCGCCGCCGAAGGCCCAGGTTTGAAGCTCGAGGCAAAGCGCGACTACGCCGGCAACTACGTCCTCAACGGGTCCAAACCCTGGTGCTCCCTCGCGGCCCAACTGGACGGCGCCGTGATCACTGCCCACACCGAGAACAGCAGCCGGGCCGCCTTTGCCGTGGACTTGAAACACCCCGGGGTGTCCTGCGAAACACCGCAGTGGACCAGCCGCGGGCTGCAGGAAATCCCCAGCGGCACCGTTCACTTCAGCCAAGTCCGCGCCACCGCGGTGGGCGATGAGGGCTGGTACTTCAGCCGTCCCGGTTTCGCCTGGGGCGGCATGGGAGTTGCCGCGTGCTGGCTCGGCGGAGCGGTGGCCATGGCGCGGGACTTCAGGACCTCACTGCTCAAGGGCGCGGACAACGGCAGGGAACCGGACCAGGTGGCCCTCGCCTCCCTGGGTGAGGTGGATCGGATCCTCACGTCCGCCACCGGCTACCTCGCCCAAGCCGCCGAGCGGATAGACACAGGCGAGCCGGAGGACCCCGACGGCGGCACCGGCACGAACACCCCCAGCGCCTGGAGCGAAGCCCTGCGGGCCCGCGGGACTGTTGCGGCCGCCGTCGAGCGTGTCCAAACGATAGTGACGCAGAACCTCGGCCCGGCGCCGCTGGCGTTCAACGAGGCGTACGGCAAACGCATGGCGGACCTGTCGCTGTACATCAGGCAGCACCATGCCATGCGGGACGATGCCCAGCTGGGCGCACTGACGTTGAAAGGGGACTGCGGATGGTAGCTTTCACGCACGCTGATGTGGGCACACCCGAACAGGACTGGGCAGCTGCGGGCGTGGCCGCGCTTCCCGAATTGCCACTGGACACAGCCGAGCTGGCAGCCATGAAATTCGTGGTGCTGGCCGCGCATCCGGACGACGAATCGCTCGGCGCCGGTGGACTTTTGGCTAAGCTGCAGGCCGCCGGGGCGGCAGTAGAAATCATCCTGTGCACCGCAGGCGAGGCCTCACACCCGGATTCGCCAACCACGACGCCGGAACAGCTTGCCGCTGTGAGGCTCGCTGAGTTCGGCACGGCGATGTCCGGGCTGGTACCGGGGGCGACGTGGCGGTATCTGGAACTCCCTGACGGAAAACTGGCTGCCTCTGCTGATCGGATCGCCGCCGCGGTTGAGGAGAGCAGCGCGGGGCAGTCGCCCCAAAACGTCGTGATCGTGGCTCCTTACCGGGCCGACGGCCACACGGACCACGACACCCTGGGCACCGTTGCCGCCGACGTAGCAAGCCAGGGCAACTACGGACTCTTGGAGTACCCCATTTGGTACTGGTTGTGGGCAGGAACCGAGGACACCACCTGGAACCATTGGGTTCGTGTGCCCCTGAGCCCGGAAGAACAACATGCCAAAGCGACCGCGATGCGCGCCCATGCCTCGCAGATCGAACCTCTCTCAGCTCAGCCGGGCGACGAGACTCTCCTGTCCGAAACGTTCCTGGAGCATTTCAGCAGGCCGTGGGAAACGTTCGCCTGGCATCCGTCAACGGCCGGGAACAACAGTGCCGCGGACGCTGAACGGATCTTTGATGAGGTCCACACCCGGGAAACGGACCCGTGGAGCTACACCACCAGCTGGTATGAACGCCGCAAGCGGGCCCTCACCATGGCAGCCCTGCCAAAAGAAAGCTACGAGTCCGGGCTGGAACTCGGCTGCTCCATTGGCACCCTCAGTGATGAGCTTGCCAAGCGTTGCCGGAATTTCCTGGGAGTGGATGCCAGTTCGGCGGCCCTGGCCCAGGCAGCGAAGAGGCTGGAAGGGCAGCCGTCAGCGGTGGTGAAGCACCTCACCGTGCCCCAGCAATGGCCCGAGGGCAGGTTCGATCTGGTGGTGTTGTCCGAGACCGGCTACTACCTGTCTCCGGAGGAGTTGACGGAACTTCTGGCACGGATCCAAGACTCCACCCTGCCCGGCGGAACGCTGCTCCTGTGTCATTGGCGGCACCCTATTTCCGGCTGGCAGCTCGACGCGGAGTCCGTCCACGCAATGGCCCGCAAGTACCTCGGCTGGCCCACGCACGGGCTCTACCAGGAGAAGGACTTCATGCTGGAGGTTTTGGTGGCCCCGGACAGTTCGGTATGACCCAACCACAACTGGAAGGCATCAGAAACGTGGCCATTGTGATGCCCGCCCACAACGAGGAACAACGCCTTGGCCAGGCGCTGACCGGGCTTCGTGCCGCCCTGGATGCTCTTGAACAGGAATACCCCAGGGTGGGGGCCTCCGTCACTGTGGTCCTTGATAGCTGCACGGACCGCTCCAAGGAGATCTGCACTGCCTTCAGCGTCGGCGATCCCCGCTTCCGCAAGGTCACCGTGAAGCTGCGCAGCGCAGGGGCCAGCCGTGATTATGGCGTGCGGACCGCCTTGGACGGCCTCCAACACCCCGGGGCTGAAACCAGCGCAGGGCCAGAAACCGTTTGGATCGCCAACACTGATGCCGATTCCACAGTCCCCCGGCATTGGCTGGTGCGGCAGCTCGATCTTGCCAACAAAGGCGCCGACGCCGTCCTGGGTTCGGTAGAGCCAGACCCAGCGGATGTTGACCCGTCGGTGCTGGGACGCTGGTTGGAGCTGCACCCGTTCCGCGAGGACCACTCCCATATTTACGGAGCCAATCTGGGCATCCGGGCTTCGGCCTACCTCGCGGCGGGCGGCTTTCCTTTGATGCGCTCCCATGAGGATCGTGGATTGGTGGAGCGTCTTCGCCGGCAGGGTTTTACGGTGACATCAACGGACAGCATCCGCGTGGTGACCTCGGGCAGGACCCACGCCCGGGCGCCGCAAGGTTTCGCGGCCTACCTCCGCTCATTGAGCGCTGGAGCTCCTGCCGCAACCGGCTAAGCTGCCAGAGCCCCTTCCACCGCAGCAATCGCGGCTGCCGTGATCGACTCCCGATCACCCGATCCGTCAATGGTCACCAGGATTCCGCGGTGCGAATAGGCGGTCAGCACTGGCTGGGTTTCGTCCCGATACAATTCCAACCGTCGCTGGATGACCGATTCCGTGTCATCCGCACGGCCCTGTTCCTTGGCTCGACGAAGCATGCGCGCCACCAACTCCCCGTCGGGGGCGGTCAGGGCCAGAACCGCTCCAAGCGCCCGGCCCTTGGCGGCCAGCATCTCATCCAAGGCACCAATCTGGATCACCGTCCGCGGATAACCGTCCAGGAGGAAACCGGCGTCCGCGTCATTGTCCTCAAGCCTTTGGCGCAGCATGTCCGTGGTGACATGGTCCGGCACAAATTCGCCGTGGTCCATGTACCCGCTCGCTTCGGCTCCGAGCTCGGTTTTGTTCCGGACGTGCCCGCGGAACAGGTCACCTGTGGAAATGGCGGGGATCGAGAAATGCCGTGCGAGGTACTCGGCCTGCGTGCCTTTGCCGACGCCTGGAGGTCCCATGATGATCAATCGCGCCATGTCACTGGTCCGTTTCGAAAGGCGGCCGGGGACTTAAACAATACGCCGACGACGACGGGAGGCACCCGTCGTCGTCGGCTTCTTTTTGCTTGTGGTTCAGTGCCTAGTTGGTGGCAAGCACGGTATCGATCTGCTCGATTGCCTCGCGCATTCCTTCTTCCATGCCCATCTCGGCCATCTTCTGCATCTGTTCCTCGGATTCGAAGCGGGAGGTGATGGTCATGCGCGTGCGGTTGTCCAGGGGTTCGAGCTTCACGGTGGCGTGGGTGATGCCCAGGTCATCTACGGGCTCGCCTTGTTCGTCGGCAAAACCGTCGTCGAATTCCAAGTGGTCCGGGGCGTTGATGGCCGTGAACTTCCACCAACCGCGGGCCTTGGTTCCGTCCGGGCCGGTCATGTAATAGGCAGCCTTGCCCCCGGCGGTGAACTCGTGGGTTTCAAAAGTGGCCGGCCAGGTAGGCGGTCCCCACCAGCGTTCCAACTGCCGGGGATCTTCCCAGATCCTCCAGACGCGCTTCACGTCGGCTTCGAACTCGGCCACGATGGTGAAGCTCAGGGCCTCAGCATCCTTGTTTACGCTGACAACAGTCATGGCAGATCCCTTTCATTATCTTCAGCGAGTATGTCCGCGATCCGGCTGGCCCGCTGCCGCCAGATCATTTCGAATTGGTCTAACAGGTGCCGGGCTTTTTGCAGTCCATCATGGTTTCCCCGCACAATCTGCTCCCTCCCACGTTTCTCCTTGGTCACCAGGGAGGCCCGTTCCAAGACCGCTACATGCTTTTGCACGGCCGCGAAACTCATGGTGTACAGCGCAGCCAATCCGGAGACCGAGTACTCCCCTGCCGTCACCCGGGCCACGATGTCCCTGCGGGTGGCGTCGGCCAAGGCCTGGAACAGGCGATCCAGTTCGACGTCTCCGGAGGGGGTTTTACTGAGCTGATCTACAACCATTTGGTTGTACGATACGCCCCCGCGGAAGTGGAGTCAAGGGTTTCAAGGGACCATCGCCCGGGCACCCCTTGCGGCTTCAGGCATCCCGCGGGTAAGTTGTCGAAACGTCTCAAAGAAAGCGTTTTCCCAGACTCTTAGGTGGAATGACCATGACTCAGCACGCCCCGATCACGTGGATCGATGGCGAACCGCCCGCCGCACTCAGCGCCGGCACGACGTGGGGTATGCCGTTCCAACGCGGCACCGTGCAGGACGCCGGCGTCCTCCGGGTCCACGATTCCAGCGGCAGCACCGTCAAAGCCCAAACCTGGCCCCTGGCCACTTGGCCCGACGGGACCCTCAAATGGGCCGGCATCGCCATCGGAGCAACGAATCAGCCAGCGGACGCCTACAGCGTCACCCACCCGATCCCAACGCACGACGCCGGTCCGGCAGCCGCCGTCGAACGCCCGGGGTCTGAGCGCCCGGACGAGGTGACGGTCATCGAAGATGACAAGACCATCACCGTATCCACGGGCACACTGGACATGGCCCTGCACAAGAGCGGCAACACCCTGTTCACCGAGCTTCGCCGGGATGGCAACGTGGTGGCGAAGGCCGGCCGCTTGGTGAGCCTGCTGCAGTCGGGCGCCACAGAAGGAACAGGCACCACCACCCGCACGGGCTTCACCGGCCACACCACCAGCGTCACCGTGGAGCAGGCCGGTCCTGTCCGCGCGGTGGTGAAGGTGGAGGGCCGGCACCGCGCCGATGACGGCGCCAAGGAATGGCTCCCCTTCACCGTCCGTTTCTACTTTTACGCAGGAGCCCGCAGCGTCAGGATGATGCACTCGTTCATCTGGGACGGCGACGCCGAACAGGATTTCCTGGCGGGGCTGGGCGTCGAGTTCACTGTGCCGCTCGAGAGCGAACTGCATGACCGGCACGTCCGGATTGCCGGTGCCGATGGCGGATTCCTGGTCGAGGCCGTGCGCGGATTGACTGGCCTGCGCCGGGATCCGGGCGAGGCGGTCCGCACTGCACAGATCGCCGGGCGGGCAACGCCGCCGCTGGGCAAGTGGAGCCCGCTGGTTTCCGAGCGCCTCCATCTCATCCCGGGTTGGAACGATTACACCCTGACGCAATTGACGGCAGATGGCTTTGAGCTGCGCAAACGGACGGCCCCGGGCCACGGCTGGGTGGGGATTTCGGGCGGCACCCGGGCGGCAGGCTTCTGCTCCCTGAGCGATGTCCGCGGTGGCTTCGGCGTTGGTATCCGGGACTTCTGGCAGTCGCATCCGGGACAGTTGGATATCCGCGGGGCAGCCACCGCGGAAGCAAAGATGACCGCATGGCTCTACTCCCCTGAGGCCCAGCCCATGGACCTCCGTTTCTACCACGACGGCCTTGGCCAGGAAACGTTCGAGGACCAGCTTGAGGGCCTGGAAATCACCTATGAGGACTACGAACCCGGCTTCGGCAACCCCACCGGCATCGCCCGGACGCATGAGCTGACGCTCTTCGCCTACAACACCACCCCCGGCACCGAAAGCCTTGCCGCGGATGCCAAAGCTGCGGCCACTCCCCCACTGTTGCAGCCCTCCCCTGAGTACCTGCACGCGGCAGGCGTCTTCGGCGATTGGGCTCCGGTGGACCGCAGCACCCCCGCCACGGCAGAGCTGGAAGACAAGCTGGACTTCCTGTTCGACTTCTACCAGGGCCAGACCGAGCAGCGCCGCTGGTACGGATTCTGGAACTACGGCGACGTCATGCACACCTACGACACGGACAGGCACGTGTGGCGCTACGACGTAGGCGGTTATGCCTGGGACAACTCCGAGCTCTCCCCCGATCTCTGGCTCTGGTACATGTACCTCCGGACGGGCCGCGCGGACGTCTTCCGCTATGCCGAGGCCATGACCCGGCACACGGGCGAGGTGGACGTCTACCACCTTGGGCCATGGCGCGGGCTGGGTTCACGGCACAACGTCCAGCACTGGGGTTGCAGCGCCAAGCAACTGCGCATCAGCACCCCGGCATACCGGCGCTTCTACTACTACCTGACCGCCGATGAACGCACCGGCGATCTCCTCACCGAACTGGTGGACAGCGACCAGAACTTCCTCGGCCTGGATCCCGTCCGCAAAGTCAGGCCCGACGCCGATACCTACCGCCCGGACCGCGGCGCCTTGGGTGTGGGGCTGGGTACGGACTGGGGCTCCCTGGCCGCCACCTGGCTCACCGATTGGGAGCGTACCGGCAACCCGCGCTCACGGGATCGACTCCTGGGAACCATGGCAGACATCGGCGCGCTGAAGTACGGCTTCCTGACTGGCGAGGCGCTCTACGACCTGGATGCAGGAAGGTTCGACGCCGGCAGGGAAGCCATCAGCGTCTCGCACCTGAGTGCCGTGTTCGGTTTAGTGGAAATCTGCAGCGAACTGATCAGCCTGGTGCCGGACAAGGATTTCGAGGAAGCCTGGATGCAGTACTGCCGGCTGTTCCTGGCCACCCCGGAGGAGCAGATCGCGGAAGTAGGTCAACCCCTGGCTGGTATCTACCTCACCCAGGCGCACAGCCGGCTCACGGCCTATGCGGCGGCCCGGTTGGGGTCTCCGGAATTGGCTGCTCTGGCGTGGGAGAGCTTTGCCGAGGGCGGGGAAAACCTCAACCACAGCGAGGCCTTCACGCTGAAGAAGATCCTGCCACCCTATGTACTCCAGCCCGTGGATGAAGCACCCACCGTTTCCACCAATGACACCGCACAGTTTGGCCTCGCCGTCATCCAAAACCTGGCCCTGATCGGTGGTGGGCTGCCCGCCCAGGAGGTCCCGGCGTCGTAATTTCCGTACCTTCCCCACCTTCTTTGGCGCCGCCGCGGCCGAAAAGTAACCCAAAGGGGTTGTTTTTAGGTCCCGGTGAACCCAAACAGGGTCAGGAAGACACAGCCCTAGGAACTTGAGCGCGGATGCATGATCCGCATCTGGTCCCAAGTCCGCTCCGAAGCGGCGATGTTCTGGTTGGAACGCTCGCGGTCCAGGGACGCAAGCTCGACGGCGATCGCCTGGACCGCGGCCACCGCACCTGTCAGGGACGGGAAGAAACCGGCACCTTCAGTGGGCACCACAATCCTGTGCTCGGCGTGCACTGCCACGGGTGATCCGGCGCTGTCGGTGATGGAAACGATGGGCGTGCCCAGATTGTGGGCGATGTCCACGGCGCGGATGGTGCTGTCGTAGACCCGCCAGAGGCTGATGGCAATGACCAGGTCCTCTGCACCGAGCCGTGCAATGGCGTTGGTGAGGGCAGCGACGTCGGCGTCCAGGAGCCTGACGTTGTAACCGGCGATGATCGCGTTGTGCTCCAGCGCTTTGCCGGGAATGGCGTAACTGCCCGCGGCCACAATAAAGGTTTGCCGGGCACCTGCGATTGCCTTGGCAATGTTGTGGAGGGTGTCCGCATCCAGAGTGCGCTCAAAATGGGCCAGATTTGCCCTGTCCGTGGACACTGCAGCCTGTGCAGGACTACTCACGTGGCCGTTGTGTTCGGCCGCAACTTCCACCGCGCTCAGGGATGCCAGAAACCTGGACCGGAGCTCGAACTGAAAGTCCGCCCAGCCCTTGAATCCCAGTGTTTGCGCGGTTCTGGTGACCGTGGAGGCATTGGAAGCGGCTACCGCGGCAATGTCGCTGACCGAGCCGTAGGACGCGAGCCGAGGCTGGGACCTGAGAATGCCGATGACCTGCATCTGGCGCGCCGCGAGCTTCCGCCCTTGGACACGGCTGTCCAGCCACTCGGTCAATGTTGACGAGTCGAAATCTTCTTCCACCTATTGACCTACCTCACACTTTGGCCGTAACTTCAATACATCGTATCTGCACAGATCTGTGCATATTCCTAAAAATGTACAACTTGGCCCACTTTGGCAGGAATCCCCATGTCTCTCACAGCACGCTTGGATCGTCTGGCTCTCAGTCGACCACATTACAAGCTTCTTCTCATCGGAGGCCTCGGATACTCCTTCGACGGCATGGACGGCGCAGTGGTGGCCTTCCTGCTCCCACGCATCCAGGAATTGTGGGGGCTCAGCACCGCCAGCCTCGGCCTGGTGGGCTCAGCTGCCCCGCTGGGATTCTTCTTCGGAGCGATCCTGGCCGGCTGGATGGGCGACCGTTTCGGCCGCAAAAAGGTCATGCTGTGGGCTTTGGCCTTCTATTGCGTCATGTCGGTAGTTGCTGCCATGGCTCCCAACTTCGAGATCTTCCTGATTGCACGGGTCTTTGCAGGATTGGGCGCTGGCGCCGAGAGCGTGATTATTGCCCCGTTCCTGTCCGAGTTCATTCCACCCAAGCGCCGCGGCTGGTTCATCGGCACGTTGGCCGGGTTCTTCTCCTTCGGCTTCGTGGGCGCTGCGCTGATCGGCCGCTTCGTTGTCCCGCTCGGTGAGGACGGCTGGCGCTGGGCGCAGGTCATCACTGCCATTCCCATCCTTCTTCTCCTCTGGTGGCGGCGCAGCCTGCCGGAATCGCCGCGCTACCTGATCAGCCGCGGCCGTATTGCCGAGGCAACCGAAGTAGTGGACCGATTCGAGCAAAGCGTTGTCAAGGCCACCGGAAAGCCCTTGGATCCGTTGCCCGCAGCCGAGGAAGAGATCGCCACGCACCAACAGAAGATCAACATCTGGAACGCCTTGAAGTTCATGTGGTCCAAGGCCATGCGTCGCCGGACCGCAGTGATCTGGCTGATCTGGTTCGTGATCACCTTCTCCTACTACGGCTTCTTCTCCTGGATTCCCACCCTGTTGGTAGGCCGCGGAATCACCATCACCAAGAGCTTCGAGTTCTCCATCCTCATTTACCTGGCACAAATCCCCGGGTACTTCTCAGCCGCCTGGCTGTGTGACCGGATTGACCGCAAGAACACCATCGCCTTGTACCTGGCAGGATCGGCCATCAGCGCATTCTGGCTGAGCCAGTCCAACGATTCCGGCATGATCCTGATGGCCGCAGCAACGTTGTCCTTCTTCCTCAACGGCACCTACGCCGGCGTCTACGCCTACACTCCGGAACTCTTCCCCACCTGGATGCGCGCCACCGGCGTTGGCCTGGCCAGCGCCGTGGGCCGCATCGGCAGCATCCTGGCCCCGTCTATCATCGGCATCTTCGCCGCTTCCCTCGGCTTCGGCGGAGTGTTCACCATGACAACCGTGGTGCTGACCATCGGCGTGCTTGGCGTGGTGATCTTCGGCGCCTCCACAGCGGGCAAATCCCTGGAGGACATCAACGCCCGCACCGAGCACGATCCCGCAACGGCAGGTACCAAGTGAACACCACGGCCTCCGTTTTCGAGCGGACCTTCCACGCCATGCAACAGGATCCAGGAGTTGTCCTCTTCACCGTCCTGCAGTGGATTCCGCAACGATCCAGCCTCAAGCGGCTCTACACCAGCCACCCGGCAGAGTATCCAGTGGGCGGCGAGAAGACAGTGGAGATCTCCCCCGG